>WQTX01000004.1 GCA_009786075.1 Bacteroidota bacterium | reverse complement strand
CTCGGTTGCCGGTTGATTCAACGTAACCGCTAATTCATTGTAGTGGTTGCGGATGTTCCGCGTTTCGCCCCAAACCGGCTGCCATGTTTCGTCGAAAGCTGCCGTCCGGGTGTTTGTAATTTGAAAACCGCTGTAAAGATTGTCTTCAGGAGCAAGTTCCAATCCCAATTTACTTGGTTTAATAACCTCTTTTCCCTTATAAGTCAATGTGTAAATCGGTGCGCCATCGCCGGATAGCGAAAAGTTCATTTGATATTTCCCGCCGGGGGAGTTCAGTGTTTGTGCGCCTGCCATCAAGCACGTTGATATGAACATGAGAAGTGTTCCTCTGATTTTTCTATTCATAATTGTGATATTTATATAATTGTTTTAATGTTTTAAAATTGTTGCTAATAACTAAGGCTTAAATCGCGACTCCGCTACGCTGCATTGCATTTAAGCCTTAGTTTTTATGGGCAGTTTTTATTCACGAACCTATCTCTCTTATTTTTTTATTTAGGTCAGTAATTTTGTCTATTATCTCGCTAAATGTCAATGTTTCTCTGAAAATCATTGTCCGTTGCATTTTTTCGTAATCCTCTTTCCATAAATCAATTACGCTTTCGGGTGGAATAATGTTAATTGTTGTCGGGTTAAGTGTGTCATAATCAAAATCTTTCATTGCGATAAACATACGGCGGTGCGCAACTATTGATTGAAATAAATCTTTGTCTTTCAGCGCATTTTCAGCAATCGGCGTATCAATCATTTTCGCCAAATCGTAAATGTGTCGGCTCATTCTTTCTACTCGCACTTGTTCGTTTGCTTTGGAAAATTCCTCGTGCAGCAAACAAACTTTTTCTAAAAATGTGCATTCCGGCGCAACGGAATTAACCTCAAACGATTTCTTAGCAAAATTTGCCTGTGGAAAATGAGTATCAACAAATGACTGAATTTCAACTTTTTGTAACGGTTCTTTCATCGAACGTCCGCCAATTTCCAAAATGACCGTATTTTTAATGTACGGACTTGCGTTGAAAACAGATTTGTATTCCACAAAAACTTTTTCGGGGTCAATGGTCGTAATTGGTGTGATATTCATTTTTACAGTAAATAATTCCGCAGGAATACCGTCTGCCTCCATTTGTCTAACCAAATCAAACTGTAAATTATCACGAGTAAATTTACAAGTCGCTTTTCGCAGGTTTTTACTGATTTGTCTAATGGTAAATGTGTCGCCGATAAATCCGAAATATTCTCTATTTATCGCAATATCAACATCTTCCGAAAACCGCTCAATTAAATTGTAACATTTGCTCAACGAAGTCCCGCCTTTGAACGATAGATTTTCAGCGTAAGGCAACGCAAACAACGCACGCAAAACGGTTGTAACCCACCAATCTTTTTCAACGGCAACCTCGTTTAAGTTTATTTTCTTGCCGATTTGCCTAAAAACTTCCGCTCTTTCTTGCTCCTGTAATTTTAAGAGTTCCATAAATTTAACACAATTTCTCGCACCCAAATCGGCATTAAATCAATGTCTCGGTCAATGTCTTTTTGAGTTACATATTTTAATTTTTCTTTAATAATTTCTAATTCGTGCGGTCGTACTTTCCCCTCGCCAATTTCTCGTAAAGCACTATCAATCAGCATTAACAATTCAGAATTAAACGACAAACGCCGTATTTCCGAAGTGTGTTTAAATAAAATTCCTTTTCCCTCGCCAACTTTTATACGACGTGGCGCACCGTCGGTTATATACACCACATTCATAACTACTTGCGTGGAAAGTCCCAACGCATTGAGGGCATATTCGCCTGTCGGCACAATGCGGATTTTGTCGCGTTTGGCAATAGCGTGAGCAATTTCGTCAATAGACGGCAAAAGATATTTTTCGTCCAACCACTCGAATTTATTGATTTTCGGGTAGCAATAAACGCCTGTGGCGACACGCACGAGCAAACCCGATTTTTGCAAACTTTGTAACGCTTGCCGTATTGAAACTGCCGAGCCGAGCAACGCAAAATCATCAGCGAAAAACATTTTTCCTCGCTTGTGATTTTTTATCTTTTTAAAAATCTTATTTTCAACGCTTTTACTCATTATTTTTATTGTTCAAATTTCACAGATTTGTTATATTTTTGTGAAAAAATCACATTGCAAAGATAGTTTTATTTTTGAAATTACAAGCAAGTTAAAAGGTGTTATTTGTATTTTCTATCAACCGCCGCGCTACTGCCGCACGATTGTATCGCGTGGTAGTGTGTAGCAAATGATGAAAGATGAAGAAAAGAAAATATAGGTTGAGTTATGCTATCACGCGATACAATCGTGCGGCAGCAGAGGCTTGAGGGCATTTCTTACCTATATTTCGGTGGCTCATTATTTTTCTCTTTACTATTTTCAACCCAAGGTCTATCATCTTTGCTCCTGTCAATTTCCACATTTTCGTATGACCACCATTTGCCTTGAGGGTAAAAATTTGGAGATAGTTTTTCGAGTTGTTCAATATATTGTTTGTTAAATTCTTTTATTTTTTTAATGATACCTTCCTTATCAAAATCTTTTTTAAATTTGCAAGAATGGTTTAAAATAGGTGTTATCAAATACTCGCCTAATTTAAAATCGAATAAAAAACTATTTCTTTTTATATATTTTTCCGTATCAGGATTATTTATTTTTTCTTTTAAATTTCTAAATTCTGAATATAAACCCCGTTTTTCAAGAATTGCTGTGTCCTTATCAAACGATTCAAAATCACGAATAACAGCACCAATTACATCTAATTTATTTTTATTAATAGAAATCAAATATAATATATTTTGAGAATGTCCTTCTATGTGTAAACCTGTCTCTATTAGTAATTCAAAATATAACTTAAATACTGGTTTTATTATCTTTTCAAGCAAAAAAGTTTCGTAATTTAATTGCATATCATTTCTGAAATCAAAGAGTAATTCAAGAATTGACTTTGAAAAATCTGCATCTTTATATTCTTCTGAAAACAAAGAAAATGAAGGGATTAATCGCCATTGAATATCTTTAATATCTTTATTTGGATATGGAGTATAATCACGAATAATCATACCTAAATACTGCTTTTCAAACTCAGCTTTATGGTTGCTGCCAAAATCAATAATTCTTCCAAAACTTTCTGGCAAGAAGAATAAATCCTTTGAAAATACACCATCATCAAATTTTTCTTTTAATATTTCTGAAATTTTTACTGCATTATCTATTTTATCTGGTGTAAACACTCGTTCTAATCTTCCTATTAAATTATTGTATTGCAATTTTGCATAACATTTTTTGTCGGATATAAAAACTGTTCTTGAACTTGCTGTTGGAATAACAGTGTGAGTCGATACTTTGTTTCTTACAAAAGAACAGTTATTATATTCAGGGTGAATTAGTATTTCTTTTTCGTCTAACCATTCTGGCTTATGACCATAATCAGTGCAATTGCCTTGTGTTGAAACTCCAATAATATCAAATTCCGCTGTTTTTTTAGAATACGGAGTATATTTTTCGTCTGTATTGTGTATCTTGGTATAACCACTTGGTGACCCATCGTTGATATATCTTTCCATTGTTAAGTACATATCAGGGTCAGTAAAAAAAGGAATAAAATTCCATTCAGCAACCAAAGCATAAATTTCTTGTAACGGTTTATTTCTGCCTTTTAAACATTTCTGATAATCTATTTGACGATAACAGTATTTTTTTTCTTTAGGGAATAGACTATTAAGTATTTCTTTAAACGATTCACTTTCCTGTACATCATATAAAATAGATTTTTCTGAATACTCCGTACTATCTTTAGTGTCTAATTCTATCTGTTCATTTCTTTCAACAAATGTAAAGTCATAGCATTCTTCATTCTTTTTGGGATATACAAGTTCACACATTAAGTCAGATTCTGTAAATACAGAGGTTTTTCTAACCAATTCATTGCCATAATGTGTACAATTAACATCATAAGTGTAAAATATGGCAACAGTGCCTCCTTTTTCTATTTTTACATTTTTATTGCGCTTATCTTGTTTAAAATGGAGTTGAAATTTCAAATATTCTTCTCCAATACTTATCTCATCTATTTTTTCGCATTTACTAAATTTTCCATCTTTTGAAAGAGCTATATATGCAGATAAATTTAAATCCTCTTTGTTTAATGAGGGATTCTCTATTTTTTGCTTATTGTTTATGTGTACTCGACATCTTATTGATTCATTTGGTTTTAAGAGAGTGAACTCTTTGTACACATATATTTTGTATTTTTTATCTCCTACACGAGGCATAATAATACCCATATAGTTTTTATCAAGTTTAAAACCTCCACAAATATTTTTTTCCAAAAAATCAATCCTTTCTTCTAATTTTTTTTCGATTTCTCCATCATATAAATTTGAATTATTGGCATTTTTTTTCTGAACATCTGCTAATGATAGTTGTAGTTTTTCTTTAAATTCATCAATATTGTTAAAGTCAGCATATATTCTGGCTACTCCAGAACCCCCTTTTGCCTTCTCTTTGAATTTTTTAAGTTTTTCTTTCTTTGTTTCGTCAGTTTCTATATTTTCTTCAAATGTTTTATAACTCCCCATAATAAAAAGGTAAATAGGACGATTAAGTTTTACAGCTTCGTCAAATTCAAGCTCTGTCAAAGAAAGTTCGTTAGGATTACGATTGGCATCTTTGTAAATTGTCCCATATTTTTTAGTAATAATTACAAAGTACACAGAAGAGTTTCGCACCTTATTGAGCGACGATTCAATAACATCTTCGTCTGATTTAGCGGAATCATTTTCCATTATGTTTGGGAAAAAACCATATTTGATTAGCAAATCCTTTGCATTATCTCGTTCTTCAATCAAGTCCGAAAATGTACTTGATAACATAATTCCTATGTGACTTTTGGGGTGTTGTTTGTCTGTCATATTTTGAAATTTATTATTTTTTAAAAATTCTTAGTTTTCTTGTTTCGTTGTCCCGCTGTACTACTGCCTACGCATTGCCACTAACTCTTTACCTACCATATATTCCCCGTTAAATTTTTTACTTCAACTCAAACCCCACACTCGCTCGAATATCACCCGAAGAAGCGCCAATATACACCGTAAATTTCCCCGGTTCTGCGACCCATTCGTGCTTGCGGTCGTCGAAAAATTGCAAATCATTTACGGATATTTTAAATTCTACGGTTTTTTCTTCGCCGGGAGCTAAATTTATTTTTTGGAATGCTTTTAGTTCTTTTACCGGACGAGGCAAAGATGATTTTTCATCGCCGATGTATAGTTGAACGACTTCTTTGCCGGTTTTCGTTCCCGTGTTGCGTACCGGAATGCTCACAGTCAGTATTTCGTTTGCTTTCAGTGTTTTAGCTGAAATTACGGGTTTTCCGTATGTGAATTGCGTGTAACTCAATCCATGTCCGAAAGGAAACAAAGGTTTGATTTTGTTTTTATCGAACCATCGGTAGCCTACAAAAATACTTTCGCGATACACCTGTTCGCCGTCTTTTCCGGGAAAATCGCCTGCGGCATGCGCTCCTACGTCGGTCAATTTAACAGGAAAAGTGAAAGGTAATTTACCCGACGGATTAACTTCGCCGGTTAGCACATTTGCCAGCGCATTTCCTGCTTCCGAGCCCAAATACCATGTCTGTACAATTGCGGGTACTTCATTCGCCCACGGCATTGCCACGGCATTTCCCGAAAGAATAACCACTACCAAGTTTTTGTTGGCTTTTGCCAGTTCGCCTATGAGATTGTCCTGTCCGTAAGGCAAACCTAATTCTTTGCGGTCGCTACCTTCGCTATCTTGTCCTTCGTGTTTGTTCAAACCGCCGATGAAAATTACCATATCGGCTTCTTTGGCTTTCTTGCGAGCTTCGGCTATCAATTCTTCCGGCGAACGGTGGTCTATAATGTCGGCAGCAGTCAGCCCGTCCTGTTCAGCGGTTTTTTCGCCCACATAGCCTCGTGCATAATCCACCGAAGCTGCCGAACCGATTTTATTCCTGATTCCTTCCAAAGGCAAAATTTCATATTTGGCTTTCAGGGAAGAACTGCCGCCACCAATGGTCATCATTTTAATGGCATTTTCGCCGACAATCAGGATTTTTTTTGTCTGTTCCAAATTCAACGGCAGAATTTGACGGTCGTTTTTCAACAAAACAATACCTTCTTCGGCAATTTGCCGGGCTGCCAAACTGTGTTCGGGCGAGGCAAACGAACCAAAAGGACGGTTCCTGTCCATTGTCGTACGAAAAGCTAATCGCAAAATGTTTCGCACTTTTTTGTCTAATTCGGCTTCTTGTACCTGTCCCGATTTTAGCAAAGTGAGAAAAGGATTTGCCAAATAAAACTGATTATAGCCATCGACCCCCCAGGTGCCAAATTCCATATCCAATCCGTGATAAATGGCGTGTTCTGTGTTGTTAACAGCGCCCCAGTCGGAAATTACTACGCCGTCGAATTTCCATTCGTTGCGCAAAATATCATTCAAAAGATATTTATTTTGACTGCACCATTGCCCTTTGTAACGGTTGTAGGAACCCATAATTGCCCAGGCTTTACCTTCAATAACGGCGGCTTTGAACGCCGGTAAATAAATTTCGTACAAGGCGCGGTCGTCCACATTGACATTTACCAAATGGCGGTCGGTTTCCTGATTATTCAAAGCAAAATGCTTAACACAGGCAGCAACGCCATTTTCCTGAACGCCCTGCACATAAGGAACTACCATGCGGGAAGCCAGATACGGGTCTTCGCCCATGTATTCAAAATTTCGTCCATTCAAGGGTGTGCGGTACATGTTAACACCGGGACCTAACAACACATTTTTATTCCGATAACGCGCTTCCGCTCCGATAGATTTCCCATACAAAGCCGCCATTTCGGGATTCCAAGTTGCTGCCAAACAGGTCAATACGGGAAATGCCGTACAGGAATCGTTTGTCCATCCGGCTTGAGTCCATTCGTCCCAAAATACTTCGGCGCGGATGCCGTGAGGACCATCGCACATCCAATTTTCGGGAATACCCAAACGAGGAACTCCCGCCGAACTGAATTTCGACTGCGCATGTACCATTTTGACTTTTTCTTCCAAAGTCATACGCGACAAAGCATCTTCCACCCGTTTTTCAATGGGTTGAGCATCGTCCAAATAAACAGGCAAACTTCTCTGAGCCACAAGGGTAGTCAGAAACAGTTGCAATGCTATAAAACTGATAATTTTTTTGTTGAACATAAATGTTTTTTGTTTTAGGGTGCAATGATAGTATTTTTTTTCGTAAGTAAGAAGATGTTTAAATTTTAATCAAAAACAAATAGTATGAATTAGTCCAATAAATTAACTTCGTGTCTTCATGCCTTTCTGTCTTCGTGTTCACTAAAAATGCGCTTGCGCTTAAAAAAATAATACTTAGACAGGCTCAGCAACCAACACGAAGGCACGAAGACAAAAAGACACGAAGAATAAGAATTAAATAAAATTTAAACAGACTCTAAGTAATCAATAAATTGAATTGGGCACAATGTCCCCCTTAAATTTGTTCGCTACCAAAAGTTATTTAAAATTCCTTTGCAAAATAAAAAAATGAAACTCATCTTTGCAGATAAGATTTTTAGATTTATAGACACAAGACAAATGCAAAACACCAAAAGTTATGAAAAATATTCTAATTGTATTGTTTTTATTGGTTTCGGTATTGGGATTTTCTTCGCCTATTGTGTACGATGAAGGATATGTAAAAATGGAAAATGGAAAATGGTATTTTCAAGTTGTGGGAGGAAATTGTGGTGGGGAACTTTCTTTTATTGAAATAGTTGGTATAGATAATCCAAGTTTTAAAGTGATAAAATGTAAAAAAGGTAATTATGGCACTTGGTATGCAAAAGACAAAAATTACGTGTATTATAGAGGGAAACGAATAATAGGTGCAGACCACAATAGTGTTGAAATACTTGAAGGATGGGATTATATTAAAGATAAGAACTATGTTTATTATGACGGCAAACGAATAATAGGTGGTGCAGACCCTACTACTTTTAAAGTACTCGAATGTGAAAATTACGCTGTTGATAGATTTGGCATATATTACAGAGGTACTCCTTTAATGTATTCTTTGCCAAAAAACTACCGCTTTTTAGGAGATTTTTGCCCTACATATGTGATTAGCAATAACCGAGTATTTTTCCAAGAAAGTGAAATAAAAGGTGCTGATGCAGCTACTTTTGAAATAGTAAAAGTGATTGTTAACAGATATTTCACAATAGCAAAAGACAAAAACCACGTGTATATAGATAATCAAACTTTTACAGGATTAGACACAAAAACATTTGAAATTGACACGGTTGCTTATGTTAACCTTAGAAAAGTGCGGTGTAGCGGTTGTTATCCTTCTAAAGAACCTTGCTATAATTCTGACTTACAAGTTAGCGTAAAAGATAAAAATGGCGTTTATTGGGTTAAACTTGATGAGGGAAATCTTTACAATATGGAAACTCCCCGAATTTTCCGTTTAGATTCTAACAAAGGAGTTGTTAAAGCTCGTATAACTGATGATGACGATATATATGTTGATGATGGATTCCCAATTCATATTGATGAACCCCCACTCTCACGACCTGTTGAACAAGAATATGTAGAACGCTACCCCGACATAAAAGCACAATACCCCGGCGGAATGACAGAATTGATGAAATTTATAAACGACAATATAAACTACCCACAAGATGCAAAAGATGCAAATATACAAGGTATGGTTATAGTCGAATTTGTGGTAAAAACCGATGGTACTATTGCCAATGTACGGGTAGTAAAAAAAGTACACCCAAGTTTAGATGCAGAAGCTATACGTATAGTACAATTAGTACAATCAATGCCGAAATGGAAACCGGCAAGTAGTAATGGTGTGGCTGTAGCTTCGTATTTTCAACTTCCTGTACAATTTAGAATGGAACAGAAAAAATAAAATGTAATGAACAATTTTGATATACCACAAGCTGCTCCAAGTCCCCCTAAGGGGAACCGAGCTTGCGAGCTCAGCGCAGCTAATTTAGGGGGCTTTTTACCCATAATAATAGGACCAACAGCCAGCCAAAAAACCCGCTTAGCAGCCCTCGTTACCCACCAGCTCAATGGCGAAATTATCAGTGCCGACAGCCGCCAAGTGTACAGAGGCATGACTATTGGCACAGGCAAAGATTTGGACGATTATATTGTGCGAAGTGTTACAATTCCATACCACTTAATAGACATTCGCAACGCAGGCGAAATGTATAATGTATTTGAATTTCAAGAAGATTTTTTGCAGGCGTATAATGATATTACACAACGGGGCAAACTGCCGGTTTTGTGCGGCGGAACAGGAATGTACGTCGAAGCAATTGTAAAAAATTATGCTATGCACAAAGTTCCCGAAGATGCAGAATTTCGCAAGCAATGCGAAGAAAAATCATTCGAGGAATTGGTTGCCGAACTCAAAAGTTACAAAACCCTGCACAACAGCACCGATATTGATTCAAAAAAACGGCTGATTCGGGCTTTGGAAATTGCTCGGTATGAGCAAAATGTGGCTTCGGCTCCGCTCAGCCACCGCATTTTACAAGCCCCCTACACTCCTATCGTTATCGGCATTGACGTAAGCCGCGATGTGCGCCGCAAGCGAATTGAAGAACGTTTTGCAAAACGCCTGCACGAAGGAATGATAGACGAAGTAAAAACCCTTATGGCACAAGGCGTTACCGAAGAACAATTGCTGTATTACGGTTTGGAATACAAATACACAACGCTCTTAATCACAGGAAAAATAACGCAACAACAATTTGAAACAGAATTACTTACCGCCATATTCCAATTTGCCAAACGTCAAATGACATGGTTCAGAGGAATGGAACGCCGTGGTATTCACATTCATTGGATTAACGGCGAAGCTCCTATGGACGAGCGAGTACGGGCGGTTGTTGAGATTATTAAAAAGAGTTGATAGAACGCGGATAACGCAGATGACACGGATTGACGCAGATAAAATTCAGCGATATAAAAATCTGTGTTAATCTGCGTTATCCGTGTCATCTGCGTTCTAAATCAGCCCCAAATTTTCCGGCACAAATTCCTGAAAACTATTATCGCTAAAAAACGTTATAATTTTCACAATGTTCTTTTCTACAAGCAGTTTTTCGGGTGCTTGCGGTGTTTGCGGCACTTGTTGCACCGGAATTTGAGCTGCCTGAGATTGCGATATTTGCGGCTCAACAACAGGTTGACCGAATAAATCGTATTGTAGGGGCGTTTGTTCGGTCGTTGAGGCTCTCGAAACGACCGTTGCCGCCTTCCCCGAAATAAACCACGAAATATCAATATCGGGAAATCGAGCGCAGAGTTTTTCTATAAAATCAAGGCTTGGTTTGCTCCGGCGAGAAATTATGTGCGAAATGCTTGAACGCTGCACATCTATCTCTTCGGCAAACTGCGAAGCGGTTAACGATTTTTGATTTAAAATTATTTGTAATCTATCGGCAATATCTTGGTTCATTTTTGTAATTTTTTGTGGTTACAAATGTAATACATTATTTGTTTACTTTTGTAATTATTACGAATTAACATTTGTAAATTTATTGTTTTTGTGTGGGTTTTTGTAATTGTTTACATTTTGCAACAGGTTTTATTTTGATTGTTTTTTATTAGCCCGAATGGGCTTAATTTTCATAACCGTAGGTATAACCTACGGTTGAGCTAACACCATTATAACTACCTGAAAGGTAGAACTTTTCTATGTTCCGCAAACAACGCTTCGCTCGTATGCGGTTATGAAAATTAGGCTTTTCAAGCCAATTTTTGACTGTGCAATAACTTACTTAAAGCATTTTCTATAAAACACATAGTAATTAATTGGTTTTTAATGCTTTAATATGTATAAAACATCAGATTTTCAACAATTTAGCTCAATTCTTTATATTTCACTTAAAGTAATGTTAAAGACAATAATTATAATTGATTGATTTTATGACTATTACAATCATATAAAATAACGAATATTCATAATAATATTACAAATGTAAATGTTTACAAAAGTAATTCTTTTGCATATAAAAAATGCTGCAATTTGCAGCATTTTTCTTTGTTTACTTTTGTAAAAAGCTATTTGTTGTTCTGATTTGTAAACGCAACTGCTCGCTCCAAAGGTTGTGTGCAAAACAGTAACGAAGCCTCCTGAGATTTCGATATAAGTGCCGGAAGTTTTTCTTGCTCGCTTCTACCCCACTCTCCCAACACAAAATTTATTTGTTGTCCTTGTGCAAAATCATTGCCAACGCCAAAACGCAGACGTGCATAATTTGCATGTCCCAAAGTTGCCTGTATATGTTTCAAACCATTGTGCCCGCCGTCGCTCCCCTTGCCTTTCATGCGCATGGTTTCAAACGGCAATGCAAGGTCGTCGACCAGCACAAGCATATTTTCAACCGGTATATTTTCCTTTTGCAGCCAATATTGCACCGCTTTTCCAGATAAATTCATGTAGGTTGTGGGTTTTAGCAATATAATTGTACGGGATTTATATTTTATTTCGGCAACAAATGCGTATCTATCCAAGCGAAACGTGGCATTGTGCTCTTTTGCAATAGCTTCAACAATTTTAAAACCGATATTATGACGCGTATTTTCGTACTCTTCGCCAATATTTCCCAATCCTACAAGTAAATATTTCATTATTCTGTCGTTTTATTCGGCAAAAATACTATATTTGTGCGATTAGACAAATTTAGACATAAGACTGTTAGACACGAGACAAAATAAATAGATAAAATAAATAAAACGCTCCGCTGATAAATGTGCTTTGCACGATAAATTTTATCGCCGCAGGCATTTATCGCAAAGCATTTATCAATGAATATCAATCGAATATCAATGAATATCTACAAATATTATAATACCTATTTCCTAACCCCTAATTCCTAATTATCATGAAAAAACTACTTTTCTTTTTGCTTGCGAGCATTATTTTTTGTGTTTCGTGTACACAATCGTCGAAAAACACGCTGTTAATTCCTGCGAAGTCGGCTGTAATTGCAGCTTTTGATGTGTCTTCGCTAGCTAAAAAAGCGCAATTAAAAGACATTGATGCCTTGAAAAACGAGAGTATGCTCAATGAATTTCCCGTTTTGCGAGAACTTGTGAAAAATCCTGCCAACACCGGTATTGATTTGAAAAGTGATGTGTTCGTTTTCTACGTTATGCACAATGAAAATAGTTACGTTTGTGCGAATATTCCGTTGAAAAATCAAAAACAAGCGCAAGAATTTGTAGAAACAAAGTTGAGTGAAAATTTTGAAGCAGAAGGTAAACAGCGGTTTTATGCCGAAGAATACCACACATGGATTGTCTTGGAAAACAACACAATGCTCGTGGTTTCGTCGGAAACTCGCAACAAAGCAACTTCGGCAGCATTTGTAAACTATCTCACAACTCTACCGAAAAGTGAGTCAATTGCTGATAATGAGCACTTTAAAACATTTTGCAAAAACAAAAACGATATAGGTATTTTTATTTCAACAACGCCGTTTTTGGAAAATTTAAAATCTTTCGGCACCGATTTTTCGGAAATGCTCGCAGCGTACAAGGGAATGTATAAGGATTTGAGCGAAGCCGATTTACACAATAATTATTTTACTGTAGATGTGGATTTTAAGAAAAACGAAGTTGAAATTAATTATTCGTTTGTGCTCAACGAACAACTTGAAAATTACCTGCTGGCAAATAATTTCTCGAAAGAACGTTTTTCGAATGAATTACTGCAATTTGCCCACGCAACAAGTATGCTCGCTGCTCATTATTCTTTCGATATCGAAAAAACGCTTGCATATTTGCAAAATATACCGGAATTTTTGGAACTTACCGAAGAATTGGAGGAAGAGTTAGAATTTTCGATAGGCGAAATTTTGTCGTCGTTTGGAGGCGATTTCCTTGTATCGTTCTACGATTTGGTACAAAAAGAAAATGAAGGAGAAGTTCCTCTGATTGTGGCAGTTGCGTCAGTTAAAAACGAAGGCGTAATCAATACATTATTGCAACAAAAATTTGCCGATTTTGAAATAAATGCCTCTGTGCCCTATTATGATTTCTCGAAAGGTAGCGGCATACCATTTTTTGTAGCCGTGTACCACAATACATTTATGATAGCTACTGACAAAAATGCTCTTGCGGCACTCGCTGCCGGAGGTTTTGAAAACACGTTGAACAATGAATTTGCCTCATCAACCGACGATGATTTCAGTCTGTTCTTGAATTTGGACTTTGCAACCTACCCTGAGCGAGCAAACATGTATTTAGATTTGTTGTTTGGCGAAAATTTTGCTGCAACCATGCCGTTTAAATCGCTTTTGATTTCAAGCGAAAGTTCATCAATGACGTCAAAAATGGTTTTGACTATGAAAAACGGCGATGATAATAGCTTGGCGCAAATTCTGCAATTTATTACGAGTTTGTAGTTTTTTAATCCACTTCCCTATCTCTAAAACCAAGCATATACAGTATGCCGTCTAAACCAACAGTACTTTTTATTTAGGAGTTTAGGAATTAGGGGTTAGGAATCAATTATTCAATTATTCTGTGTCCCTCCATTATTCACTATTTCCAAAGTTATATGCGTAATTACATTTCTATTTTTCTTTGTAATAGTTACTGTATATTTATCAAGCATAATTTTTTCGCCTACTTCGGGAATTTTGCCGAATTGCTGGATTAATAACCCCGAAAGTGTTTGATATTCGCCGCTCACAGGCAATGGAAAAGGTAAGGAACGATTGAGTTCCACAATATCGGTTTGGGCGCAAATAGTAAATTCCCGTTCACTAATTTTCTCAATTGCTTTTTCTTCTTCGTCAAATTCATCGTGAATTTCGCCCACCAATTCTTCAACAATATCTTCAAGTGTAACTATTCCGAGCGTTCCGCCATATTCATCTACAACTATTGCCATTTGCGTTTGGGTACGTTGAAATTCCCGCAGCAAATCTACAATTCGTTTGTTGGAAGACACAAAAAATGGCAGGCGTAACACATCTTTCAGCGTTTTTTCGGGATTTTGAACGAGTCTCAACAAATCTTTTACGTGAATTATTCCCTTTATATTATCAATAGTGTCTTCATACACCGGTATTCGTGTAAACCCTTCTTCCAAACATTGCTCTATCATTTCATTGACAGTTGTTTCTATTGGCACAGCGCATATTTGAGTCCGTGGTACCAGTATTTGTTTTACCGTATAATTATCAAATTCAAATACATTCTGTATCAACTCATATTCATTGGCATCAATTTTTTCAGCTTCTCGACTTTCGCCAATAAGCAGGCGCAGTTCTTCTTCAGAATGAGTTTCGTGTTCATGCTGATTGCGCACACCTACCAACCGGAGCAAAAAATTGGCAAAACCATTGAACAACCAAATAAACGGCATAAAAATGTAATAGAAAACTTGTAACGGAATAGCCGTAATAAGCGTAATTCTAAGCGCATAACGAATAGAAAGCGATTTTGGAGCCAATTCGCCAAACACTACGTGCAAAAAGGTAACCAAACCAAACGATAGTGCAAACGAAATTTTATGAATTGTACTGCTCGAAAGCACTGTTTCCAACTCCATTGATGCGAATACCCGTGAAATCAGTTCAAAAAACGCCCCTTCGGCAACCCAACCGAGACCAATACTTGCTATTGTAATACCGAGTTGCGTGGCTGCCAAGTAAGCATCTAAATGCTTGGGTATGCGCAAAGCAATCTTACGAGCCAAACTTTTTTTTGGAGCGTAAATCTCTATCTGTGAAGCTCTTACTTTAACTATTGCAAATTCGGCAGCAACAAAAAAACCATTTAAAAATATAAGAAAAGCGGAAATAAGTAAAGCGGTTAGCATTATGTTTCATGTCTTGGTATGGTGCAAAGATACACTTTTTGTAAATTGTAAATTACAAATTGTAAATTATTTTTAGAGAAGAGGTTTTAGGGGCGAGTTGACAAGGAAACAAGTTCAAGGTTTTTCGCTATCAAGCAAAGACATAAATTCTCCGGAAAAAGACCCGAAAGATGGAACACTGCTACCGCTAAATGTTATTTTTGCAATGTTTGTAAGTTTCGTACTTTGAATACTGCTTCTTGTGTGAACGTTCAGAGCATCTTGTGCTTGAACATTCAGCATTGCACACCATAAAAGCGCAATGCTCGGTAAAAATCTAATTCTCTTCATAATTTGAATAATTAATTGGTTTATAATTGTTTTTGTTTTTCCTCAAAAAATGACAATAAAAAAAAGCGTGAAACTTAACTGTTTCCGCTCTCCATGGTATTTGCCTAACCCGAACAAATAGAATAAGTCAAGCTCACGCATTACGTGAATATTAACTTATTGCTTACTTGTTCTTCTTTCTCTATTAAATCTGGCAAATTTTTGGAGAGCAAGAAATGAAGTAAATGTCTTCTTATTTATGTATCATAAAGTGCTTGTTGGCACTTGGTTTTAATTGGTAGTTAGGTAATTACTAATTATTTTGTTATAAATCTGTCAATGTAATCACGTTCAAATCGGTAAACGTTTTCAAACGATAATCGTTCGTAAAAAAATAGTCCGCAATACTATATTTTGCCGTAGCAAGTTGTATTGCATCGGGTGTTTTAAAATGAAAATTTGCTCGTATTTTAGCTGTTTCTTCGGCTATTGGTATGTTTATATCGAATATTTCAATATTTCCCGCCAACGTAAGTATATTTTTGTACTGTTCCACCAGTTGCATTCTTTTCTCACGCAAAGGCATAACCAAAACTTCCGATAAAGTGATAACAGACGTTACAAACCGGCAATTATTTGAAGAAGAAAACAAATCACTCAAAAGAGGCAAAAATTCACTTTCTTCCTCCATAAAATAGATTAACGGGGCTGTGTCAAGAAAAATCTTTTTACTGTATAATTCCTTTATCAATCCCATGATTCTCTTTCGTTTGAAATAAAACTATCAATAGTACCTTTTGCCCAAAGCCCTTTACCTAAACCTTTTAAATCGGCAAGATGATATGAAGTCTTTGTTTTGGGTTTAATCAAAACATTGTCTTTATAAAATTTATTTACTTTTAATACTGCTCTTCTTCTAAATTCTTCGAGTGTCATATAACTTTCGAGTACTCGAAAATCTTCCGTTTCGGTATTTGTGCTGAAAGCACCCGATGAAAGCATCTGAGCCAAAAACTGCTGAGCCTGCACATCGTGCGGATTATAATCTAATGTGATTGTTGCCATAGTTTTTATAATTTGTACAAAGGTACTAATTTTTGAAATATGTAAACGAAATTAGGAATAAAATTTTTGGTAAATGCGTGGAGTTTATTTTCAATCGAAGAGCGATATAAATTAAATTCTGATAAAACTTGCCGAAAAAGTCAAAATATTTTGACTTTTTCCGCAGGTTTTGTACTTTTACGAAAATTTCGATGCAATGAAAACAATCCTTTACATTTCCTACGACGGCATGACCGACAATTTGGGGCAAGCGCAAGTAATTCCCTATCTTGTGGGATTGAGTAAAAAAGGTTACAAAATTCATATTTTGAGTTGCGAAAAACCTGCTGTGTTTGAACAAAAAAAGGCGCACATTGAAAAATTATTGCAAAAAAACGGAATTACGTGGCACTCAATAGCGTATACGGCAACGCCTGCAATTATTTCCACAATGTATGACATTCAATGTTTGCAAAAAAAAGCCCGTGAAATTGTGCAAAATTATGGTGTAAATTTAGTGCATTGTCGCAGTTATATTGCCGCATCGGTGGGCGTATATTTGAATAAAAAATATAAATTGCCATGGATTTTCGACATGCGCGGTTTTTGGGCTGACGAACGCATTGACGGTAAAATTTGGGACACAAAGAAATTCATATATAATATAATATATAAGCATTTCAAAAGTCTTGAAAAAAAATATATTTCCAACGCCTCACACATAATTACCCTTACCGAAGCCGGAAAAAAAGAAATGCTTTCATGGGAAATTTTCAATCATTGCTCCACTCCTATTTCGGTAATTCCCTGCTGCGCCGATTTGGAATTGTTTGATTACCGCCGCTGGTCGCCACAGAAAAAACAAGTTGTGCGACAAGAATTGAATATTGCCGATAACACATTCGTATTGAGTTATTTAGGCTCATTCGGTACGTGGTATATGAACGAAGAAATGTTCGATTTTTTTGCGCAATTACATCGCACCAATCCAAATTCCTGCTTTTTGTGCATCACTCCCGACAATGCCGAAATGCTGTATGAATTGGCAGAAAAACACTCTATTCCCAAAACCGCATTACGCATTGTAAAAGCCTCGCGCGAAGATGTTCCCCGCTATGCAGGCATAAGCAATTGGTCGCTATTTTTTATAAAACCGTTGTATTCAAAAATTGCATCATCGCCTACAAAAATGGGCGAACTTTTAGGTTTGGGCATTCCGCTTGTGTGCAATACAGGCGTGGGCGATGTGGAACAGATTATGCAGCACTGTCCGCAAGGTGCTTGTTTGCATGAATTTTCGGCGGAAACGTATCAAAAAACTATTGATTATATTTTGGAAAATTCTAACGTAAAGCCGGAACAATTATATGGTGTGGCGCAACGGTTTTATTCATTGGCGCAGGGAGTTGAGGCATATGTGAGGGTTTATGAGAAAATAGCGGAATCGGAAAATAGATTATAAGCAAATTATCAATCAATAATATTCAATTTCACACTCCAATTACGTACTTCAATTTGCAATTTACAATTTTTTGTGTATTTTTGATTTTTCAATTTTCAGACAAAAATGAACAAAGAATTTACCGAAAAATTACACGATATTTTATCGTACAGCCGTGAAGAAACCATACGTTTGGGCAATTCGTGCATAGAAGTTGACCACTTATTTTTGGGATTGTTGCGTGCCGGAAAATCGAAAGCTACCGATTTGCTCGACAAATATTATTGCAATACCAAAGAAATTAAGCAAGAAATTGAAACCGCGTTGCGCAAACCCGAACCGCTCTATGTGCCGGAGCAAAAAACTATTCCTGTTTCAAAAAATGTGGAAAAGTTGCTTAAAATAATCTCTCTCGAAGCTGCGTTTTTGAAAAATAAAAATATTTCCGAAGAACATTTGCTGTTGGCAATTTTGAAAGATTCCGATGCACAAGCTACACAAATTATGAATATGCAAAATATAACTTACGACCTTATACGCGAGCAATTGCAAGTGGGGCAACCACGCGCTGCTGTTGATGTTAAAGACGAAAATACAGGCGACCAATCACAAAAATCGACAAACGCGCCCAATGCGCCGCAGCAACAAAAACGCACCGAAACGCCGGTGCTCGACAATTTTGGCAACGACCTTACCAAAGCCGCCGAAGAGGGAAAACTCGACAGTATCATTGGACGTGATAAAGAAATTGAGCGCATTGCGCAAATTTTGAGCCGCCGCAAAAAGAATAATCCTATTTTGATTGGCGAGCCGGGTGTGGGAAAATCGGCAATTGCCGAAGGACTTGCCTTGCGGATTGTAAACAAACAAGTTTCGCGAATGTTGTACAACCGGCGGGTGGTAATACTTGACGTGGCTTCGATTGTAGCCGGCACAAAATATCGTGGACAGTTCGAAGAACGCATGAAAGCGATTTTGAACGAACTGATAAAAGCAAAAGAAGTAATTCTGTTTATCGACGAAATTCACACAATTGTGGGCGCAGGCGGAGCTTCGGGTTCACTTGATGCTGCGAATATTTTAAAACCGGCTCTTGCTCGTGGCGAAATTCAATGTATTGGTGCAACCACACTCGATGAATATCGTCAAGGAATTGAAAAAGACGGCGCTTTGGAACGCCGTTTTCAAAAAGTATTGGTGGAGCCTACCAGCGTTGACGAAACTATTCACATACTGCAAAATATTAAAAAACATTACGAAAAACATCACGGTGTGTCGTACACCGACGATGCCGTAAAAGCCTGTGTGTACCTGACAAACCGCTACATAAGCGACCGCTGCCTGCCCGATAAAGCTATTGATGCCATGGACGAAGCCGGTTCGCGGGTGCATATTCAAAATGTGCACGTGCCAACTTCGATTGTGCAATTAGAAACCGATATGGAGGCTATTCGCCAAGAAAAAGTTATAGCCGTACGCAATCAAGATTTTGAAGGTGCAGCCACTTTGCGCGATAGAGAAAAAGAACTTATTCGCCAAATTGAGGAAGCTAACAAACAGTGGAAGAACAATTTAGAACAATATCGCGAGCCGGTAACCGAAGAAAACGTAGCCGAAGTGGTGGCAATGATGTCGGGTGTGCCGGTAAAACGCATTGCGCAGGAAGAAGGTTCGCGTTTGCTGAAAATGTACGATGAGCTGAAACACAGCGTTGTGGGGCAAGACGAGGCAATAAAACGTGTCGTAAAAGCAATTCAACGCAACCGCGCCGGACTGAAAGACCCGAATAAACCGATTGGCTCGTTTATTTTCTTGGGTCCCACCGGTGTGGGCAAAACGCAGTTAGCAAAAGTGTTAGCGGAATATTTATTTGATTCCAAAGAATCGTTGGTACGCATAGATATGAGCGAATATATGGAAAAATTCTCAATTTCGCGCTTGATTGGAGCGCCTCCCGGATACGTGGGCTACGAAGAAGGCGGTCAATTGACCGAAAAAATTCGCCGCAAGCCCTACTCTGTGGTGTTGCTCGACGAAATTGAAAAAGCCCACCCCGATGTGTTCAATATTTTGCTGCAAGTGTTAGACGAGGGTCATTTGACCGACAGTTACGGCAGAAAAGTGGATTTTAAAAATACCATTGTTATAATGACATCGAATATTGGCACCAAAGATTTGAGCGAATTTAGCAGCAGCTTGGGTTTCAGCGCAAAATCGCGCGAAGAACAATTACAGGAATATACAAAAACCACGCTCGACAAAGCACTCAAAAAAGCCTTTACACCCGAATTTTTAAATCGTATTGACGATGTGGTGCGGTTCAACGCCTTGTCGAAAGAAGATTTGAATTGCATTATTGATATTGAATTGCAGCAGTTATTCAGTCGGGTTTCAAATCTCAAATTTACCATAGAATTATCGCAGGAAACAAAAGATTTCTTGGTAGAAAAAGGTTTCGACCCTCGATTTGGCGCACGTCCGCTTAAACGGGCAATTCAAAAATATTTGGAAGACCCTGTTGCGGAATTTATGCTTGGCAATAAAATTGAAGCGGGGGCGCGGCTTGCTATTGATACTGTTGAGGGGGAGGTTTTTGTGCGGTTTGCTAATGTGGAAGTTTTGGAAAGTGTGTAAAAACACATTGCTTACATATTCTAAAAATTAATACATTTGTGTAATTATAAAAACATTTGCCTATGATAATAAAAGCGTAATTAATACGCACATTTTACTGGAAAAAGCATTTTAGGTTTTTCTTTCTTTCGGAAAAAATTTGGCAATTTTAAAGTAGAGAAAGTTTAAGTTAGAGTGCTCACGTTTTTTGGCGTGGGCTTTTTACTTATTCTGTTCTACTCGGGTTACGCCAAATTACCTTCTGAAAGCGGGATACTATTAAAGTACCACGCTTTTTTTTCGTGCGTATGTGAACAATAATGTTCTGTTTGGTACAAAAAGATAGGAAAAACTTGCAAAGCTATCGAAAAGAAATGAGCAAAAAATAGTAACATTTTATATAGAAAAACATGAAAGCAAAGTATATTTTTTTATTTTTTCTGGGAGTTTCTCTTTCTTTGACCTTGTCAGCACAAGAAAAGATTGAACGTACTTTCAAATGGACTTATGACGGCAATTTATTTACACAAACATTCACTTTCAAGCAAAGTGATTATGAATACTACCGTCGCTTAAAAAAGAATAACCCCTATACTGAATATGTAGAAGACCATACAGGGCATCGTTATTTACAAAAATTAGCAGAAGATATAGATAAGTATGCTAATGTGTCAGGCTATACCGGACATAAATTAGCGGAATATTTAACCGCTTTTGTTCAGCAATCAACTCCTTACAAAACAGACCCTGATATGAGTGCCTATGGTGGAGGAGACTATTGCAAACACCCAATTGAGACACTGGTGGAAAATGGCGGTGATTGCGAAGATAAAGCTTTCTTATTGGTAGCTTTATTGAAAACGTTTGGATTTGATGCTGTTTTAATTAATTTACCGGAACATATAGCTGTGGGATTTGCGTGTAATGATTGTAACGGCACTTATTACAATCGTAATGGCAAAAAGTATTATTTCATAGAAACAACTTCGATGTGGGCAATAGGTGACGAACCGCAAAGATATAAATCAGTAACAGGAAAACTTGAAGAAGTGCCATTTTTAACTCGTTACGAAAGAAAAGAACTTTCGGGAGAAGAGAGAAGATTGTATGCTAATTCTATAGAAAAAGTTGGAAATCAATGGCAGCAAAATGGAGGTACTATTAACATAATAAACGGATGTTATTGTAATTCTAATACAGCGTATTCCATTACTACTTTTAATGGAAAAACAGTAATAAATATAAACGGAGTAAGTACCGAATACGAAATACCCGCAAACTCATCAATAGAAATCAGAGGTAATGAAATTTTTGTAAACGGAACATCTTTTAGTCAAAATTCAAATTCTACTATTTCATCGTATGTTGACCCTAATACTCCAGTAGTAATTAACGGTGTAAAATGGGCGCCTTGTAATGTAGATACACCCGGTACTTTTGCCGCTTCACCAGAAAGTGCCGGTAAATTCTATCAATGGAATTGTCGTAAAGCGTGGGCAGCTACAGGATATGTAAGTGGTTGGGATAGCTCAACATCAAGTGGCACTACTTGGGAAAAAGCAAACGACCCATGCCCTGCCGGCTGGCGAGTGCCTACACGAACTGAATTGCAATCACTTGTAAGTACTACTTATACATGGACAACAAAAAATGGTGTACCCGGTAGGGAATTTGGCAGTGGTAGGAATTCTCTTTTCATTCCTGCAGCAGGCTACCGCCTCTTCAATACCGGAGAGTTGCGCGCCACAGGCGTGTTCGGTGCTTATTGGAGCAGTACGCCCCACGATGAGACGCTCGCATACGACGTGTACTTCCCAGAGGGTAACGCGGTCGAGGGCAGAAGCGGTCGCAGTTACGGCTACTCAGTGCGTTGTGTGCTTGCAGAATAATTTGACTATTAAATTAAAAGACTATTTTGACTATTTGATTTTTTTGAATGTTGTCTGAATTACATTTTGCACATTACGAATGGTTGAAAACCATTTATAGCCCAGCCCAATGCAAGCGTAGCGGCGCGTTGGGTAAGAAATGTAAAATACCTGTAAACGCCTTGTAAAGGCAAAATAAATTTTACGAAAAATATAATCTATGCTGCCTTTTCAAGGCGCACATACCATACTTCATTGTTTACCCAACGTGTCGCTACGCTTGCGTTGGGCTGGTATATAAAAGACTTTCAGTCTTTTACAATCTTCCGAACATGAATGGGCGTTGCCATTGGGCTGGGTTATTAAGGCTTTCAGCCTTTCGCATTAGATTATACATTTGTCAATTTTCGTGCGGTTGCCCTATTTGAATTTTTAAATCTTTGAATTATTGAATAAAAATTATATCTTTGTTCGTGATTTTTAATAGCAATAGCAAGAATTAGTAAAACTTGCAAAATTTGTAAGTTTTACTAATTGTTTTATGAATAATAAATTTGAAATGTACAAAACAAAAATAAACTCACTCGCTACCCCCATAACGCTTGATTTAAAACTCACGCAAGTGTTTCTGCGCGATTATATTTTGCAACCCGAAACCATACAAACTATTGCAGCAAGCTCAGAAGGTATCGAAATTTGGGAAAATAAAAAAAATCATATAATTGCATTATATATTGCAGACAGTGAGAAAGTTAAGCCCATTTCAACTCTCGATATTACGTTCGACGACGGAACGGAGCAATCAATCGTGCTGCTAAAATCAAAAAAAATAATCCACCCCATGCGATTTTACGGTATGGCGCACACGGTGCAAATTGCCGGCGATTTCAATTCATGGAACCCCAAAGGACACGACTTTGAATTTAAAGATAATTGTTGGCAGTACGATTTGGAAATTGAACCCGGAAATTATTCCTATCAATTGATTGTGAATGGTGCGTGGGTTAACGACCCACTTAACGGCGAAGTGATAGAAAACGGCTATGGCGGTTACAATTCGCTGCTGCGAGTGCCTTTTACAAGCAGCAAAGACGAACTTTTTATTGAGCCTTTGAAAGATTTGGAGCAAAGTCTCGTAATTACTATTCGCGGTACAATGACTAATTATATTGTGCTGTGGGAAAATACGCTTATCAACAAAACTCATACTCGAACGCATAATAAAACCATATTTATTTCCATTCCCGAAGAAGCGAAAACTATGAACCGGTCGTTTATTCGGGTATTTGCCTGCAACAATACTACTGCGTCAAACGATTTGCTTATACCGCTTGCAACTCACAAAAAAGCAACAGGCAGCAACTTTAATACTGCCGTAACTGCCCGTGCGCAAATCACTCGTGATGATAAAGAGGCACAGGTAATATATTTTGCCTTGATAGATAGATTTCATAACGGCTCGCAACACACGCCCGTGAACAACGAAGTTGGTGTGCACGCAAAACTTGGTTTTCACGGAGGAAATATAAAAGGTTTACACCAAAAATTAAAAGAGGGGTATTTTAAGAGATTGGGAATCAATAGTATATGGATTTCTCCGATAGTGCAAAATCCGCTCAAAGCAGAGGAAAAAAACGAACAAAAATGCGCCGGTTATCATGGTTATTGGCCCCTTGATTCTGAAAAAATCGACACTCGATTTGGCACCGACACGCAATTTCACGCTTTTATACACGATGCACACCAAGCCGGTATAAATGTAATTCTCGATTATGTGGCAAACCACGTGTACAAAGAAAATCCGATAATAATCGAACACCCCGATTGGAGCACTCCGCTCCTATTGCCCGATGGCTCGAAAAACATTGCCCGCTGGGAAACCGAGCGATTTACAACATGGTTTGAGGAATTTTTGCCTACGCTCGATTTTTCAAAACCCGAAGTTGTGGGGCAAATGACCGACATTGCACTCGATTGGGTGCAAAAATTTAATATCGACGGGTTTCGCCACGATGCCACCAAACACATACAAACAGAATTTTGGCGCACACTCACACGAAAACTCAAAGAAGAATATGAATTGCCGCTCAACAAACGGTTTTTCCAAATCGGCGAAACGTTTGGCGGACGTGAAATGTTGAAATCATACATTAATTCAGGTTTGCATGATGGACAATTTTCGTTTAATTTATATTACGAGGCTCGTTCGGCATTTTTGTATGAAAATGTGCATTTTGAAAAACTCAGCACCTGTTTGCGTCAAGAATTATTGAGTTTTGGCTACAATCATTTAATGGGAAATATTTCGGGTAATCACGATTTGCCTCGTTTTATTTCATACGCCGGCGAAGATTTGTGGATGAACCAAAACGCCGAACACGAAGGGTGGGCACGCCACATAACCGTCAAAAATCCAATTGGTTACAGTAAATTAATACTGTTACACGCATTCAATTGCACCATTCCGGGTATTCCGGTTATTTATTATGGCGACGAAATTGGCATGCCCGGCGGCGGCGACCCCGACAATCGCCGTCCGATGAAATTTACCGGTCTGCTCGAACACGAAAAAGCTACACTTACCAAAGTGCAAGACCTTGTGTATATGCGTACCCATTATTTGCCGTTGATTTACGGCACGTTTGAATTTGTGCACATAGAACGACAACTTTTGATTTACAAACGAGTGTATTTTGATGCCGTAGCCATTGTAATTCTCAACAAATCACGCAGCGAGCAAACAGTGCAAATTCCATTGAAAACCAACAATATACGCATGGACATGGCATTTTCATTCCAAAAAAATAAATTTAAACTAACATCAGACTACTTAGAAATCACAATTCCTGCTATGAATTTCGACATTATACATTCGCAACCTCTGGAATTTTTGGCACATAGTGAGAATACGATACCGCAATTTTAACAGCCCCCTAAATCCCCCTCAAGGGGGACTTGGAGCCGCACAATCTGTAAGATTACGGCATGCCACGAACCTACAAAAAAGACTAAGAAACAGAACATAAAATATATTTAAATAATTAACCACAGCTCAAAAGTCCCCCCTAAGGGGGATTTAGGGGGCTTTTAAATTCTTAATCCTATGAAAAAACTAACAACACTAATTCTCTGCATTGCAGCAATTACCCAACTACATGCCCAAAACCGTGAAGGCTTAAACTACGGATTGCGAATAGGCGCACTGTTTGCGAACAACAAAACTGCCGAATATTTCAATGGCGGTCTTAATAGTATGAATGCTATAAACTACATTCTCTCATACCCCGAGCACCACGACCAAATCAGCAACTATTTTAATAGTGATTTTTCACTTGTTAACCCTTCTTTTCCCGCAATTATGCGTTACAAACCGTCGTTACAAATTGGCGGAACATTGCAGTATTTTTTCAACGAAAAATTTGCATTTATTGGCACTGTTAATTTAGCAAAAGTGCGGTCGCAAGGTGTATTTCAAATTAAATTAGCTTCGCCGCCGCAACCGCCGCTCATGGGCGACAATTTGCAACAAGGTTTTATAACCTCCACCGAAAACCGTTTTGGTTTGGAACTTGGTGCACATTACGGTAAACCATTTGAAAATTCGCCTATAAGTCCCTTTGTTGAAGGCGGTGCGCTCGTTGCAGCACTTACCGCAAGCAGTAATGCGTTGGAAATTGGCGATTTCACTTACACGCTTTACAATAAATCAAACAGCAACACCGAAAGTAACCGCAATTATTTTGGTTACGGAGCATTTGCTTCGGTTGGCGTAAAAATGCCGTTGGAAGGCAAAGCCACGTTTATGCTTAGTTTCGATATGCGTGGTATAAAATTCTCGTCTCTTCCACCTGACGGATTTACGTTGCAAAATTCTGTAACGTTTACGGTGTTGTTTTAGTGCTACGCAACAATACAAAATATGCAGTAGTCTAACAAAAACAGACATGAACGTTGTGTCTAATCAAAAACTTCAATCTCCTCCCCCCTCGCCATATTCGGCAACGGCGAACGGGCAATTCTACTCAATGTGTGGGCAATATCGGCAACCGAAACAGCTTTTGTAATTGTTTTCGGCTTCACTTTCCAGCCATAACACAGGAGTGGCACGTGCGTATCGTAATTATAACCCGACAAGTGATGCGACACCATATCAGTCGATTGTTCGCTCCAATTGGGTTTCAGTTGGAAAATAATATCACCCGAACGAGGAGCGTAATATGAATTACTCATTTTGCTGCCCAATTGCGAACCGCTATAATTTGATTTTGCCAAATCCGCAGCGGTAAGCACCGTATGCACACCGGCAAGTTGCGAAATAAAATTTGCTGCCGAACGCAAAATATCGGTATTCGAAGCCGTGCGGCGTTCTACGGCTTTGACGTTCAAATAAATTTGTTGATTTGTATAATGTTCCACCCAATCGTCTTCGCCGTAACGGGTATCTAAGTATTTATCAAGCAAATACATAGACTCTACGGCTTTAAAAATTCCGCCCTCTTTTTGCGTTTGCATCACAAATTTAGTCGGAGCAGCCATTCCATGATTGGACGTTACAATAATCACAAAATTATCTTTGCCCACATTTTGCTCCAAATGGTTAATCAACGACATCAATTCAAAATCCAAACGAACATAGGTATCTTCAATTTCTTTCGAGAGATTACCGAATTTATAGGCAACTTCTTGTGCTGCAGTGTAAGTTATGTGCAAATAATCAGTTTCTGCTCGTTTGCCAAGTTGCTCTTTATCAATCAGTTCTATTGCAAAATCTTTAGTATAGGAATTTCCGTAGGGAATTTGTTTCAAAATCCGGAAGGGTTTGTAAGTATCGCCCAAATATGTAATATTGTAGGGAAATGTGCGTTGCGAATTAATCCCTATTTCAAATTCATTGTCGTCTTCCCAACTCGCTTTGTAATAATCGAGCGCCATCAGCGGCGTCCATTCCTTGTTAATGTATTGATAGCCACTCTTTTTAGCATTATAAATTCCCAACCACGAAGGCAGTGTTTCGGCATAATACGACGAAGTAATCCAATTGCCGGTAAATTCATCGAGAAAATACACGCCCGTTGCTTTTTTTCCTGCCGAAAGCACCGCAGCGTAAGGTTGCAAAGCTATGCTAAAAACTTTTGATTTCCCTTTTGTAGATTTATACAATTCCTCACCAAATGTAGATGCCAACAGCAATTGCGGCGACACTTGCACCGAGTTTTTGTTGGGGCAACCCACTGCGGAATATGTATAATCATTCACACAATTTACTTTTTGTTTGAGTAAACGGTTATACCACCAATTGTTTACTATACCATGCTCCGAAGCCGTGCAACCGGTTGAAATATTGGCTATGCCGGTTGGGTTGTGCAAAAAAGCTGCATTGTGATGCGCATTAGTGCATTGCGCACCTTGTATCATAAGTTTTTTAAATCCGCCACGGCTAAACTGCGGCTCAAATTGCTGCAAATAATCGTAGCGCATACCTTCAATAACTACCATAACTATTAGCTTTGGTTTATCGG
This sequence comes from Bacteroidota bacterium, assembly GCA_009786075.1. Classification (GTDB taxonomy): domain Bacteria; phylum Bacteroidota; class Bacteroidia; order Bacteroidales; family UBA1715; genus WQTX01. The sequence goes on along the minus strand of WQTX01000004.1, from coordinate 51,519 downwards.
GAAGGGGTTGCGCTTGTAAAAAAGTACAATTGAGCAATAAAAGTAAAAATAATTTTATTTTATTCATAGTAATGATTTGTGCGCGCAAAAGTAGTATTTTTCTTTCTACCGTGAAACAAAAAGTCATTCCGATAACGTGATTTTTCTAAAAAATAGTATGTTCCGAAAAATCAAAAAAAACACCAAAACCTTTTTTAATCCCCAATAAACACAACTTCCTTTGTATCATAAGTAATAATTACCGGTTTTTCTATACTTGGGCAGCAATGCCCGTCATTTTCTAAAAAATTATAAAACGTCCCATAGATTTTATTTACACCAATACTGTCGTACCAAATAAATCCGGACGAGTCGGCACCAATAGATGAAAACATACCGTCTCCGAGAGAAGCAATTGTTTTGTATGTTTCATTTTCTGAAATTATCAAAACTGCAATTTGTGTCCACATTGAAGCATTTCCACCGTCGCATTGTTCCGGCGTAAAAGTTACGAGTAAGTCAATTTTACCATCATCATTAATGTCGGCATACGAATAATGATAATAGGAACTGTCGGCAGGCACACCCCACATTTCATCAATTGTTCCGTTAAAATTATGGTCTTCAAGCCAACTACCATAACAACTATCGGAAGCCCAAAGATAACCTTGCGCAATTTCGTTATTCAGCCAATTGGCAAACAATCGTTTTAACTGTTGTTTTGGATTATTGTCAATGGTCGTATCTTGTTTTTCTTGCCTATGCCCACAAGATGCCAGCATTATAATTGCCAATATGAAAAATATCTGTTTCATTGAACCTTGTGTCTAAAAACCTAAAACCTCGTATCTAATAAGCCTTCAAACTCAAATCCAAACTCCGAATCTGATGCGTAAGTGCCCCAATCGAAACAAAATCAACGCCCGCTTCGGCATAGGCACGTATAGTTTCTTTATTAATGCCGCCCGACGATTCGGTTTGGCATTTGCCGTCAATCAAGCAAATTGCCTCTTTGGTCTGTTCGGGAGTAAAATTGTCGATAAGAATACGTAATATATTGTCGAATTGTAAAATTTCACGAATATCGTCAAGCGTGCGAGCTTCAACTACGATTTCCAAATCTTTGTTGAGTTTTTTCAAATATTCTTTTGTTTTGGTAATTGCTGCCGTTACGCCGCCTGCGTAATCTATATGATTGTCTTTAATCAAAATCATATCGTACAAACCAATCCGGTGGTTTAATCCGCCGCCCATGCGCACGGCGTATTTTTCAAGCAAACGCATGCCGGGTGTGGTTTTGCGAGTGTCGAGTATTCGGGTTTTTGTGCCTTCGAGCAATTGTACGTATTCTTGCGTTTGTGTGGCAACGCCACTTAAACGTTGCAGAAAATTGAGTACTAAACGTTCGGTTTGTAATATTGAAATTGATTTTCCGCTTACGGTAAATGCTACATCGCCTTTGCGAATGGGCGTTCCGTCGGCGATTAAAACCTCAATTCGCATTTCGGGGTCAAATTTTTGGTAGATTTTTTTTGCTACTTCCACGCCGCATAAAATGCCGTCTTGTTTTACCAGCAATTGCGCCCGTCCCTGTAAATCATGGGGAATACACGAAAGGGTTGTGTGGTCGCCATCGCCAATATCTTCGCGGAGGGCTATGTCGATTAATTCGTCAACTAATTGATTGTCAATCATTTTCTATTCGTATTTTTTGTATTATCGGTTTTGAATTTACTGTTTTTGTCAACAAATATATACGATATGATTTGCTTGCGGTTTGCATTTGTGCAATCACATTTTTTGCACTATCATTGCCGGTTTGATGCAAAATTTTAAAATCTTTTACATTATTTTCACTGAAAAATTTCTGTAAAATCACTTTTGATTGCGCTTTGCTATACACGCCCTCGGTGTTGCCAACGGTTAAATCGACATTGTCGCTCAAATACGCCGACAGACATTCAACATTATTGGATTTAAAACAGTTTATAATTTCCTGTTGTTGAGCCGTAGCAAATATGCTGCTCAAAACACAAACGATTGCAATAATTAATTTTTTCATGATTTTTTGTTTTTTGAATATTTTGTAAAAGTACAAATTTTTCGGTTTGTAGTTATAATTTTCAACAAAATAGCTGCAATTTTTATGCCAAAGTGTATTTAATCTGTTATCATGCTTGCCGCTAAAATTCGATGAATGTACACAATATTGCCGTGTATGGTGTATATGATTGCCATTTTTTTGAAATTTGCTCTACGCACATTCTCGCCAAAAGGGTGCAACGAATTGTTGTTTCTCACGGCATTTTTATAGGGATTTTCAGACAATCCAAGCAGTATTTCAATTATTCCATCATGATGTTTCGATGCAGTAATAGGTGCATCATATTCATATATTATATGATTAATGTAATTATCAAAATCAGCATTAGCTCTGTCTGACAATTTTACTGTATATTTCATTTTTTATGATATTGAGTAAATTTGCTTAAAGCACGCATATCAACACCGTAATGATTTGATAATTTGTCAAATCCCCTTTCTATCACATCGTCTAAATCGTGCCAAACGTCCGACGAAAGCTCCGGATTACCATAATACAAAGTTTCACATTCTTTTTCCTCTATTTCTGCTGTTAGTGTGTTCATAATTTCTAAATTGTTACATGAATAATGCAAAGATACACTATTTCAAAAAATTTGCAAAAGTTTCCGAAAAATAAAAAATCCCTTTACTACGCATTTTTGAGTAAAGAGGATTTTTTAAAATTTCTATTTAGGCAAAGCCTGTTGTGATAAAGCCGACTTAGGCAAGAGCCTTAGACTAACAGTGGCAGTTTGATAAACTCTGCGGAAAATGGAGTCTATACTGAAAATTCTTCTATTGCTCCATGATATTTTGCCTCAATTTTGTACCACAATTTTTACAAAATTGGGCATTTTCCAAATTCTGACTTTGACAATTAGGGCAAACTATAATCTTCTCAACCATCTTTTTAGAATAGCCAACAATAAGCATGATAATGCCAATAATTAATGCTACTATAGCAAGATAAAATAGCGTATCTACTGTTGATTTATAACCTTGACCTACTCCGAAAAGCTCACCAATACTATCTAATTGATAGTTCGCACTATTTTTTGTAACCATTGTTCCTATTAAACCTACTCCACCTAAAGAAGTAAGTATCCAACCACCAATTTTTATGTTATTATTTTGTGGCTTTTCCTTTTCTGTTGCCTCATTACCTTTTGCTTGTTCTCGTAATTCTTGTGCTTTTTTCTTCTTAGGACGAACCACTAAAAAATAACGCAAGATGAAAATAATTATTATTGCCAATAAAATAATTTTTCCTATTGGATTACCACCCTGTGCTGATGGTGCAACTTGGGAAAATGCTGTTGCTGTTGTGAGCAAACTAATTGTCAAAAAAGTTGAAAAATTTTTCATTATAAAATCCCTAATACGTGACGGGCGCAACTTTTAAATTAAAAATTTGTTAAAAAAAATGTACCAAAAAGAACTATTTTGTTCGCATACACACAAAAAAAAGCGTGGTACTTTTCAGTATCCCGCTAGTAAAGGTATTTGACGTAACCCGCAAAGAACAGAATAAATCAAAAGTCCACGCCGACCGGCGCGAACACTCCAACTTAAACTCTTTCTTTGCTTTAAATCGTCAAATTTTTTACTAGAAAGATAACCTAAAATGCTTTTTCCAAAAGTCTAAAATGTGCGTATTAAATTTACTCTGTTACCATAAGTTTACTGTTTTTTGTTATTAATTGTGCAAATATACTATTTTTATTTTTTGAAATCGGTATTATTCCACAATAACTTTATACACCTCCTGATTTTGTTCGGAAACGAGTTGCAATAAATAAACACCCCCATTCAATCCGTCGGTTGGAATAGACAGTTCATAAGTCTTCCCGTCAACCGGCTGCGTATATACAACAACTCCCCTTAAATCGGTCATTCTAACGTAGTTAATAGCCGATAAGGAGGAAATATGCAGGTGTTTGCCTTGCTGCACCGGATTGGGATAAACCGACAATGTGCCGGCAAGCGGATTAATAGATGTGCTGCATCCGTCGCATTTATTAAATTCAAACCAATTGATATTGAAATCCCCTACCACAATATTAAACCTCAAAATGTGGTCGCCTTCGGTTAGTTCGAAAGCAGCTGTTGTTGTGGTTTGGAAATTTTGCCAAGCACCGGTTTTCGGAAAATTTTGAGTCAGTATTTCTTTTCCGTCAACAAGCATTTTTAGTTGACCCCCACTTGCCAAACTTGCCGTGCGGAAATCAAGATTATAGACACCGGTCTCGGGAACATTGATTGTATAAGTCAACCAGCTGCTGTTGGAAACGAGCCAGCCTATATTTATTCCGCCGCCTGTATCGGTTGTAGGTTCGGTGCCTATGTTGTTGGCAGTGCAATAATCTTCAGCTTCGATTCTTCCGGCTGTAATGTCTGTCGGCGGACAGGGGTCGATTACCGTAATATCGGTAGAAACTGTAATATCTCCTTGTGTAACGGTTACCCTGTAGGTATCAAGGATTTTTCCGGCAGTAAACATTCCGTTTTGGTCAATCGTTGCACCTTCTTTGTCGTAAACTATGCTCCACACTGGTTCAATCAAATATGGATTTCCGTTCTGGTCGAAACCTTGGGCTACAAGGCGATGCGATGTATTAATGGCAACAACATCGCTTGGCGAAAAAAGAGTAATTTCTTTCAAGACAGGCGTTCCTTCTGTTTTATGCATGATTTTAATCCAATTGACACTGAATCCGCCGGTTAAGGCAAGTAACCGAATATCATATATTCCTTCCGGCAATGTAATATCGTGCCACACAGTTGTCCAATTCTGCCGACCGCCCGTTGCCGGTATAGATATAGTATCAAATATAACGGTTTCGTCGCCTGCATCAAGCTGTATTTTTCCTCCTTTCGATGGAGCAGCTACCCGGTAAGAAATAGTGTACTCACCGGCAGTTTCAACCGATACCCGATAGGTCATCCATTTGCCGGTAGCGATGTTGGTTACATTTCGTCCTCCTTCACTGCACACATCTGTCTGTATTCCCAACTGACGGCAATAATCCGCAGCTTTTATCGTATTCGGCAACAACACGGCATTACATGGTTTTCCTTCGGTAGGCCAGTTGCGCATCAGGTTGCGGACGTATTTCCCCGAAACGGTGTAATCATCATCTGTCCACCCTCCTCTAATAGATGCTCCCGGCTTGAGCACCGAAGCGGTTTCGGTCTTATCGTTAAGCGCCCAATTGCAGACACTGATGAAATTATCTTGACAAAAATTCATCCACACATCGCTCGAAACCTCATTATAACCACCGTTACCGGAAGCATCGCATGTCCCCCATTCGGTAATAAAAATGGCAATTCCATTATTCATGGCTGTCATGGCAGCATCGCGTAGCCACTGGGTGTGGGTACCGGCATAAAAATGAAGGGCGTATGCCACATTATCGTCTTTAATAGGGTTAAGCGAAGCCTCTACTACATCTTGCGACCAATTGCGCGTACCTACGATAATCAAGTTATCGGGGTCAATAGCGCGAATAGCATCTATTACCTTTTGGGCATACGGTTTGATAACACCGCTCCACGACACATTCAAGGGTTCGTTGTAAATTTCATAAATGACGTTATCGTAGGTACCATAAGTACGTGCCATTTCTTGAAAGAATGTAACAGCTTGATTGCTATAATTCTCCGCAGAGTGACTATGAAAGTCAATAATTACATAGAGACCATTTTCAATACAAGCATCAACTACGGTTTTTACTTTGGCAATTTGACCCGCAGGGTCAGATATGTATCCGCCTGAACCCTCCACTGCCATTGCAGCGCGCACAATGCTGGAATTCCAATCGTCTTTAAGAAATTTCACTACATCGCCGTTGTAATATTTTTCCCCACCCCATCCATTGGTACTCCAAAAGAGACTGTTTCCACAAAGCGAAATGAATTGTTCATCTTTATTGACTACATGAGAGCCTTTTACTTTCAGCAATCCGTGCTTTTCTACAATGGTTTGAGCCGACAGTAATGTACTCAAAATAACCGCTATCAGCGTAAAAATAATTTTTTTCATAGATAATCTAAAATTTTGGAACGCAAATGTAGTGATTTTATTTTTAATGGGTAGTGTAAAGGATACAGTTTTTCAAAAAAATTGCAAAAGTTTGCAGAAAATAAAAAATCCTCTTTGTTACGCTTACACAAAGAGGATTTTTAGAAATTTTTATTTAGGCAAAGCATAGCCGAACATGGTATTCAATCTATTCTATAAACAAGCGCACCACTATGCCCTTGATAAATTCTATTTCCCTCTATTCGGTAAATAGGCGTATTTTCATACCCTTGATAAATCATATTACCATCAATTCGGTAAACAGGCGTGTTGCTATATTCTTGATAAATCATATTGCCGTCTATTCGGTAGGCAAGCGCACCACTGTAGCCTTGATAAATTTTATTGCCTTCTACTCGGTAAATAGGGGTATTGCTGTATTCTTGATAAACTATTTTTGTACTCATCGGAATTTGATATTTTTTTATTTTTAAAAAGTTTCCTCTACTCATCTGACTTTTCAAACTCACCCCGTTTTTGAAATGGTCTCTGGCTCCATCATATTTTAGATTTGTGTGGTTACCTATTTTGTGGTAAGTTAAACCAACACATTTCTTCATAGTTTGCTCCACAATAGATAGCATAAACCATTTGATTAGGAAGATGTTTTCTGTATTTGAAACAATAATAATCATTCGTGTTACAATATGGACACATAATTTGAGTGTTTTTTAGTTTTTTCTACTCATCTGGCTTTTCAAACTCGCCCCGTTTTTGAAATGGTCTCTGGTCTCCATTAACATGATGCTATCAAATATACTATAAATATTATTATAAGTGCTATTCCAACGAACTTTAGACATCCTTTGAAACCGCCACCCTCCTCAATATTTCTTCTCTTGCAATCATCACATGCAAATCCTTCTACTCTGGTGTAATTTCCACAACGACAAGTTGGCATAATATTTCTTGTTTTACTTCCGTTCTTTTAAAATATAAAAAATAATCTATCCTATTGACAGGAGTTCATTTACCCCCCTAATTCTCGTATGGCTTCTTTTGCCTTTTCGATAAGATTACGGTCACTTGGATAATTTTCGTTAGCTCTTTTGATAGCTTTGCGGTAATATTCAATAGATTTATCTCGTATTCCTTCCGCCTCGTACATCACACCAACCTTATAACATTCGATTTGTGAAAGATAATCGTCTTTACCTCCGTCTCTGTCTTTGAATTGTTGTATTGCTTCTTTTATTAATTTTCCGCCTTTAACAGTATCTCTCTTAGTTTCTGTGCCTTCGCAATACAAAAAGCCTGCGTGTAATTTTGTTGATATTGCATTTGGCATTTTTTCAAGAATTTCCTCAAACAAACGCAAGGCTTCATCTTTGCTGGAATTTGGAAGATAACCACCTGCGTGAGCCAAACCTAAATTAAGTTTAGCCTTACCTGCCCATTCATTACTCGGGTCGCTCATTGTTTTTCCAAGCCACACAGCGGCATTACTAAAATCATAGCGTTCCCAATAAGCCATACCTATCCAATACCACGCTGCGTGGTCGTGGGTATGATTTAATAATTCTTCAAGTGAAAGATTTTCGTACATTTTTATTTCCTCCTATTTTTAATTATATTTTAGTCCCAATCTGTCCAAGAGCTACAAGAATTTGATGTTAAAACAAATATACCCTTCAAACGACATTGCCCTGCATTAAAATATTTACAACTTGCACAATCTTTAGAAACAACTTCAACTACACTTTTCATATTTCTTCCCTAATACGTGACGGGCACAACCTCTAAATTATTTTTATGATTTTATATCTTGCAATAATATGAAACTAATAACTATAAATTACACTGTAAGCTCTGCATAATTCACTCAAAAGCTCTGCGTTTTTGCTCTATTTTTCTGTAATTTTTACAGAGTTTTTGTTAAAAACGGAAAAGTAATAATCAAAAAAGTTTGTTTCCAGAGCAAAAGATATTTCTAAAATCAAATCGGCTTGCATAGAGTATTTTGTTCGCAACTGTCGCCCCAAATTGCCATTATCGCAATTTATTTTTCGCGCAAGCCAAGATACAGAACGTTCTTTTTCTTTCAATGTTTGCAAAATTATTTTGCCAATGTGTATGTTGTGGTTTTCCTGCATAAAAAAAGCGTAAACTGTTCATTAAATACTTATTTTAAAAGACAGGCTCTACCAAAACCATTACAAGCAAACAAGTACAAACAGTTCACGCCCGAAGACGTGAACTCCGCAACTTATTCTCGCTTGTCTGAAAATTGGTAGATTTCGTCTTTTTGAGAAATAAGAACTATGAGTTCAAATCAAAATGTTATATTTTTAAATTTCTGTTTCGTTATTGTTTTAATTATTCATATTTATCTTCCAACATTTTCAGCAATTGCCGTGCTTTTACTTCCATTTTTGCAAAAGCAAACAATTTTTTTCCTAAATCTTTGAATGATGCGCCTATGTGGTACACCGTGTTGTCGATTATTAAAAAACGGTCGTGAAAATTTGGTTTTTCTTGAATTTGTATTGCCTCGTATTGGGCATTGTGCCGTGTTATATCTAATTGTAAATGAGCAGAAATGTGTCGTGTATAAATTTCTGCTTTTACATTTGTTTTGCGTTTTGCTAAAAGCAACAACACAGTTTCGTCCACATAATTATCTATCAAAACAACAGATTTTTTTGCTGATTTTATCAAATCGGCGGCAAGAACGTAGGCATCGAAAATTTGCCCTTCGCAAAAAATTCCTTCTTTGGGTTGATGAGGTGTTTTTATCAATAAATCAAATTTTTGGTCGTGTTCCTCTATTTTTCGCTCCAATCTGTCTATTCGTTGATTTACAACATAGCCCTTTAATAAGTAATCTTTTAAAATTCGATTTGCCCAAATACGAAATTGCGTACCGCGTTGCGATTTTACTCTATAACCTACTGAAATTATAACATCAAGGTTGTAATAATCCACATAATACGTTTTTCCATCAGAGGCAGTTGTTGCAAAATTTGCAACAACTGAATTTTGCAGTAACTCCCCTTCTTTAAAAACATTTTTTATGTGTCTCGAAATCACAGACTTATCTCTATTAAAAAGTATTACTATTTGATTTAATGATAACCAAACAGTTTCATTTTCCAACAAAACCTCAACTTCTACCGCCTCATTGGGTTGATATAAAATTATCTCGTTTTTGCTTTGCATTTTTCCGGTTTTGGTTTTTTCATTTCTGCAAAAGTACATTTTTTTATTCCAATTGCAAAGTCGGAATAAACCAAAGAGAAAAAATTATTGCAATTTTTTTGTATTTTTGTACTTCGATACTTCGACAGGCTCAGTAACCATACTTCGACAAGCTCAGTAACCGAAAACCAGCATATCACAATAAAACAAAACTAATGAACAAACAACTACAAATACGCAATTCAACTGCCGATTTTTTGATTTTTACTCGGCAAAACGACGAAGGCGGAATTGCCGTGCGCATAGAAGACCAAAATGTGTGGCTGCAAAGCGAGGCTATTGCTGAATTGTTTCAAAAAAGCCGTCCAACGATTGTGGAACATTTAAAAAATATTTTTGCAGACGGCGAATTGAGTGAAAATTCAGTTTGTCGGAATTTCCGACAAACTGCCGCCGATGGTAAAAATTACAACGTAAAATTTTACTGTTTAGAGGCAATTATTGCCGTGGGTTATCGCACCGACAGCGAGCGGGCAATTCAATTTCGCCAATGGGCAACCGGAGTTTTGAGCCAATTTGCAAAAAAAGGTTATGTGTTAGACAAAAACCGGCTGATTAACGACCAAGTTTTTTCAAAGCAGTATTTCGACGAACTTATTGCCGAAATACAGGAAATTCGCGCAAGTGAACGGAAATTTTATCAGAAAATAACCGATATTTACGCCACCGCAGTAGATTACGACACAAGCAGCCCAACCACCAAAAACTTTTTTGCCAACGTGCAAAATAAATTACATTTTGCCATACACCAACACACTGCTGCCGAATTGATTATGCAGCGAGCCGATGCCAAAAAAGAAAATATGGGGCTTACGAGTTGGAAAAATGCACCGGCAGGGAAAATTATCAAAACCGATGTAAGCATTGCAAAAAATTACTTGTCGCACTTAGAAATTTCGGAGTTGAACGAAATTGTAACCATGTATTTGGATTATGCCAACCGTCAAGCTCGCCGGTTTATTCCCATGACAATGGAAGATTGGAAAAACAAACTCGATGCTTTCCTTAATTTCAACGATGCGCAACTTTCCGATGGCGTAGGCACGGTTACTCACGAAATTGCAAAAGCATTTGCCGAAAGTGAATTTGAAAAATATCGCGTTATTCAAGACAAAAACTATCAATCGGATTTCGATAAATTGCTTATACAAATGGAAAGTTTATAAATTTCTTTGTATTTTTATTCAGAGGTTGTTTAAATTTTATATTACGGTGCTCTGCACCTCAAATTGATACATTGATTTTATCTACTACAAATATTTAAGTGCTCTGCACTTTGCGTTTTAAGAGGTGCAGAGCACCAATAATATTTGTAGTTAAACAATTTTCACCACAATAAAGGTGCGGAGCACCGTAATATTTAAACAGACTTTCAATTTACTCAAAACTCCCTCGCACTTTTTCGCTTAAAATCTGCGCATCATTTTCGGTTAAATGAGCAGTTTCCACCGGTTTACAAAAACGCACCACCACCGTAGCCGGACGAAACGTAATATTATTGCGCGCCCACGCTTTCGCAGAATTTTCAATTACCACCGGTACTATTGGCGTTTGCGATTGTATTGCCATTTTAAAACCACCTTTTTTGAACACTCCCAATTTACCGGTTTTGGTACGGGTGCCTTCGGGGAAAATGGCAATATCTTTACCCGATTTAATCGTTTCAATTGCTTGGCGCATACTTGTTGCCGAACGTAGCGCATTCGAGCGGTCAATAAATATAATTTTCAATTTGCGCAACATATAACCGGTAAAAAATTGCCGCCCAAGTTCTTGTTTTGCTATAAAATGTAATCTTCGTTTGGTGGCGTAAAACAAGCAGGCAATATCGAAATACGACGAGTGATTTGCCATAAATATATAATGTTGCTTGGGGTCGAGATTTTCCAAACCTTCGATTTTGATTTTCGAAAACAAAATACGAGCGCAACCACCTGCCCACCAATGCGTTGTAATATACCATGCTCCGTTGTAATTCAAAAACGGCGCACAAATGTACACGATAAAAATTGTCCACAGCGAGAGGAAAATGAGTTGAAGAATGTTGATTATTATCATAGTTGATTTGTTGATTTGTTGATTTGGTTATTTGTTTATGTTAACTTGTTTACTTGTCTACTTGTTTACTTGTCTACTTGTTTACTTGTCTACTTGTCAATTTTTCGTTATTTTTGGCAAATTAAATACAAAATAATGGCTCAATCAAAAAAATACGGAAAAATTTATCTCGTTCCCTGCGAAATGGGCGAACAAGATTGCAATCGGTTGTTTCCTGCGTTCAATGCCGAAATTGCAGGTTCACTTTCTTATTTTATTGTTGAAAATATTCGTTCGGCACGGCGCAGTTTGAAAAAAATAAATCCTTCGATTGTTATTGATAATCTTCATTTTGCAGAATTAGACAAACATGCTAAAAATTTAGACCTCAACAAAATGCTGCAACCTGCGCTCGACGGCAACGATATAGGAATTATGAGTGAAGCCGGAATGCCCTGCATAGCCGACCCGGGAGCGTTGGTGGTAAACCGGGCGCATGAATTAGGTTTACAAATTGTGCCGCTTGTGGGTCCTTCGTCTATTCTTATGGCTTTGGTAGCTTCGGGTGGAAACGGACAAAATTTTGCCTTTCACGGTTATGTTCCCATAAAAGAACAACGGAAATCATTTTTGCTGCATATTGAACAATCGGCAAAACGCTTAGGGCAAACGCAAATTTTTATGGAAACGCCCTATCGCAATCAAAGTTTATTTACCGAAATGCTGCAATTGTTTCAGCCAACAACCAAATTGTGTATTGCCTGCAATATTTCGCTTAACGATGAATATATTGCAACAAAAACTATTGCCGAATGGCGCAAAACTGTGATTGATATTAATAAAAAGCCTGCGATGTTTGTGTTAATTTAGACTAATAGACATTAGACTTTTAGACACAAGACAATTAACAATTAACAATGAAATAATTAGATATGGGATTTTAGGTGCAAAACAATGAATATCAATTGAATATCAACAAATAACCAAATCAACAAATAACCAACTCCTCAATTACTCTATTACTCAATTATTCAGTTCAATTACTCTATTATTCAGTCATTCAAACTGTTCACGCTACAATATTTTTTGTTATCTCCTGCAAAATCTCATCAAAATCAATTGGTTTTTGCACGTATGATTTTACGCCAAGGCTGCGCGCATCTTCTATCAATTGTGAATCACGATTGGCTGATACCATTATAATAGGTACTTGCATTTCCAAACGTTGAATAACTTCCAAACCGTTTAAATCGGGCATCATTAAATCCAATAAAATAAGGTCGGGGGTAAATTGTTTGGCTAATTTCAACGCCTCTTTGCCCGAAAAAGCCACTTCGGTTACATAGCCTTCTTCTTCAAGAAAATTTTGCAACAACAACACGTTTGATGATGAATCGTCAACTATTAATATTTTTTTCATTTTGATAGGGTTTTTAACATTATTTTTCCAAAAATACATTATTTTTAATAACAAAGCAATTATTTTTTTGATTTTTCATGTTTTGCGACAATAATTTACAATTTAATTTACATTTCAACACGCTCAATGCACCGCAATTTACAATTAATTAGTACTTTTGCCCTTTAATTTATAACTGTAAAAATACATGAATTTAGAAAGTCTTACCGCAATATCGCCAATCGACGGACGATACAGAACAAAAACAGAGAATTTAGATATATATTTTTCGGAATTTGCCCTTATCAAATACCGTGTACGTGTTGAAATTGAGTATTTTATAGCATTGTGCGAAGCCGGTATTCCACAACTTGCCGCCGTTGATACGGCAAAATTTGCAGACTTGCGAGCTGTGTATCAAAATTTTTCGCTTGCCGATGCCGAATGGGTTAAAAACACCGAACGCACTACCAATCACGATGTAAAAGCGGTAGAATATTTTGTAAAACATTGTTTCGACGCTCTTAAACTTGCTGATTATAAGGAATTTATACATTTCGGATTGACTTCGCAAGATATAAACAACACGGCAATTCCACTTTCGATAAAAGAGGCTATGGAACAGGAATATATGCCGCAATTATACGCGCTTGTGCACAAATTGGCAGATTTGGCTGACGAATGGAAAGACATTCCAATGCTTGCACGCACGCACGGTCAACCCGCCTCGCCTACCCGTTTGGGCAAAGAAATTATGGTATTTGTGGAACGTTTATATAACCAAATAGCTGCATTATCAATAATTCCCTATTCGGCAAAATTTGGCGGCGCCACCGGAAATTTCAACGCTCACCATGTAGCTTACCCCGATTTTGATTGGACTTCGTTTGCCAACAATTTCGTGAACGAAAAACTTGGTTTAGACCGCAACCAAACCACCACACAAATAGACCATTACGATAATATAGCCGCTTTGTGCGATACATTGAAACGCATTAACACCATTTTTATAGATTTTTGCCGTGATATGTGGACATATATTTCAATGGAATATTTCAAACAAAAAATTAAAGCCGGCGAAGTTGGTTCGTCTGCCATGCCGCACAAAGTGAACCCCATAGATTTTGAAAATGCCGAAGGAAATATGGGAATTGCCAACGCTATTTTGGAACATTTGGCTGCAAAATTACCAATTTCACGTCTGCAACGCGATTTGACCGATTCTACTGTATTGCGCAATATTGGCGTACCTTTTGGACATATCGCTATTTCATTTTCTTCTATTGAAAAAGGATTAAGCAAACTATTGCTCAACAAAACCGCTTTTGATGCCGATTTAGAGGCAAATTGGGCGGTAGTAGCCGAAGGCATACAAACAATTTTGCGCCGTGAAGCCTACCCAAATCCTTACGAAGCACTAAAAGAACTTACTCGCACCAACGAAGCAATTACCGAAAAATCAATCAAAGCATTTATTGAAACTTTGAATGTGAGTGAAAGTGTGAAACGGGAATTGCGGGGGATTACGCCTTTTAGTTATACGGGGGTGTGATTGAAGGGGTGTATGTTGAACTGTATTGTTGTGTATATTTAATCATTAGCAGCAATTTGGGCGACTGTGCAACTTGACAAGTAAAAAAATGACAAACTGAATAGAAACAATATAAATTTAAATCATTATGAATAATACAAATTCAATTTACATTTCAAAACCGTTAACATTCAAGTATTCCTTTTCAATTGAACATAAGGAATATCATTTTAGTAAGATAAAAGACATGTTAAAACATTCTTTATTAAAATACGACAAAAAATTCGAGAAGATACAAAAAGAATACGAATGGAATGATAACATAATTTATGACGTAATAAATGACCGTTTTCAAAAGCATTTCTCTTTTTTGGGAAACGTAAAAGCGTGCTTGACAGATTATTCAGAAAACAGAGGTTCATTGGTCATTTCATTTTCGGTGTTAGTTTTTGGAGTAATTACAAATTATGGTTCAATCAGAAGTTCAATTGACTATTTTGGAGAGGACATTGAACGACTTTTTTATCGGTCTTTGAAAAATGTAGATGGCGAGTTTTCTGTGACACAACAAAAAGTGCAAGATACCAATAACCACAAAGATTTTTTAATACAACAAACACAAACAAATAATGCAAATCAATTCGATATTCTCCTTTCAAAAGTAAAACTAAATAGAGTATTCATTGGAATTATTTTCTTTGTTTTATTGTTATTTATGGTTTTATACTTTAGTAATCTGAATATTAATGATTTAAACAACTCAAATACACAAAAACAAGATAAAATAGATGAGTTAATAATACGAAAATTAATTGAAGATGAAATAAGGCACAAAAAAATAGAATTTCTATATGATGAATATACAAAGAGAATTGAAAAAGAAAAATAAACTGCTGCTAAGGTTTTACACAAGCCTTTAACTTACGGGGTAACACTCGACAACAAGAAAACAAACAAAAAATAAATTATATGGAATTGACTAAAAAACAAATAGAACGACAAGATTTTGTAGATAATGCAATTTTTGATTTGTTGGAAACTTTAAATCCTACGAAAAAACAGTTGGATTGGGATATTGAAATGATTAGTGCAATCCGAGATATGATAAGCGATTATTTTGATGATATTGAGATTTGCAAAGAACAAGAATTTTACCCTTATATTGAAGACTGAATAGAAATAAGAGAAAATTGGATATGGAAGAAAAAGATAGAGTTGTAAAAAAGGGGTATCCTGATTTGATATTGTCAGAAAGAAATTTGTAGTTTTCATAAAAAACATTTTTAAAATATTTCATTTACCCATTGTTAATTCAAAAACAAGTTGTATCTTTGTAATCGGAAGAATTGATAACAAAATGGGCTTCGCCCTGTTAAAGATAACAACACCCGTCGTGCAACCCATAAGAACTGTCGGCGGGTTGATTTTTTTTATGACTACAAATAAAATATCAAAAACAATCGTGGAACAAATCGCCCTGCTTAAAACGCGGGGAATGTTAATGAAAGACGAACAAAAGGCGGCTTTCTATTTGGGACATATCAGTTATTTTCGTCTGAAAAGTTATTGGTGGGATATGCAAACCGACCCTAAAAATCACATTTTCGCCCCCAATTCCTATTTTGAAGATGCTATTGCTCGTTATGATTTTGATAGCGAGTTGCGACTTATTCTGTTCAAAGCAATAGAATTTATCGAAATTGCATTGCGTACCAAATTGATTTATCATTTGTCGCAGGCTTACGGCGGACTTTGGTATTTAAACGATAATTTGGTAGTAGATAAAATCAAACACCAAAATTATTTGGCAGATTTGCAAAATGAATTTGCAAGAAATAACGAGAATTTTGTGAAAGAATTTCGCAAAAAACACCCGAACTCAAATCCCGATGCTTGGATAATTTTTGAAGTGGCAACATTCGGCACACTTTCAAAAATATACAGCAACTTGAAACCCGAAATACCGCAAAAATCTCGTATCACTCACGAATTTGGACTAAATTCAATAAATGATTTATCAAGTTGGTTTGCAGCCATTTCCTACTTGCGCAATGTAGTTGCCCATCACTCACGAGTGTTTGGGTGCGATGTTTTGAAACGCCCCGTTTTACCGAAAAAAACACGAAATCAATGGTTACAGTTTGGCGTAACACCCGTACAAGAGAAAAAGCCTTTTGTGGTAATTTCTACAATGATTTACCTTTGCAACGCCATAAATCCGAACAACGAAATCAAAAATAAACTGCTTACGTTATTCAAGAATAATCCGGATATTCCGATTTACAAAATGGGATTTTTCAATAATTGGCAGAATGAGCCACTTTGGAAAGATAATAATGGACAAAAATAAGGAAAAAAAGAATGAGCCTTTTCTATTTTATCAGTCAAACACACACAAAATAAAATTCATTATAAAACCGTTTGTAATCACGATGTCTTTTGTAAAATACATAGCCATACTACCCATACGAGCCTATCAAATAGTGATTTCGCCATGGTTGCCCAATGCCTGCCGGTTTACGCCAACCTGCTCGCACTATGGCATAGAAGCTTTGCAAAAACATGGACTTTTTAAAGGCGGTTATTTGCTTACAAAACGACTGCTGCGCTGCAATCCGTGGGGAGGGAGTGGGTATGACCCGGTGCCGGAAAAAGTTGACAAGGGATTAGGAAACAAGGAGACGAGGAATTAAAACAAACAATGAATATCTATAAATATCAATCGAATATCTACTGAATATCAATCAAATATCTATAAAAAATGAAACGATTAAAACGAATATGTTTACTTGCGCTGTTATTTACCGCCCCCCTATTCCTAACAAGCTACGACGACAACAAAAATTTCGAGGTCGCGAAAAATCTCGATATTTTTTATGCTCTGTTTCAAGAATTAAATGCACAGTATGTCGATGAATTAGACCCGAATTTATTGATGCAGCATACTATCAATAAAATGCTCGAAGGTTTAGACCCCTACACTCGCTACATTCCCGAATCGGACGTGGAACGTGCTCGATTGGCTATTCAAGGCGAATATGGCGGCATTGGCGCATTGATACAGACAAATAATGACAGCCTTTTGGTTATTGCCGAATTGTATGAAAATTCGCCGGCACATAAAGCCGGTTTGCTGCCGGGTGATATAATTGTTATGGTTGACGGGTATGATGTACGCAAAAAATCAAACGCCGAAGTGCAAGAACTTGTGCAAGGGCAACCAGAAACTTCACTGAAACTTGGTGTGCAACGCTATGGCTTGCCTGAAACAAAGACTTTTACCGTTGTACGGCAAAAAATACAGGTAGCAAGTGTACCATATAGCGGCTTCGTGGGCGACAGCATTGGCTATATAAAACTTTCGAGTTTCTCGCAAAATTGTGCGAATGACGTAAAAAAAGCTTTCCAAACACTCAAATCGCAGGGGGCAACAAGTTTAATTCTCGACCTGCGCGGCAACCCGGGTGGACTTTTGGTGGAAGCCGTACAAATTGTAAATTTATTTGTGCCGCAGAACACAAAGATTGTTTATACCAAAGGGAAAAATGCCTTATCGGACGCACAATTTTTCACTCGTGAACAACCGATTGACACCAAAATTCCTATTGTGGTTTTGGTAAATAAAAGTTCGGCATCGGCATCGGAAATTGTGTCGGGCGCGTTGCAGGATTTGGACAGAGCGGTAATTTTGGGCGAACAAACATTTGGCAAAGGTTTGGTGCAAACTCGTGTGGATTTACCTTATAATAATGTAATGCGAGTTACGAACTCAAAATATTACATTCCCAGCGGACGATGTATTCAAAACAAGGATTATTCCAATCATTTCGGCGAAAAATCGCAGGCAAACACTGAACCACACACATTTTACACGCTCAACAAACGACCGGTAAAAGACGCCGGCGGTATAGTTCCCGACAAAATTATAGCCGAAGATAGTTTGACCGGATTGGTGCGCTACCTTGTGCAAAACAATATTATACAAAACTTTGTAAATCAAAACTTTGCATTTGCCGATACGGCTCGCATTGCAATTGGCAAATTTTCGTGCAACGATGAAACGTTTCAAGCATTTCGAACCTTTGCTACTCCCCTGCTTGCAAATTATAAAAGTGCCACAATGCAATTGTTGGAAAATTTGCAAACAACCAACAATGCCGAAAAATTGCTGACAAATACCGATATTGAAACATTGAAACGCACAACGCAAAACAATCAATTACAGGAACTTGCAATAAATAAAGCGCTTATAAAAACTCTTTTGGAAACCACTGTAATGCAACGCTTATATTTTGAACGGGGAAAAATACAGCACGGTATTGCCACCGATGATTATGTGAAAGAGGCGAAAAAATATATTGCTGATAAGAAGTTGTATGCTGATGTTTTGCAGGGGCAGAAGAAGTAATTATAATTTGCTTTAATTTCTGGATTGCTTCACTGCGTTCGCAATGACGCTCTTTCGAAGGTTAGTACAAACCAACAAAAGAGCGTCATTGCGAGGAACGAAGCAATCCATTCATAATTAATAATTTACAATTAATAATTAGATTACACTTTCACGCGCACCCTATACTTAGCCGGCACTTTGCCTTTTTCAATATTTTGCAATTTCCCTTTAATCAAGCGTTTTTTGAGTGCGCCCACGTGGTCTATAAATATTTTTCCTTCCAAATGGTCGTGTTCGTGCAGTATAATGCGTGCGCAAATACCCGAAAATGTTTCAGTTTTTTCTACAAAATTTTCATCTCGATAGCGCAAAACTACCGTTTCTTTGCGGGCAATATCTTCGTGCAACGTTGGTACACTCAAACAGCCTTCATTAAAAAGCCATTCTTTACCGCTTATTTCAAGAATGTGCGGATTGATAAACGTTCGCCGGAAATCTTTGCCGTCGGGGTAATCTTTTTCAAAGCCCGAAGCATCGACTATAAACACTCGGATTGGAAGTCCGATTTGCGGAGCGGCAAGTCCAACGCCGTCGGCATTGTCCATGGTTTCGTACATATCGGTTATTAATTGCTTTAAATCAGGGTAGTTTTTGTCAATATCAACAGCTGTCTTGCGTAATATTGTGTTGCCGTATAGGAAAATTGGTTTTATCATAGGGAGTTATTTTTTTTGTTCTAAATACGATTGTAAAATAATTGTTGCGCTTATAGTATCAACAAGTTCTTTGTTCTGACGGTCGGTTTTTTTCAATCCTGCGGCACGCATAGTTTGATGCGCCATAGTCGAGGTAAAACGTTCATCAACAAATACAATAGGAATATGCGGAAATTTCTGCGCACATTGTTTGGCAAATATATTCACATATTTTGCATTTTCAGCATCTTCATTATGCAAAGTGCGAGGCATACCGATAATAAATTTTTCAACTTTTTCGGTGGCACAATAGTTTTCCAAAAATTGCAACAATTCATGTGAACGCACGGTTGTTAGTCCGTTTGCAATCAACTGCAAAGGGTCGGTAACGGCTATTCCCGTACGTTTTGTTCCGTAATCTATTGCTAATAAACGCATTTTTCAGGTTTTTAGGTTATAGGGATTAGGTAATAGGTTTTAGGGATATAAAGCCTCGTTTCCTTGTCTCCTAATCCCTCGTCTCCTTCTTTTAAACTATTCCCTCTTTCAACAAATCATGCAAATGAACCATGCCTACATACTGCGAGCCATCGGCAATGACGAGTTGTGTGATTTTATTTTTTTCCATAATTTCAAATGCCGTGATTGCCATATCGTCGAGTGTTATGCTTTTCGGATTTTTGGTCATTATATCTTGTGCGCAAAGTGTATCAATTGCAGTAGTTTTTTCGAGCATACGGCGCAAATCGCCGTCGGTAATTACGCCAAGCACTTCGTTTTGCTCATTTACTACGGCTGTTACGCCCATTCGTTTGCTCGAAATTTCAATAATTACATCAGTAATTGATTGACTTGGCAACACTTTGGGCGATTTTTCCACACTATGCAAATCACTCACTCGCAAATACATACGTTTGCCCAACGCACCACCCGGATGGTATTTTGCAAAATCTTCGGACGAAAAACGGCGTTGCTCCAAAAGACACATAGCCAGCGCATCGCCCATAACCAACTGCGCCGTAGTGCTATTGGTTGGTGCTAAATTGTGCGGACAAGCCTCGCGGTCAGCATGAGCGTAAAGTACATAATCAGCGTGTTCGGCAAGGTAGGAATTGCGTTCCGAAACCATTGCTATTACACAATTTTTGCCTCGTTTCAAAAGCGGCAATAGGACTTTTATTTCAGGTGTGTTACCGCTTTTCGATATACATACTATAATGTCATCGGTTTGTATCATGCCCAAATCACCGTGAATGGCATCGGAAGCGTGCATAAAAAGCGATGGAGTGCCGGTGGAATTAAGCGTAGCAACTATTTTTGTGGCAATATTTGCACTTTTTCCAATACCGGTAATTACCAATCGCCCTTTCGATGCAAGAATGATATTGACAATTTGTGCAAATTCATCATCAATAAATGAAGCTAAATTTTCAATCGTTTTCGCCTCATTTACAATGGTTCGCTGCGCAGTTTCTATGATTTGAGAAAAATTTTTCAAAATAAAATAGGTTTTTGTTTTGTAATTCGTGAATAAGTTGTAAATTTATTGACAAAAATAGGGATTATTTTTTTGTTGCAAAGGAATAATTTGATTAACGGTAAGATTTATTGTAAAAAAACGCAGTGATGTATATTTGAGCATTATCGGCAAATGGCGAGCGGCGTAGTCGAAAAGTTGAAAAATTAACATAAAAAATATTCTAATATGAAAGTTTTATTTTTAGTAGATGGTGCTGCTGGTGCAGGAAAGTCGGATTTAGTAAACTATGTTGCAAATAAACACAGATATACAGCAACAAAAGTTGATAAATTTACAACTCGTAAAAAAAGACGTTTTGAAGAGGCAAAAAAATCAGATTTAATATTTGTGTCTGAAACAGAATTTAAACTCAAAGAAGATGACAAAAATGACCATTTGTTTCAGTACGAGTATGGAAAAGAAAAACATAGATACGGTTTTTTCAAATCGGAACTTGACAAAGCAATAGATAAATACGAATGTACATTCGTAATTGTCCGAAATCAAGACCTCATACGGACTATATGCTCGTTATATGCGGACATTGTTCTCGTAGTTCCTATTTATATTTACACAGATATGGGACTTATTGAAAAACGCTTGAAGGCAGATGGATACGATGACGATATGATTAAAGAAAGGATTGACCGTTCGGAAACTGTTTTTGAAGAATATTTAGAGAACGACATTTACAGAAATGTGATTATAAATCGCTCTAATGTTACTGATTTGCATAGAAAAATCAAAATGTTAATAGAAAAATACACCAAAACAGACGAAAGAGAAGACAGATTATATGTATCGCCTACACAATATTTTAAACTGCACAATTTGGATACGCACAAAAAAACTATGCAGAAACAACTTAAAAAATATCCGTATGAAAAGAATTTTTTCCTTATGATGAAGTTTAGAGATAATAATGAAAAATTTTCAGACTTTATCAAAGAAGAATTAGCAAGATGTGGATATAATTGTGTTCGTGCAGATGCGCCAGAATGGAACATAACAAAAGATAGTGTCTCCAATCCAATTGCAGTATGTTACTGTTGTAAGTTTGGTATTGCATTATTTGACGAGCCCGAAGAAGGTGCAAACTATAATCCAAATGTTACTTATGAATTGGGAGTAATGCACAATCAGGGGAAAAGATGCTTAATTCTCAAGCATTTTTCGTTAAATGAAATGCCTTTTGATTTGGTAAAATACCTTTATAAGCCATACACAGATGGATTTGAATTTAAGAAAATTTTTCAAGATTGGCTTGTTTCTATAAACAATGAATAGAAAATACCAACAAAAAATGTTATTACAATACTTTGATAAAAATAAAAAATTATTGTACCTTAGCAACTTATTATTTTACACACTTGAATTATGTATAGCGAAAAAGAATTATTAACGTGTCTAAAAGAAAATTTTGGTTTCGATACGTTTAAAGGCAACCAAAAAGAAGTGATTTTGAATTTGCTTGCGGGCAAAGATTCATTTGTATTAATGCCTACCGGCGGCGGAAAATCGCTGTGTTATCAACTGCCTTCGCTTATTTTGGAAGGCACGGCAATCATTATTTCGCCGCTGATAGCGCTTATGAAAAATCAAGTTGATGCCATGCGCGGTTTTAGTGCCGACAATCGTATTGCGCACTTTTTGAATTCGTCGCTCAACCGCACCGAAGTCAGTCAAGTGAAAGCCGATGTGCGTAGCGGTGCAACCAAATTGCTGTACGTTGCGCCCGAGTCGCTCACAAAAGACGATTATGTTGAGTTTTTAAAAAGCGTGAAAGTTTCGTTTTATGCAATCGATGAGGCGCATTGTATTTCGGAATGGGGACACGATTTTCGTCCGGAATATCGCCGCATTAAACCAATTGTGGAGGCTATTGGGGCTGCGCCGATTATGGCGCTGACGGCTACGGCTACGCCAAAAGTGCAGCACGATATTCAAAAAAACTTGGGAATGTTGGACGCTACGGTGTTTAAATCGTCGTTCCGCCGTGCGAATTTGTACTACGAAGTGCGCCCGAAAGTGAATGCGCAAAAGCAAATTATTCGATTTATAAAAGAAAACGCCGGAAAATCGGGCGTAATTTACTGCCTAAGCCGCAAAACTGTGGAAGAATTGGCGGAAATGTTGGTGGTAAACGGTATAAAAGCTCTACCCTATCACGCTGGTTTAGAGGCGCAAACACGTTCACGCAATCAAGATATGTTTTTGATGGAAGATGCCGATGTGATTGTGGCTACGATTGCCTTTGGTATGGGAATTGACAAACCCGATGTGCGATTTGTGATACATTATAATATACCCAAAAGTTTGGAAGGCTACTATCAGGAAACCGGACGCGGCGGTAGAGATGGCGGCGAGGGAAAATGTATAGCGTTTTACAGTTTGAAAGATATTCAAAAACTCGAAAAATTTATGCAGGGCAAGCCTGTTGCCGAACAGGAAATTGGCAAACAGCTGTTGTTGGAAACGTCGTCGTACGCCGAAACAAGTTCGTGCCGTGTGCGTACGCTGCTTAATTATTTTGGCGAGCAAATGAACGAAGATTGCGGAAACTGCGACAACTGCCTCAACCCGAAACCGCAAAGCGAGGCGAAAGACGAGGTGTGTATGGCACTCCGTGTAATTCTCGAAGTGAAAGAACGTTTCAAAGCGGCGCACATTGCCGAAATTTTGGTGGGCAAAGAAAGTTCGGAAATAAAAACCTACAAACACGAACAGCTTGAATGTTTTGGCTGCGGCAGCGACCACGATATAAAATATTGGAATGCGCTCATTCGCCAATTATTGCTTGCCCGTATGCTTGACAAGGAAATTGAAAACTACGGTTTACTCAAAGTTACCAAAGCCGGCAAAGATTTCTTGAAACACCCGCAATCATTCATGATGACCGAAGACCACGATTACGAAGATACCGATACGGAAATGACCGAAGGACAGGGAACAGCCTCGCTCGACCCTGTGTTGATAGGTATGTTAATGGATTTGCGCAAAAAAGTTGCAAAACGCCACAATGTACCGCCGTTTGTGGTTTTTCAAGAAACTTCCATTGAAGATATGGCGGTGCAATACCCTATTACGATTGCCGAAATGGCAAATATAATTGGTGTAGGGCAAGGCAAAGCGCAAAAATTCGGAAAAGAATTTGTGGAACTGATTGCACAATATGTTGAAGAAAACGACATAGAACGTCCGCAAGATATGGTGGTAAAATCGGTTGTGAACAAATCGGGCAATAAAGTACAGGTAATACAAAGCATCGACCGCCAAGTTGCCTTAGAAACCATTGCCGAAGGACAAGGAAAAACGCTTATAGAAATGCTCGATGAGTTGGAAAAAATAGTGCTTTCGGGAACAAAAGTGAATATTAATTACCAAATACAAGAAGACCTCGAAGAAGAAGAAATTGAAGAAATATTCGAGTTTTTCCGCACAGTAGAATACGAAAAATTTGCCGATACGCTCAAAGAATTGATGCAAGAATACGATTATACCGAAGAGCAGGTGCGTTTGGTTTGGATTAAGTTTTTGTCGGAGATGGGGAATTAGACATAGAACTAACTTGATAAAATACTATAAAAAGATAACAAAAAATTACACTAAAAATTGTAAGTATGAAAAGTCGAAGCGAAAAAAAAATAACAGAAGGACAAAATGAATTAGTTTGTACTCGAAGAAATATAGGAATAAAGAATATTGCAATAAGAATGATTGATGGTGGAGGTGGAACCGGTGGAACCGGACCTGATGCTCCTTCAAAGTAAAAATGTAGTATCGAAAAAACAAATTAAATAGATAGGAAAATTATTATGAAAATTGATGGTTATAAATCAGTTTATGAAAAGGCTTCGGGTAAATTAAGTGATATAAGTAGAAATATCGCATTGGCGGGATTCGCTTTAATTTGGATTTTTACTAAAACAGATACACAAACTATTATACCGAAGGAACTAATTCTTCCAGCAATTTTTTTGGTGGTTTCTCTAACTTGCGATATTCTTCAATATGCTTATAAAACAATTGTTTGGGCGATAATCTTTCGATGCAAGGAAAAAGAAATTAAGCGAAAACGATGGAAACAAGATAAAGAATTTAAACATTCCCCTGCATTAAATATTGTAACGTGGGTGTTTTTTTGTGTTAAAATCGTATTAGTTCTTTTGGCTTACAGTTTAATTCTTAAATTTTTAATTCGTACGATTATTTAATGTTCAAAAAAACAACCTTTCTCGTTTACTTACTAAAACTACTAATCATTAACCTATGAAAATGATAAACATAAAAGTTCCAGAAACTTCGGAACTTGATGCAATGCAACTGTATATGATATTGGCAAGTTCGCTGTATGAAAAAGGCAAGTTGTCGCTTGGGCAAGCTGCCAAAACAGCCAATTTATCGAAACGAGCCTTTACCGAATTATTGGGCAGCTATAATGTTTCTTTATTTAATTACCCTGCAACAGATTTAGCGCAAGATGTTGCCAACACTCGTGAATATGCTCTCTAAATTCGCCCCTACGCTCCTATTACCTAACCCCTAACCCCTAATCCCTAACTCCTAAAAAAAAATGAAAATAGCCGTAGATTTTGACGGAACAATAGTCGAACATAAATACCCGGCAATTGGCGAAATAAAGCCGTTTGCATTTGAAACTTTGCGTGAATTGCAAAAAAAAGGACATCAATTAATAATGTGGACGTATCGTTGGGGCAAGGAACTCGACGAAGCAGTGGAATTTTGCCGAAAAAACGGTTTGGAATTTTACGCAGTGAATAAAAGTTACCCCGAAGAAGTGTTTTCGGAAGAAGAATCGAGCCGCAAACTCGATGTTGATTTATTTATTGACGACCGGAATTTGGGCGGTTTTGTGGAATGGTCGGACGTGTGGCGTATATTGCATGGCGAAAAACCGCTTTTTGAAGAAGAAAACAATCCATATTCGGTGCAGCATAAGCAAACGTCGTTTATAGAAAAATTGTTTGGAAAAAAATAATGTTGTACGCCGACGTAATCTTACCCCTATCGGTACCATTGCTGTACACTTACGGCATACCCGAAACCATGTCGGTTGCCGTAGGCAACAGAGTTGTTGTGCAATTAGGCAAACGCAAAATGTACACCGCAATTGTTCATTCCTTGCATCATAACAAACCGGAAAAATACGAAACCAAAAACATACATTCGGTGCTCGATAATAAACCGGTTGTAACTGCAAAACAATTGCAATTGTGGGATTGGATTGCACACTATTATATGTGCACCCGCGGCGATGTGATGAAAGCCGCCCTGCCTGCCGGACTAAAACTCGAAAGCGAGTCAATGCTCTACTCCAATCCTGCGTTTTCGGAAATTGACAGTTTGACCGATAAAGAAGAGTTGATTTTCACAACCATACATGAAAATACAAGTATCACAATTAACGATTTGCAAAAATTATTTCCGCAGGAAACTATTACCACCACTGTGCAATCGCTTTTGCAGCGAGGAATTATTCTTACCGGCGAAAAGTTATTGCAAGGCTATAAACCAAAAATTGAAATTCGTTATCGACTGCCGCAAGTTGAAAATACCGAAAAATTGGTTAACGATGCCTTTGAAAATCTAAGCAAAGCGCCAAAACAGCAATCTGCTTTTCTTGCGTTTTTGGATGTATATATGAAAAGTAAAAATCCAAATTTTTCGATTTCTCGCAAAGAATTACTTACAACTATTGCTGCCAACGCACAAATTGTGAGCGAATTAGTAAAAAAAGGATTTTTGGAAGAGTTTGACAGTTCGCGTTCACGTATTGAAATTGAAACTGCCGAAACCATAACGGCAAAACAATTGAACGAGGCGCAACAAAATGCCTTACAACAAATCATTGCTTCGTTTGAAACGCACAAAGTGTGTTTGTTGCATGGCGTAACGGCAAGCGGCAAAACCGAAGTGTATATACATCTTATTCAACATATTGTGGCACAAGGCAAACAAGTGTTGTATCTCTTGCCCGAAATTGCACTTACGTCGCAAATAATTGTGCGTTTGCGCAAAGTTTTTGGTAACAAAGTGGGCGTGTACCACTCAAAATTTTCCGATAATGAACGAGTTGAGGTGTGGAATAATCTTTTAGCGGCTGACGAAAATTCCTATTCTATTGTACTTGGCGCACGTTCGGCGGTGTTTTTGCCTTTTCACAATCTGGGCTTGGTAATTGTGGACGAAGAGCACGAAACATCGTTCAAGCAATACGACCCTGCACCCCGTTACAATGCCCGTGATACGGCAATTGTGCTGGCGCAAATGTTCAAGGCTCCTACCCTTTTGGGAACCGCCACGCCAAGTGTGGAAACCTATTACAATGTACAGCAACAGAAATATGCACTCGTGGAATTAACCGAACGCTATTCGCAAGTGCAACTTCCTCGTATTGAAATAATTGACCTGCAAATTGCCCGCAAACAAAAACGAATGTACGATGCGCTTTTCAGCAAGCAAATGATAGAAAAAATAGATGAATTATTGCGAGAAAAGCAGCAAATAATTTTATTTCAAAACCGCCGAGGATTTGCGCCTTATATAGAATGTACCGCCTGCGGACATATTCCCAAATGCAAACACTGCGATGTTACGCTTACATACCACAAAGGCACAAACTCGCTCCGTTGCCATTATTGCGGTTTTTCGCAACGGCACAGCGTTACGTGCCACGCCTGCGGTTCGTCGGCAGTAGAACATTTTGGTTTTGGCACCGAAAAAATAGAAGACAGTTTGCGCGAAATTTTCCCCGATAAACGCATTAAACGCATGGATTTGGACAGCACACGAGGCAAAAATTCATACAACGAAATTATTGATGCGTTTGAACAACGAGAAATTGATATTCTGGTTGGTACACAAATGATTACCAAAGGTTTAGATTTTGATAATGTGGGACTTGTGGGCATTTTACAAGCCGATTCATTATTGAATATGCCCGATTTTCGTTCATTTGAACGAGCCTATCAAGTAATTACGCAAGTTGCCGGTAGAGCCGGACGCGCACAAAAACAAGGTGTGGTGTACATACAAAGTTACAATGTGAAACACAATGTTTTAACTGCCGTGCAACAGCATAATTTTCAAGATTTTATGCAACAACAAATGAGTGAACGGCAGAAATTCCTCTATCCGCCTTTTGTGCGTTTGCTGCGAATTTCGGTAAAACATCGAGAACGAGCAAAAGCCGAACAAGCAGCTCGGCAGCTTGCCGCCCTTGTGCAACGCATACAAGGAATTATCGTTATGGGACCCGAATATCCGCTTATTGCTCGCTTGCAAACTCTGTATATTCAAGAATTACTTATAAAAATTCCCCGTTCACAATCGCTTGAACAGGTGCGAAATGCCGTTACACAGGCTATTCAAATGGTGGCTTCACAGCAAAATTACAGCGGAGTGCAATTTATTTGCAATACAGACCCTTATTGATTTGTGTTGACGTTCCAATCTCTATTTTCGGCTGTAAAATATAACGTCTCGTAAATAAATTTTCAATTTTCCGGTTACTGAGCTTGTCAAAGTATCAATTAAATTGTATTTTTGCAGTAGTTCCTAACTCCTATTCCCTAACCCCTCGTTTCCTAAACAATGATTCACCCCGACTGCAAACAAACCATAATAGACCGAGCTCGAATAGAGGAAGTTTTGAGTGATTTTATGTCGCTTAAAAAAGCCGGTGCGAACTACAAAGGCTGTTGTCCGTTTCACAACGAGAAAACGCCTTCGTTTGTGGTGTCGCCGGCAAAGGGTATTTATAAGTGTTTTGGGTGCGGCAAAGCGGGAAATGCTGTGGGTTTTGTAATGGAACATGAAAAAATGTCGTTTACCGATGCGCTGAAATATATTGCCCGGAAATACAATATTACGGTTGAGGAAACGCATTTGAGCGATGAAGACAAACAGCGTTTCGATTTGCGGGAAAGTCTGCAAATTGTGAATAGCTTTGCAAACGAGTATTTTGCAAACAATTTGCACAACTCCGATAGCGGAAAAGCAATCGCCCTCTCCTACTTTAAAGAACGGGGATTTACCGAAGAAACCATAAAACATTTTCAACTTGGTTATTGTTTTGAGCAACGCGATGCCTTTACCAAAGAGGCACTTGCCAAAGGGCATAAATTGGAATATTTAGAAAAAACGGGCTTAACTATTGTGGGCGAACACGGAAATATTGACCGTTTTCGTGGACGGGTTATGTTTCCCATTCACTCGCTTTCGGGGGCGGTTATTGGCTTTGGCGGACGAATTGTGGGGGCAAATCCCGATAAAAAATTTGCAAAATATTTGAACTCGCCCGAATCGGAAGTTTACAATAAAAGTAAAACGCTTTACGGTATTTATTTTGCCCGCACCGAAATTTCAAAACAAGACCAATGTATTCTGGTTGAGGGCTATACCGATGTGATTTCGATGCACCAAGCAGGTTTGCGCAATGTGGTTGCATCGTCGGGAACGTCGCTTACGGTGGAGCAAATTCGCTTGATACAAAAATTTAGCAACAATGTGTTGGTGGTGTACGACGGCGATATGGCGGGAATAAAAGCCGCTTTGCGTGGTATCAATATTATTTTGGAGCAAGGTCTGCACGTTTCCGTTTTACTTTTACCCGACGGCGACGACCCCGATTCTTTCGCACGAAAACGCAGTGCTGACGAATTGCATGAATATATAAAAGCAAATAAAACCGATTTTATAACATTCAAAACCCAACTATTTGCCAACGAAACGCAAAACGACCCAATTGAACGCGCAAAACTAATAAACGATGTAGTGCGCACAATTTCACTTATTCCCGACCCTGTTACGCAAATGGTGTATGTGGAAGAATGCAGCAAAATTCTAAAAATTTCGGAAGATGTGTTGCAAAAGCAGTTGCAAAAAATTACGGCAACGCAGATTGCGCCGACGCATACGAAATATGTTGCCCCCACTCCTACTTTTGCACCGCCGCAATTTGTGGAGCAAACCGCTCCGCAAGCGCAAGTTGAGGCTTTGTACAACACCGAAAAAGAAATTTTGCGTTTGCTTATTATATATGGTAACGAAACAGTGCAATTGCCATTTTTAACGCAACCAATTCGAGTGTGCGACTATTTGCAAAGCGAAATTATTGACGGCGAAATGTTTTTGCAAAATGAAACATTTTCGGCAATGTTCAATGAATATTTTGAACAGAATTTGCAAACACTTGATGCTCAAAAATATTTCAGTTTTCATCAAAATCCGCAATTTGCAGCCTTAACAATTGAATTTTCGAGCAAAGATATGGCGTTGAGCAGAATTTGGAAAAAAAAGCAAAGCGCTTACGAAACCGAAGAGCAGAAACTCCCGTCGCTACTGGTGGAAACCATTGGCACCTACAAAAAACGCCGCTTGGAAGACGAATGCGAAGAGTTGAATAAACAGCTTAAAAATACCACTTCGCCGGAAGAAATAATACAAATTAGCGGTATTCTTGTGAAGAAGAAGAATTTGATAAAACATATTGCTAAGGAATTGAAACATGTGGGGTAAAATGTACCCGAAATGTAAAAATAAGCGAAAAATTATAAGAAAAAATGCTTATTTTGACAAAAATGTATCAAATAAGCATATTTGCAACTTCTTATTTTTACATTTTGCAAAAAAATGATGAATATAGAATAAAAATCAAATGTACAAATAAGCGAGAAATTATAAGAAAAAATGCTTATTTTGACAAAAATGTATCAAATAAGCATATCACAATCTATTTATTTATACTATATTTGCACAGCCAAAACTCGAAGAGCGAGTTCAACGAAGTTAAATAAAAGTTTTTATGGAAAAAATATATCTTATTCCGGCAGAAAAAATTACAGAGCGTTTGCGCTTTGAAAACCCTTGGTGGGTAAACAGCCAAATACCCGACAGCTATGCAGCAATGGCAAAACGTCTCTATTTTGATTTGTTTTACCCTTATGTAACAGAAAAAATTATACGCCGAGCCGTGGTGCTTATGGGTCCGCGTCGAGTAGGCAAAACCGTTATGCTTTACCACTGCATACAACAGCTGCTTAACGAAAATGTAAGTCCGCAAAAAATATTCTTTATAGGCGTTGATAATCCTATTTATGTGCATTTGAGTTTAGACGACCTTTTGACACTCAGCAAGCAATCGCTCTGTCAAGAAAATTTAGACGGTTGCTATGTTTTTTTCGATGAAATTCAATATCTCAAAGATTGGGAACGCCACCTTAAAGTGTTGGTTGACACCTATCCCAAAACCAAATTCGTGGTGTCGGGTTCGGCAGCGGCAGCCCTCAAATGGCACAGCACCGAAAGCGGCGCAGGCAGATTTACCGATTTTATGTTGCCGCCGCTTACATTTCAAGAGTACATTCATCTCAAAAAAATGAATCATCTTATTTACAGCGGACAACTTTCGTACGGCGAAACACAAATACCCTATTGTCTTGCACACGATGTAAAAGCGCTGAACAAAGAATTTGTGCATTATCTCAATTTTGGCGGCTATCCCGAAGTGGTGTTGAACGAAAAAATACAAGGCGACATGGGCAGATACATAAAAAACGACATAGTGGACAAAGTGCTTTTACGCGATTTGCCAAGCCTCTACGGTATAAAAGATGTGCAGGAATTGAACCGTTTTTTTACATACATTGCCTACAACACGGGCAACGAATTTTCGTACGAAACAATGAGCAAAGAAAGCGGTATTTCAAAAGATACATTGAAAAAATATTTGGAATATTTAGAAGCTGCTTTTTTGATAAAAGTTTTGAATAAGGTAGATGTAAATGCCAAACGCTTGAAACGAATTACAAGTTTCAAAGTGTATTTAACGAACCCTTCACTGCGCACAGCATTGTTTTCGCCCATTGCCGCAACCGACAGCGAAATGGGCAATATGATAGAAACTGCCGTGCTAAGTCAGTGGATGCACCGCGAAAAATTAGACCTTACCTACGCCCGTTGGAAAGAAGGCAGAAGCGAAGGCGAAGTGGATTTAGTGTTGGTGGACGACAAAAAATACAAACCCGTGTGGGGCGTAGAAATAAAATGGAGCAACCGCTATTTTGAAAAACCAAACGAACTGAAAAGTTTAATACATTTTTGTAAAAGCAATGGTTTCGACAAAGCATTGGTAACTTCTATCGACCAAATGGGGGTAAAACAAATAAATGATTTATTTTTGACATTTTTACCGGCATCGGTTTATAGTTATAATATTGGTAATATTACGCTGAGCAATAAAAAAGAGCAACTAAATGATTAATGTAAAAATAAGCGAGAAATTATACGAAAAATCGCTTATTTTGACAAAAATGTATCAAATAAGCAGGTTTGAATATGCTTATTTTTACATTTTGCAAAAAAATGACAAATATAGAATAAAAACCAAATGTACAAATAAGCGAAAAATTATAAGAAAAACTGCTTATTTTGACAAAAATGTATCAAACAAGCAGATTTGAAACTTCTTATTTTTACATTTTGCAAGAAAATAGGGTAAATAAAAGTAAATATTGAAAAACAAATTATGCGAAAAAATAAAACACTCCTACTAAAACTATTAGTAATCATGACTATTTTCATACCAAGCTGCACCGAAAAACCACCCCAAGCCGAACTCGTAATCGACGCAAAAGCGCAAGTAGGCGAAGGCGCACTATGGGACACGCCCACGCAACGCCTCTATTGGATTGACATTGCCGGAAAAATGCTGCACGTGTACGCGCCTCTCGAAAGAAAAATGGACTCCTACCCCATGCCTGCCGAAATTGGCACTGTGGTAGTAATTGATTCTGCCAACGTGTTGCTTGTCTTAGCGCACGGTTTGTATAATTTCAACTTGGAAACCAAAGAATTAACCGAAAAACTCCGTCCCGAGATTGATATAGAACGTGTGCGCTTTAACGACGGAAAATGTTCGCCACAGGGAGAATTGTGGGTTGGCACTATGGACATTGAATGTAAAAATCCGATTGCTGCTTTATACAAAATTACCGAATACAAAGCCACTACCGAAATCGACAAAAACGAATTTGTGATAGAGCAAAAATTGAGCGACATTACGGTTTCCAACGGTTTATGCTGGTCGCCCGACGGATTTACGTTTTATTATATAGATTCGCCCACATACAGCATTATGCGCTACGTGTATAACGAAAAAACCAAAACAATTTCACGAGGCGAACGCTTGGTAGAAACGCCCAAAGAATGGGGCACGCCCGACGGTTGCACCATTGACGAGCGAGGCATGATTTGGGTTGCTCATTGGGGCGGCGGCAAAGTTTCGTGCTGGAATCCATACACCCGTAAATTAATGACAACCATTGAAGTACCTTCGCCAAATGTTACCTCAGTTGCCTTTGGCGGCGAAAACCTTGATGAACTGTACATTACCACCGCTCGCAATTGGATGCCCGAAGGTTCGGAAGAAAAATTTCCTCATGCGGGTGGGTTGTTTGTGGCTAAGTTGGGGGTTAAGGGGGTTGAGAGTTTTCGGTTTAGAGTTGTTGAGAATTGACAATGAAAATAAAATAAATTAAATAACTATGGACAAAACAATTTTACATCTATTATTTAACTACAAGGGGACAGTTACCAATCGTGAATTTAGAATGGGCACTACCATTCTGTTTATGTTATTAGGAACATACTTGGGTATGCAAATGCTTTCTACCATCTCTACTGTAATAACAGCTAAAATGGGTTTAACGTGGATTGCCCAAAGCAACATTTATAATTACATTACCAGCAGTTTTACCCCAAATCTTGTGCCTTTTTGGTGTATTATTTCTTACTCTTCGTTTATGTTAGCCGCAAAACGAATACGAATGTTGAATAATAACCGTGCGCTTGCAATCATTTCAGGAATAATAAACTATCTATTTTTTGCATCTTTTATTGCTTTAATGACTTTAGGAATGTATATGGTTGAAAATAAAGAACTGATACAATTTGTAACACCTGCCTTTATTTATACAATTCGCACATTATTTGTAATTGGTCTTGTCAACTTGATATACTTATGTGTTGCGAAAAAAACCGAGCAAATTTGTTTACCCCACTCTCAAAAACGACTTGATGTATCGGGTTACGCTAAAAAACTAGGAAATTTAATGCTTATAGCAGTCTGCGTAAGCATTGTAACCGGCATTATTTTGAAGTCTTTGAACTTACTGAATGTCTCTTCTTTATATACGCTACATCTTTCTTCTTCTAAAATTCAAGTTATTTTCATACTATACAGTCTAATTATTCTTTTCTTCTACATCAAGTATAGTATTTATCGCCTAAAAGATGCGAAAATATCTATTCTTTGGCTTGTGAGTATAATGACAATATATTGTATTATGGTTGGATTAAAAATCTGGATAAATCTAAATTTTCAAAGTAATCTAACATTGTACTATAATTCTGTTTTTGCTATCGCTACAAGTTTTTTTATTGCAGCACAATATATATTATTTTTACTGCCTTCAAAAAAAGAGGAAAATCTTGAGTAATATTAAATAAATTTGAAAACTCAATTAAAATGACCGAAAAAGAAAAAATGCTCGCAGGAGAATTGTATGACTGTGGAGACCCCGAATTAATGGAATTATGGCTTCGTGCAAAAAATTTAATGCAACAATATAATTGCCTTGATTATTCCAATAAAACCGAGCAGTTGCGAATACTCGACGAATTATTGGGCGCGCGGGGAAAATCTACGCAGATTACGGCGCCATTTTTTGTTGATTATGGCAAATTTATTTTTTTAGGCAATAATTGTGAAATCAATATGAATTGTGTGTTTTTGGATTGTAATCGCATAACCATTGGCGATAATGTGTTGATTGCCCCCGGAGTTCATATATACACGGTTTTTCACCCTGTGAGTGCAAGTGAGAGGATTAATAAGAGCGTGAATGAAGATTTTCCGTTTGCCGTATCGAAAACTGCTCCTGTAACAATCGGCAACAATGTGTGGATTGGCGGCGGCAGTATCATATTACCGGGTGTTACTATTGGCAACAATGTTACAATAGGTGCAGGGAGCGTTGTAACTAAATCTATACGCAGTAATGTGCTTGCTTATGGGAATCCTTGTAGGATTATTCGGGAGATATAGCGTACAATCAAATTGCGCTTTCCAACTCCAACAATTTCTTTTTCCTTTCTATTCCCCCATCATAGCCGGTAAGCGCGCCGTTTGCACCAATAACTCTATGACAAGGCAAAATAATACCAATTTTATTTTTTCCATTAGCCGAGGCAACCGCTCGCACTGCCGCAGGTTTGCCCAATAAAGCAGCTTGTTCGGCGTAACTTATTGTTTTTCCGTAGGGAATTTCTGGTAAAATATTCCACACCTGTTTTTGAAATTCCGTACCTATCAAATCTAAGGGAATATCAAAACATTTTCTTTCGCCTTTGAAATACTGTTGTAATTGTGTGCGCAACGTATCAAAATACGGGCTACTCCCCTGCTCTAACGGAGTTTTGAAGGTTTCCGATAATTTTCGCAATTTTAGTGCAGAATGTTTGCAATCTGCAAAATTCAACATGCAAATTCCTTTATCGCTTGCGGCAGCAATCATTGTTCCTAAATCGGTTTCTATGTGGGTGGTTACAATCATACTCTGTTTGTTCGTTATTTTCAATCAGCAAAAATATTCTTTTTTATACTATTTCCTAATTCCTGTTTCTTATTTTCCTAAATAAATTACTGTATATTTGCGTTGTACAGTCAAAACAATGTATATTTGCAAAAACAATAACAATTACGGCAATGGAAGCAACAATGACAAAGAAAGCGCCAACTAAAAAGAGCGAAACACAAAAGAAATCAAAAATGATGTTGTGGAGAGAAAAAAATCCCGAAGGATTGGGAGGTAGATTTACAAGTATGAAAATGGTGTTAAAATGAAATATTATTTAGACACTAACATCTTAATTTTTTGGTTGTTTAATAAGGATTTAACAAAAAACTTGCATCTAACAACACGACGTTTGCTGCAAGATGGTAATAATGAATTTACTATAAGTTCAATAGCATTTCGGGAGCTTATTGATTTATACAAATCAAAATATTATCAACCTATTATAAAAACAGGTAAGCAATCAGCAAAGAAAAAACTCTCGGACATACATCAATATAAAAATGTAACCGAAGTTTATAAAGCTATTGAAGAGATGGGTATAACAATTACACCATTTAGCGAGAAGCACGTAAAAACGTATGAAACATTAAGTTTTACCAACGAAAATAAAGATTGGAACGATAAATTTATTGTTTCACAGGCAATTGCCGATAAAATTACTCTTATAAGTTCCGACAGTGATTTTGAAGAATATGAAACACAAGGATTAAAACTTTTCTTTAATAAGAGATAATATACCCTTTCAAAATTTTAGACACAATACACATTCAATGAACAATGAACAATTTAAAATTTGCAATTTACAATTTACAATTTAAAATTATCTCATTGTTTTGTGTGTTATTGTTTTCTTCTCTTTGTGCAACCGCCCAAAACATCAACATTCGCATATACAGCGATAATGCACTAACCGAATTTACATTTACCGCCACCGAGGGCAAATATGATATTATCGACCATGATAAAATTATACTTTCACTTGCCGAGGGGGAAACGGCAACTATTCGTTTTGCGGGCAGTAAATTACTGAAAATAAACGAAAAGGAATATAAAATACATTCAAATTTGCATATACGGGGGGCTACGCAATCAAATACATTTACCATTGCATCACCCAGGAAAAGATTTGCAACCCGCACTTTCGACAACGATTTGTTTATTCGTTTGAATGCAAATACCATGACGCTCATTAACGACGTGCAATTCGATAAATATTTAGCCGGTGTGATTGAGGCAGAGGGCGGTTCAAAGGCTCAGCTCGAATACTACAAAGCGCAAGCCGTGTTGTGCCGCAGTTACGCCGCCCGCTATTATGAAAAACATTTGGCGGAAGGTTATAATTTATGCGACGGCGTTCATTGTCAAGCATTTAAAGGAAGGTGCAAAACACCGCTGATTTTGGAAGCAGCACTTGCTACATCGGGCATTGTGGTGGTCGATACTGACGGACGTATTATTTCGGCTACGTTTTTCGCCAATTCGGGCGGGCAAACCGTCAATAGCGAAGATATTTGGAGCGGTGGTTCGCATTATTATTTGCGTTCCAAACCAGACCCGTACAGCGTGGGAAAACCCGGTTACGAATGGCAAAAAACCTATTCCGAACCCGAATGGCGCATGTATTTGCTTACAAAAGGTTTTTTTGTGCTCGATACGGTTGCCTACGATTTCACATTCAACCAACCCGAACGCATGAAATTTTTTAAATTCTACGGGCAAGATAAACTATTGGAACTCAAAACTATGCGCACTGATTTACAATTGCGTTCCACGTTTTTTTCGGTTGAGCACGATAGCGCGAACAAAAAAATTATTCTCAATGGCAAAGGCTACGGGCACGGCGTGGGACTATCGCAAGAAGGCGCAATGGCAATGGCTGAACAAAATTTTAAGTTCGATGAGATTATTAATTTTTATTTTACCAACGTACGATTGAAAAATATTAAGAACGTAAATTTTTTCAAAATCGAATAAATTTTGTAATTTTGCATAAATTTTTAACGATATGCACATAGCAATAGCAGGAAATATTGGTTCGGGGAAAACCCCGCTTGCCGGAATGTTGGCAAAGCACTACGAATGGGAACCTCATTACGAAAATGTGGACACAAATCCCTATCTCGAAGATTTTTACAACGACATGAAAGCATGGTCGTTCAACGTGCAAATTTTCTTTCTTCGCCAGCGTTTGAAGCAGATTATGGCTATTCGCAATAGCGGAAAAGACGTTATTCAAGACAGAACTCTGTATGAAGATGCCTACATTTTTGCACCCAATTTGCATGAAATGGATTTAATGGCAACTCGTGATTTTGAAACTTATTTTTCTCTATTTCAACAAGTTGAACAACTTATTCAACCGCCGGATTTGTTGATTTATTTAAAATCATCAATTCCCTATTTGGTAAAACGCATACAATCGAAAGGCAGAGAATACGAAAATGCCATACGATTGGATTATTTGGAGCGACTAAACCGCCGCTACGATGTGTGGGTGCAATCCTACGAATTGGGCAAAATTTTGGTAATCGACACCGATAAAATTAATTTTATAGATAAACCCGAAGATTTTAGCAAAATTATTAATAAAATTGATGCTGAGCTTTTTGGATTATTTTAGACACAAGACACAAGATTTTTAGACACAAGACGTTGAAAAGAT
Organism: Bacteroidota bacterium; assembly: GCA_009786075.1. Lineage (GTDB taxonomy): Bacteria > Bacteroidota > Bacteroidia > Bacteroidales > UBA1715 > WQTX01. The sequence goes on along the minus strand of WQTX01000004.1, from coordinate 13,280 downwards.
AAATTGCCTGCGGCGATAAAAAAGATAAATGTGCTACGCACGATAAATTTTATCAGCGCAGCGTTTTATCGCGAAGCATTTATCAATTTTTATCAATCGAATATCTATAAATATCAACTGAATATCACGAAGTAAATATCAAATATTTTAAAATATGGAACAAAACGAACGTTACTCATTCAATTCAAACGATTTACTATTTAAAATTTATTTGCACAAAAAGCCGCTCATCATTGTTTCGGCTGTGGCATTTGTGGTTTCTATTATTGTTTCGCTGCAAATGACGCCTTTGTACGAATCAAGCGTTGTGGTATTCCCCGCTCCTTCGGCACCGGTGGGAAATATTGTTTCTACAAGTAATACCATTAAAAAAGAATCGGTATTTGGCGAGGTAAAAGAAGCCGAGCAAATTCTACAAGTACTTAACAGTGAGGAAATTCGCAATAGAATAATTACTAAATTCAATCTATGGGAACATTATGAAATTGATTCGGCAAAAGTAAATTCGCCGCTCAATAAAATGAATAAATTATACAAAAAACGCATTCAAGCAAAACGTACAACCTACGGTGCGGTTGAAATACGTGTGCTCGATGCTGACCCAAAAATGGCGGCAACACTTGCCAACACCATAACCAATATGATAGACACGGTTATGAATCACATGGAAAAAGCCCGTGCTCGTGAGGCTTTTGCTATTGCGAAAAAAGAATACGACAGCCGTGTGGCATATTTAACCTCGCTCGAAGATTCATTGCAAATGATTATGCAAAAAGGCGTGGTTGATTTTGAATCGCAGGCTTACGCTTTGAACCAAGCCTACGGCGAGGCTTTGGCAAGCGGCAATACACGAGGCGCAGCCGCTATTCGCCAACAATTAGACACTTTGGCTCGCTACGGTAGCACCTATATTTCGCTCCGCGACTTTTTGGAATATCAAAAAGAACAGTTGAGTATTTTAACATCGCGTTATCGTGAAGCCGAAGTTGAGGCGCACAATATTTTAACGCATTTTTATGTAGTGGAACGAGCCTCGGTTGCCGACCATAAAACAAAACCACAACGTGCAGTCATTGTAGTGGTTTCTACATTTGCCACATTTATATTTACATTCTTGGTGCTTGTGTTTGTGGAATTTTTCAAAGATTTGCGCCGTAGGGAGCAGGAAGTGAGGAATAAAGATACGAGGGAATAGTTGACGAAGGAGACAAGAAAATGGAGAACGAAGGGCTTCAAGTGTCCCCCCTTTAGGGGGATTTAGGGGGCTACCCCCATCAACTCATACGCATCAGCATCATCAATGCGAATGCCATAAAATTTTCCAACCGCCAATCTCTTCGCAAAATTGATTATTACCTCATTATCAACTTCGTAAGCATCATATTGCGTACGTCCCACGTATGAAGAGCCTTCTTTTCTATCAACAAGAACCTTCACTGTTTTTCCTATGATTTTTTTGTTTTTTTGCAGCGAAATTTCGTTTTGCAATGCCATCACTGCATCTCGGCGAGCTTCTTTTTCGCGTTGAGAAATAATGTCATCATAATTTTGTGCAGCGTAAGTGCCGTCTTCATGCGAATAGGTAAACACTCCTACTCTATCAAACTGCGCATGACTCACAAATTGTAACAGTTTTTCAAATTCCTGCTCGGTTTCGCCCGGGTGCCCCACTATCAACGAGGTGCGAATGGCAATATCGGGAACCGCCGAACGCATGGTTTCTATCAATTTCCACGTTTCTTCTTCGCTGAAACCACGACGCATGGCATTTAAAACTACGCCCGACGAATGTTGAAACGGAATATCAATATAATGACAGATTTTTTGCGATTGCTGCATGATTGGCAATATTTCCTCCGGAAAATTGTTGGGATACAAATAATGCAGGCGAATCCACTCCAAGCCATCGATTGCCTCTAATTGCGGCAACAAATCTGCCAAAGCATTTTTTTTGTACAAATCCACACCATAGTACGACAAATCTTGCGAAATAAGCGAAAGTTCCTTTACGCCCTGTGCTGCCAAAAATTGTGCTTCTTTAACCAACAATTCTATGGGCGTTGACACGTGTGCTCCGCGTATTGCCGGAATAGCGCAAAACGCACATTTGCGATTGCAGCCTTCGGCAAGTTTTAAATATGAAATATGTTTAGGCGTTGAAATTATGCGTTCGTGCAACAATTCATCAGTTTGTTGCGCTTGCAAAGCCTGCAACACTTCGGCAAAATTACGTGCGCCAAAATAGGCATCAACTTCGGAAATTTCAGAACGCAATTCGTTTGCATATCGCTCCGATAAGCACCCAATAACAAAAACCTGTTCTATTTTTCCCTGCTCTTTTGCTTGCACTGTTTGCAAAATTGTTTGTATTGATTCCTCTTTTGCATCGTGTATAAAACCACAGGTATTGATAATCACAATCGGCGTAAACCGGTTAGAATCAAACACTACCGAATAATTCAACGCCGCTAACTGTCGAGCCAAACGTTCGGAATCAACAAGGTTTTTTGAGCAACCGAGGGTTATTATATTTATTGTTTTTTGCATTTTTTTAGGTTTTTAGGGACGAGGAAACAAGGAAACAAGGGGACTAAGGAATAAAAAAGCAGAAAGTTTGAAACCTCCTGCTTTTTTTATTAAAACTTCGTTTCCTCGTTTCCTAAAAAACTTGTCAACTTGTTCCCTTGTCAACTCGTCTCCTCGTTTACTTGTCTCCTCTAATTGCCGCAATACCCGGAAGCACTTTTCCTTCCATGTATTCCAACATTGCGCCGCCGCCGGTAGAAACGTAGCTTACTTTGTCGGCAAGTTTGTTTTTGTTGATAGCTGCCACAGAGTCGCCGCCGCCGATTAGGGTAAATGCGCCGTTAGCAGTTGCTTTTGCCAATGCCTGTGCAATTGCCGATGTTCCTTTCGAGAATTTGTCCATTTCAAACACGCCCATTGGACCATTCCAAAGTACGATTTTTGATTTTGCAATTACGTCAGAGAACGTTGCAATAGTTTCGTCGGCAATGTCCAATCCCATCCAACCGTCGGGAGTTTCGCCGGTTTTTGAAACATACGTATTTGCGTTAGCGTCGAATTTATCGGCATTCACAGCATCGGTTGGAAGATATACGTTTACGTTGTTTTCTTTTGCTTTTTGCAAAATATCAAGTGCCAAATCAAGTTTATCGCTCTCGCACAATGAGTTACCAATATTTCCGCCTTGCGCTTTAATGAAGGTATAAGTCATACCGCCGCCAATAATTAAATTGTCGATAGTTGGCAACAAACGTGAAATGATTTGAATTTTGTCAGACACTTTTGCACCGCCCATAATTGCAGTTTTCGGCGCATCTTTCGATTGAAGCACTTTGTCCATAGCTTTCAATTCGCTATTGATAAGGAAGCCGAACATTTTGTTTTCTGCGCTGAACAAATCAGCAATCAAAGCTGTAGAAGCGTGCGCACGGTGCGCTGTTCCAAAGGCATCGTTCACATACACATCGGCGTAGCTTGCCAAGGTTTTTGTAAATTCTTTTTGCGATGCTTTTACACGAGCTTTTGCTTCGGCTTTCACTTCATCGCTTGCATCTTCGGCTGTGCGGGCTTTTCCTTCTTCTTCTTCGTAAAAACGAAGGTTTTCTAACATCAAAACTTCGCCCATTTGCAATGCTTTTGCAGCATCACCGGCTTTCATGCAGTCGTCAACAAATTTGATTTCTTTACCGCCAAGATTTTTTGAAACGGCAGGAATAATTTGTTGTAACGAACATTTTGGGTCTGGGTTTTGTTTTGGTCGTCCCATGTGCGACATTAAAATTACGGCACCGCCGTCGGAAAGAATTTTGTTGATTGTGGGTAACGCACCGCGAATACGGGTTTCGTCGCTTACTTCGCCGGTTTCTTTGTTCAAAGGCACATTAAAATCAACACGAACGATTGCTTTTTTGCCTGCAAAATTAAAGTTATCAATTACTTGCATTGTATTATTTTTTATTGGTTTATACTTTTTTAGCGTTCAAAAATACGTAAATAATTATTAATTATAAATTATTAACTGTAAATTATTTTTAAAAATTAACTCCGTTTCAATTCTTCAACAACCGCACTTGGATTGCTTGCGCAAAAAATTGCATTTCCGGCAACGAGAATATCGGCACCAGCTTGTGTTAATTGGCGACAATTTGTGGTATCTACTCCCCCATCAACTTGTATCAATGCCTGCGAATTTGTTTGCACAATCATTTCTTTCAAACGAGCAATTTTTTGCAACGATTGCGGAATAAATTCTTGTCCGCCAAATCCCGGATTTACCGACATGATAAGCACCATTTCAACATCGCCAATAATATCGCGCAACACTTCCACCGGCGTGTGCGGATTGAGAGCTACCCCAGCTTTCATGCCTTGCTGCTGAATTGCCTGCACGGTGCGGTGCAAATGCGTACACGCTTCGTAATGCACACACAAAATATCGGCTCCGGCTTGTTTGAAATCAGTAATATACCGTTCCGGTTTTTCAATCATAAGATGCACATCGAGAGGTTTTTGCGCTGTTTTTTTTACAGCCCGCACTATGGGCAAACCATACGAAATATTGGGCACAAACACGCCGTCCATAATATCTAAGTGAAACCAATCGGCTGCGCTGTTGTTTACAAAATCAATATCATTTTGCAGGTGCAAAAAGTTTGCAGAGAGCATTGAGGGGGAAATGATTGCCATTTTTTTTAGTGGTTAATGGTTAGTAAATTTAATGTGCCAATTTTTTAATATGCCAATACGGCAATATGTCAATGTGCCAATACATTAAATGTGTTAATTGTTTTATTTTCATTGTCTTATTATTTTTATTGGCATATTGGCACATTAATTTATTGGCATATTGTCTTATTGGCACATTGATAATTTTTTATATTTGAATGCTAAAAATGCTAAAAAATGAGTGATTGTTGCAAAAGCCGCCTCGCTTTCTTCGCTTATTTTTTGTTGTTTTAGGCGCAAAAGCAGTAAGCCGTACACGGCTGTTATACAGGCATCTATTTCATTTTTGAGCGTATTGTTCGATTTTTCAATAATTTCGGCAATGTGCGGCATGGCGGCATTGAACGCCTCTTTATACTTCACTTCTTCGGGATTTTTCAAAAGTGTAATATTTATATCGGAAAGTTCCTGCACCAATTCTTTCAATTGCATGAGGTGTCCGCTTTGCTCAATGCCTTCGTGTTTCATAGCCGATACAAAAGCCTGAAACCATTGCCGAGCCTCGTATTGCGAACTGTCGTTCAAATTATAGTGCACTGCAATTTTCTCAAAATCAAAATTACAGGCACGTATAAAATCCTCTAACTGCCACATATAGAGCACGTATTCTATAATATTTTCGCTGCGTTTTTGTTTTGCTATGTGCATAACAAGTGGTTTAATTTTTTACAAAAATACACAAAACAATTCTAAATTACACACATAAAAGTAAGTCTTAATCATTTTGTTTGTAAGTTTTTGTCGCCTATTGTTTAGTATTTAAAGTATTTTTTGTAAGTTAAACGCCACTCGCGAAGACCGGTGCGCAGTGGTAATTTGCAAACAGACAGTGTTTTAAATAAAAAAAATCAAATTACCTCATGCCAAATTGAATATTTTGAATACTTTTGTAAAAAACATAACTATTAATTAATAATTTCTTGTCTGTTAAAGGAACGGACGTAAAACTAATTAAAATGAAAAGAATCATTTTTACATTTATTGGTATCGCTTTTTTAGCGAGTGCATCGGCTCAAATTGATGTTGATGTACTGGGAAATATAAAGATTGGTGGAAGTACAACCAATTTTTTGGGTACGAATAGCAATGCTCCCATTATTTTCAAGGTAAACAACTCAACAACGGCGGGATATACGGGATATTCCGGAAACACTAACGTGTCTTTCGGATACGGTGCTCTAAGTAATCCCTTAGTGGGTTTTTGCAATCTTGCAATCGGTTACAATGCACTTAACTCAAACACTGGCTTTCAAAATACCGCCAATGGTTATCATGCGCTTTACCGTAACACGAGTGGCTACTGCAATACCGCTAATAGTGCTTATGCGCTTGAATCAAACACGACCGGCAGTCATAATACCGCTAATGGCTATGTTGCACTTTGGTTAAACACGAGCGGCAACTATAATACCGCCAATGGTGCTTATACGCTTGAGTCAAACACGACTGGCAACAATAATACCGCTGTTGGTTATAATGCAGATGTCAATGCTGGCAACCTAAGCAATGCTACAGCCATTGGCAATAAAGCAAAAGCTACTGCAAGCAATCAAGTACGAATCGGCAATAGCAGTGTTACCAGCATAGGCGGCTATGCTGCATGGACTAATCTCTCGGACGGAAGAGCAAAGAAAAATATTCAGACAGATGTGCCAGGTCTTGACTTTATCAACCGTTTGCAACCGGTTACTTACAATCTGGATTTAGATGTTATAGATGAATTATTGAAATCGGACGACCCCCAAATAAACAGTCTCAGAGATTCTTTGCGTTTGGCGCGTTCCCCCGAAGCAAAGGAAATTGAGGATAAAGCAAGAGAAGCCAAACAAAAACAGATACAAACCGGATTTGTGGCACAAGATGTTGAAAAAATAGCAAAAAGCATCGGTTACGATTTTAGTGGTGTGGACGTGGACGAACTGGGTGTCTACGGATTGCGATATGCTGAATTTGTCGTTCCTTTGGTAAAAGCTGTACAAGAACTTAGCGAGCAGGCAGAAAAGCAACAAGAACAAATCAAACAATTGGTAAAATTACTAAATATCAAATCTATTGACGAAAAAGCTTTTCAGGAAAATGGAATAGAATCAATTTCGCTGTTGTTGCAAAATGCCCCCAATCCTTTTAATCAAACAACCGAAATCGGTTATTATATTCCCGAAAATGTCAATAGTGCCAATATTTACATTTATGACATAAACGGTTTTCAACAAAAAAATATCTTTATTTCCGAACGCGGTAAAGGAGCAACTACCGTACAAGCCTCTTCTTTGCAAGCCGGTATTTATTTCTACACGCTTATTTGTGATGGGAAGCCGGTGGATACGAAACAAATGATTTTGACTAAATAAAAAAAGTGAGGTTTGTTATGAGAACGAACATATTAAAAATTACAGCATTGCTTGTAATTATTGCAGGTTGCATAAGCGCCTGCAATGACCCGAAACCACAACCGGGTGGGAATGAAAATCCCGAAGATACTACGCAAATAACAGATACAACGAAAATTGTCTGTGAATTTGAAAATCCATTAACAGACCTGTCTTGGTTGAAAGAAAAAATAGAGGAATTTAATTTGTTAATACAAGAAAATCCAAATCTGTCTATTGCTATTTATCAGTGCACGTATGGAAACGAAGAAATAGGTTTTTTGATAGATAAAGGCAATACAAAACCTTTTTATAATTGCAAAGGAGAAGTGTTGTGTACAATGGGCGGAGTTGCAGGAGAAACTTGTTCGGAATTAAACATTGTAAGTCAAAAACTTATTTGGGAGAAGACTCAATCTTGTCCTTGTGCAGATGCATTAAAAGGAGAAAAGTGTATAACAATGCGTATGATTCCGGAAGAACTTTTTGTTAATACTCCTAATAAATTAGTAATCGAAAATCATTCAAACAAAGTTTTAAGGTATGGTAAGGCTTACACTTTGGAATATTTTGACAACGGAAGTTGGACAGAAATTCAATTAGACACTCATTTTAGTCTTATTGGACTTGGTCTCGGTGCTTGCGAAACGGCAGAAGAAATGTCTGGTGTTACGCCGGAACAACACATTCTTGAATTGGGAAGATACCGAATAGGTAAGCGTTTTTGCTTAGGTAATTTCCCTTTTGAAGAAGTAGATAGTTGTTTTAACTTATATGCAGAGTATGAAATTAAATAAAATTGATGATTATGAGACGAATAATAGTAATTTTTTTGTGGGGATTTTTCTGTTGTACAATAAATGCCCAAATTAGTACAGAAGAAATCCCTTATAGTTGGGGAAGAAGTAGTGAGGAAATAATGAAGCAATCAATCCCAATGGAAACAATGCCTCATCTTGATATGAAAGCCCTCAAGCAAGAAGATGAGAAAAATGATAATTCGGGAGGCAAACCTTTTCGCTTTGGTTTTCCCCATGATGTTAATTTTGATTTATCTAATTCGGGAGTTTGGCAAACAACATCCGATGGAGGTCGTTTATGGAATTTAAGGATATATAGCCCCGATGCTCTTTCTTTGAATTTATTATACGATAAATTTTGGTTGCCCGACGGAGCAAAGTTTTTTATTTATTCCGAAGATAAGACACAGCATATAGGCGCTTTTACTTACAAAAATAACCAAGGAAATAGAGATAGTATCATGGGCTTTGCTACGGGCTTTTTGTTTACAAACAGTATTGTTTTAGAATATTACGAACCGAAATATGTTGAAAATAAAGGCATTATTTCGATAGCTAAAATTATTAGTGGATATAGGCATATTTATAATATTGCAGGAAAAGAAAATCAATTAAGGGGAAATGACCCTAATTTACTGCCTTGTCATAATGATGTTAATTGTGCAGTGGGCAATAATTATCAAAGTGAAAAAAATGCAGTCGCCTTAATGATATTGGGATGGGATGCTTGTACTGGTGCTCTTCTGAATACAACGGCTAATGATGGGCGTCCTGTGTTTCTCACGGCAAACCATTGTTTTGTAGCTTATCAAAACGCTAATCAATGGATTTTCTATTGGAATTATGAAGCTCCATGCGGAAGTGTGGTAAATCCTGCTGCTAACAAATCTACAACAGGGGCTACTATATTGGCAAGAAGAGCAGATACTGATTTTATGCTGTTAAATCTCATTGAAAATCCGGTAACGAACTCCAACATCTCTACTTACTATTTAGGGTGGGATAGAACAACAACTCCCGCCACAAGCGGTGTTAGTATTCATCACCCTTTGATTTCTCAGAAAAAAATATCTATAACAACCAATAGTATAAATAATAATCCCACCACCATTTGCTGGGATTATAACCCTAACAATAACATTTGCGAAGGAGGAATAACACATCCAAATACCCATTGGGACGTTGTTTTCACTAATGGTGCAGTAGAAGATGTCTCTTCAGGAGCTCCTATATTAAATCAGAATAAACGCGTTATAGGTCAATTGCATGGCAGCACAAGTGGTTCTAGCTGTCCACCTAATATTGTTTCTCAGTATGGACGTTTTAATCTTTCTTGGAATGGGGGTATGACAAATACAACTCGTTTAAGTAATTGGCTTGACCCTAACAATACAAACGCTATGTTCGTAGATGGTTGCGGCGGAGATATTAATTTCCCGTATTCAACCGTAAACCTCAGTCAAGATTTTAAAATTTCTTGCGGCAATATCAATATGCAAAATGTAATAGTTACAGGAACTAACGTAGTATTAACACTTGAAGCGGGGGGGAACATCAACGTACAAGAAGTACAAGTAAAAAATGGCGCAACACTAATTTTAAAAGCCGGTGGCAAGGTAAATATAATCCGCGATTTTAAGGTTGATTTAGGCTCTATGTGGAGAGCGCAGTAGGTTTGGTGGCAACAATTCGCACAAAAGAATTTGGAACACAATAAAATTGAGAATAGGGCGGCGTTTAACACACGAGCCGTTGCACAACCGGAAAATTTTGTTTAAATTACTAAAATACCACTTCAAATAAGCCTTTTTATCGAGGCTTATTTTTTTATTGTGATAATTGCAGTTGAAAAAATGAAGGCTTATTTGGGTTTACAATGAAGATTGGGAGTAGAAAAAAATAAGAAAAGTAACAATAGATGAATTAACAAAACTCGTTGAAAATATTAAACTTGAAAAATAACTGCAAAATAAGTTTCTATTTAGCGAAACTTTCGTATCTTTGTCTCGTTAAATACTTAAAAGTATGAACAAACGGTTTGAAGTTACAATATTAGATGAAGCATTAGAATTTTTAGAAAGTTTGCCAACAAAGCACTACGAAAAAGTTCTTTACAACATTCGTAAGGCACAAGTAGAGAATGACTCCGAACTTTTTAAGAAATTAATGGACGATATTTGGGAATTTAGAACCTTGTATCAAGGTTTGCAATATCGTTTTCTCGCTTTTTGGGACAAAACTTTACCAACGGAAACTTTGGTAATTTCTACTCACGGTTTTATCAAAAAACGTAGTGATGTTCCCGAACAAGAAATTCAAAAAGCCGTTAAAATCCGAGAAAAATATTTCAATGACAAACAATTAAACAAGTAGAGATATGAAAACGTACACATTAGACGAAGTGCAAGACAAACTTATTGGTAAAGTTGGAACGCCCAGACGCGACCTTTTTGAGTACGAATTGCAAATGGATTTGATAGGCGATGCTATCAAACGAGCACGTCAAGAACGCAACTTGACACAAGAGGAATTGGGTGAACTTGTAGGTGTTCAGAAAGCTCAAATTTCAAGAATTGAGAAGCATACAAGTAATGTAACAATGGAAACTTTGTTGAGAGTTTTTACTGCTTTGAAAGCGAAAGTAAAGTTACAAGTTGAATTGCCGAGTGTAAATTTTAGTCTTGGATATTAAACGATAAATGACAGAATGATAAAACGACAGATATACAAATAAAATTTAATTATCACAAATACCCAAATTCCTCCATTTCACGCCGGTCTTTTTTAGTCGGTCGACCAAGTCCTCGTTCTCTGAAAACAGGTCGCACAAGTTTTGCAGTTTCCCATTTTTCAATTTCTTCGGCAGGGGTTATGTCTTGTATAAAATCTACAACTACTTTTGCCGATTCTCGTTGTGCCAACAGTCCGAGCACTTTATAAGTACGAGGAAATGGCGGTTTTTTAACTAAAATAGTATCGCCAATTTGCAAAGTGCGTGAAGGTTTTACAAACACATCATTCACTGCAATTTGATTGTTTTTACAGGCTGTGGTTGCTAAACTGCGCGTTTTGTAAAGCCGTACAGCCCACAACCATTTATCAATCCGTATGTTTTCTTCTATTTTGGGCATAGGTTAATTCAATGTTTCAAAAAGTCCCGTCATTCCTGCGAAAGCAGGAATCCCCCTCAAAAAATAGGAGATTGACTTCGTCGAGGGCTTTGCCGTTCCTGCTTTCGCAGGAATGACGGAAAAGGATTTTATTTGTTCCAACTTCCAACTTGCGTACATCAAATAATTATTTGCAATTTTGTTAATCATTTCACGAGTTTGTTCGGGGTCTATGTCTTTTACTTTTTTGGCGGGAATGCCGGCGTAAATGCTGTTTGGTTCTAAAATTTGCCCATCGCGTACAAGGGCGTTTGCGGCAATTATGGTATTTTCGTTCACAACGGCATTATCTAAAATCGTTGCTCCCATGCCTATCAACACATCGTTTTTAATTGTTGCGCCGTGAATGGTAACATTGTGCCCTACCGAAATATTATCGCCCATGTGAATTTTGGTTTTTTCGTACAAACAGTGCAACACCGCACCGTCTTGAATATTCACTTTATTGCCTATGCGAATGGAATTTACATCGCCGCGCAGCACAGCATTGAACCAAATACTGCAATCGTCGCCCATAATAACATCGCCAACAATGGTGGCATTTTCAGCAAAAAAACAATTTTCGCCAAATTGTGGAGTAAATCCTCGTACTGATTTAATTAAAGCCATAGTTTTTAGTTTGTTTTCTTTATAAAAATGTCGTTTCGGCTCCGCTCAACGACCGGTTTTGCGGCGGCTGAGCGGAGTCGAAGCCTATTTTTCCGCATACCGCACAAAAGCCAATTTCGTACCACACGGCGACCAAGAATTAACATTCAAAGTGCCTTGTCCACCGTAAAATTCTTCGGTAAGTTGCGTAATTTCACCGGTTTTCATGTCCATTAATTTTAAACACACTCGTTTGCCAAATGGGTGCGCTTGCCCCTGGTCATCTAAATAACAAATATATGCCATTTTTGAGCCGTCGGGCGAAAAATGCGGGAACCAATTTGAGTAGCAATTATCGTGTGTTATTTGCGTTTGCTCGCTTCCGTCGGCTCGCATACGCCAAATTTCCATAAATCCCGATTTATAGGAATTATAATAAATATATGTTCCGCAGGGCGAATATTCCGAGCCGTCGTCTTGAACGGGCGAATTTGTGAGCTGTTTTTCTTCGCCGCCGTTGCGTGAAATTGCATAAATGTCCCATTGACCGTTGCGCAAAGCGGTGTAAATAAGTGTTTGGTCGTCAGGCGAAATGCCATGCCAAAAACTGCCGTTTTTTTCTGTTACCAAACGAGGTTCGCCGCCTTCAATGGGCAACATATAAATTTTCGATGTTTGCCACGCAAGCGGTGTAGTATTGTGGCTATCGTGCGAACTGATGATTATTTCTTTTCCGTCGAAAGTAATTCCATGGTCGTTGTTGCAACGAATTGCCATTCCAGTATTTACTTGTTCTTTACGCTTATCGGCAAAGAAAATTTTATACAACAAACCGCCGGAATTAATCAACAAAAATTCATTTTTGTGCCAATTTGGGGCTTCAACTATATCGTTGTCTGTCCAAAAGACTTCACGTTGTTTTGTCGGTATGTCAACAATTTCAATGTAGGATTTTCCCATGTTTTATAACTGTTTAGAACGCTGATGACACAGATAACGCAGATTTTCACTGATTATATTTCTGTGTAAATCCGTGTCATCTGCGTTATCCGCGTTCTTTAAATATACACTTTTATTTTTTCACAAGTTTCCGCCAATTCCTCCTGCGAAGGTTTCAATTTTTCCTGCGTAAAATTTATATCATTCATGCAATTCATAGGCACTAAATGAATGTGTGCATGCGGCACTTCCAAACCAATAACCGCCACGCCAATTCGTTTACACTCAATTGCTTGTTTTTGCGCTCGTGCTACTTTTTTTGCAAACTGCATCATGCGCCCAAGTACATCATCGGCAATATCGAAAATGTAATCAATTTCTTGTTTTGGAATTACCAACACGTGCCCTTCCACCAAGGGATTGACATCTAAAAATGCTAAAAATTCATCGGTTTCGGCAATTTTGTGTGCCGGAATTTCGCCTTGTACTATTTTTGAAAATATTGTTGCCATAATTTTTTTTAAAAGCCCCCTAAATCCCCCTTAGGGGGACTTTCTGAAGCAATTGATAAAGTTTTGAATAAATGAGAGAACTAACAAATTAAACCACAACTCAACAAAAGAGCTTTCCTTCTCCTCCCCTTGAGGGGGAGGTCGGGAGGG
>WQTX01000003.1 GCA_009786075.1 Bacteroidota bacterium | reverse complement strand
TTGAAAACCACAATACGTCAACAACAGTCGGTACATACGGAGTTTTCTCAGAAATTAAGACCAATGCTTCAAACAGTAATACGGTTTATGGTGTATATTCTAAAGTTACGGGTGTGAATGGAAACAAAAGATGGGCAGGTTATTTTACCGGTGGCGACATGTATGTTTCGGGCAACATCGGCATCGGTATTACCAACCCCACCGTTAAACTCGATGTAGCCGGTGTAGTGCGCGCCCACGAAGTAAAAGTATGCCTCAACCAAGGCTGCGATTATGTGTTTGAACCCGATTACAAACTCATGCCTTTGAGCGAATTAAGCACATTCGTAAAAACAAAAAAACACCTGCCCGAAGTTGCACCTGCTGCCGTAATGGAAAGCGAAGGTATAAACCTGAGCGAAATGAATGCGCTGTTATTGAAAAAAGTTGAGGAATTGACTTTGTATATTATTCAACAGCAAGAAATGATACAAACTTTGAATGTCAAGGTTGAAAAGTTGGAAAATCAATAGAAATAGGAATATTAAAATGTAAGAGCTATGAGACGAGTAATTATTATTCAATCACTTATATTAATAAGTATTAATTTATTTTCTCAAACAGAAATAACGCCTTTCGTTGAAAAAAGCGGTCAAAAATTTGATTATCAAAGATATAAGCAAATTTTTTCTGATATTGATACGAGTTCAATATCTACAGGTTTTTTATCTGATAAATCTTTTCAACTTATATCTTTTGTGGATTACGATGGTTCAGATAGTGCAAAAACAATTACTTATTCCAGATGGCAACAACTTTATGCTCAAGTTGAGGCAAGTCAAATAGGGCATAGATTGCCAATTCTTGATAGTATCTATTACAGATATTCACAGAAGTCTAAAGCAATAACGCAGTATGATAATGACGATGACATTAGAAATGTAAAAGAAAACATTAATAATGAGGATTTTATTCCTATTTCTGTCATAGATATTAATTATAATACGATTAAAAAAGATGCCTTTGAAAGAAATCTGTTAAATGTATCTGACGAAAAAATCAAAGAAACCCCACAAAGGAGAGAATCACCATACATAATTGAAAATCTGTATGTCGCAACCGCTCTAAAAAATACAATATATCAAGGAAGTAATGTGAATTTTTTATTTGATGATGCTTTTTATTTTACTAATAAAGCCCAAAACAATGTGCAGTATAGCATTGATTTTGATGATGGATTAGGATTAAGAGATATAGATTGGGGGCAAACATTAAATGTTAGTTATTCTTTTATTGGGGAAAAAACTATAAAACTGATAAAAACTTATGAAAGCAATTTGAAAAATACAACAATAGAAGAGCCTTTAATTGCAACTTTCTCAATCGTAGTAAAAGCGTTAACAACGCCAAGTCCAACATTTACAATACCTTTAAACATTGCTATACCTTCAAATTACCCACATGGAGGAGTTAATGTAAAAGGCACTGGTTATGTATATACTTCGGACGGTTCACAAAATATCAGAAACCCTATCATTATTTGTGAAGGATTTGACCCCTTGAATGAGCGAGGTTGGAATGAATTGTATGATTTATTAAATCGTCAAAATTTCATTGAATGCTTAAAATCAAATGGTTATGATTTTATTATTTTGGATTTTGCTCAAGGTGCAACATACATTGAAAGAAATGCATATCTACTAAAGGGACTTATAGAAAACATTAATGCAAGAAAAGTTACACAGAATAAATTAGTAGTTGTTGGAGCAAGTATGGGAGGTCTTGTATCAAGGTATGCTCTTGCATATATGGAAAAAAATGGTTTAAATCATAATACAAGGCTTTTTATCTCATTTGATTCGCCTCAACAAGGCGCGAATATTCCGTTAGGTGTTCAGTATTGGTTCCAATTTTTCTCCTTCATGAGTCCTACAGTTGAGGGTATGTATGATAACTTATTATGTTCCATCGCAGCGCGCCAAATGTTAACATATCACGCAACATCTTTTCCTTCTACGAATTCGTTAAGAGCAAGTTTTGTGCAAAACTTAAATAATGTAGGTTATCCATCTAATTTGCGCAAAATAGCTATAGCGAATGGTTCGGGAAATGCTTATGGACAACGCAGGAACGATGGAACCATATTTAATTCTACAGACCAAATAGTTAATTGGAGGTATAGAAGTTTTAGGGTAGATATAGATGGAAATTCATGGGCTGTACCGAACATTTCTCCTTATACAAAAATATTTGATGGGAATATTGATATAGTGTGGTTTGCTTTCTGGAAACCTAACGATAAATCCATGACCGTACACGTTTCAGGAACATATCCTTATGATAATGCTCCCGGAGGTACCACTAATACAATGGAAGAAATGGCAGCAAGTAACACTGGAGGATATGGGAACATAACAACAAATATAAATAATCATTGTTTTATTCCAACCACAAGTTCTTTAGCAATAAACACGTCCAATTTGTTTTACAACATTAATTCTGACCCTAACATTTTATCGAAAACGCCATTTGATGCAATATATTACCCTATAAATACGAACGAGGAACATGTTTATATTTCCGAGGCTTGTGTCTCATGGATTATGAATGAATTAGTTCCGCAAAATGTGGTATTGAATGGAGTGAATGATAATTGGAATACCGGAGTTGTTAGAGCAGGAAACAGTATTAGTCTCAAGCCGGGGTTTAGTACAGTTCCGGGAAAAACTTTTCATGCTTACATAAACCCGTTACAACCATGTGCTAAATCAGCACTAAAATCAACAGAAATTGTAGACGATAATAATTCAATCAGTAATCAACAAGATTTTTTATCAGATTTAAAAATTGAAAATAACAACGAGGTTTCAATATTAGCCTTTCCAAATCCAAACAATGGCAGATTTAGTATTCAAATTAAGAACGCAGAAAATATAGACGGCATAGAAGTCAAAAATATTCAAGGTATAACAGTTTACAAAACAAGCGGTAATGAACCGTACAATGAAATATTTATTGATATAACAAATCGACCCAATGGAATATATTTGGTAAATGTTTCGTTGAATGGGAAAATTCACACTACAAAAATTATTAAAAATAATGTTCAAGATTAGTTAAATAATGATTATCTTTGCTTAGCTAATTTTGAATCAAAATAAAAAATTATGAGAACAATATTGTATGCATTACTACTAAGTCTTTTTATTTCTTGTGGAAAAGAGAAACCTGTTGAAAAGATAACACTAAACGGAACCGTTTCTGATGTGAATAATAATTTACTTGATGGCGTTGAGGTTAAATTATATAAGAGTACTATAATGTATGGGGAAGTATATGTTGATAAAGACTATAGTAAAGTAGGTGTTTTTAAAATTGAATTTGTGCCCAAGGATGGGTGGAATTATCGTTTACATTTTAAAAAGGAAGGCTATATAAATAAAGTTCATCTTGTTGACAAGAAGAAAGAGAAACAACATCTTGATATTATAATGGAAAGAGAGGAAGAATAAAAATTATTAAACATGAGATACATAAAAGTTATTACAATGGTTTTGTGTTTATTCTCTAACACAAAAATCTTTTCACAAATTAAGCCTTCGCTTTATACAGGAGTTGGAACGTTTACCAATTTGGGCAGTTTTTGTGGCATTGGCACTGAAATAAACTATAATTGGGTATCTTTTAATGTTGCCGCAGGTCCGGGTATCCTTACCGAACGTGTCTTTCTCTACGATGTGGGAATAAAGCTATATTCAAAATACAAGTTTTTTGGGGGAGTTAATTATGGGTTTGTTAGAACAGACGGATTGCTTTTAGACCCTGATAAGAAAGATTATTATGGTTTCACATTTTCTGTCGGGTATAAACATATTATTTACAAACATCTTTACGGCATGGGGTATCTTGGTGCAACTTCTGATTATTTATCATCTATACCCAAAGAAAAAAGAGAAAAAGCTTTAATACCTCGTATAGGTTTTATAATTGGGTATGAGTTTTGAAGACACAAATAATTGTTAAGAAAAAGAGACGCAACACCCCCGTTCGACGGCGGTTGCACCCAATGTCATTAAGTTAAGGAATTCAAACAAAATATTTTATAAACACGAAGACACAAAGACACGAAGAAAACAAGAAAAATACTATGAGATTTGGCGACTCAGTATTCAAAAATCTCTTAACTTAATGACATTGGGTTGCACCGCCGTTGAACGGGGAATGTTGCGCAAACATACGAAATACAGATGTGATTTTTGTTGTACACTAAAAAATATTTCCTATTTTTGGTAAATTTTCAATCACCTCCTATTCAGAACAAAAAAATAAATGAATAATAAACTGAAATATAGAAATTTTTATGAAGATTAATGTTTTTTTGATTATCGGAAGTATTCTATTTTTGACTTCCTGTTCTGCAAGGTTGACTTCGTCTATACAGAAAACATACGCTCCGCTTGATTATAAGGAAGAAGTAAGAGTTTTTAATCTTGGCGAAGAAACGCCGCCCAACGCAGAAAAATTAGGAACAGTTAAAGTCGGCGATTCGGGTTTTTCTACAAATTGTAATTACGCTGTTGTGATTGATAAAGCAAAGACAGAAGCACGAAAAGTTGGCGGGAATGCTTTGAAAATAACGGAGTATAAATTGCCCGATGTTATGAGTACCTGCCATAGAATAACGGCAGACGTATTGAAAGTTGACGATATTGAAAATTATATGGCTATTGCAAAAACGGCAGATATTGACAGTGCTTTGATTGGCGCAGATTATGCAATTATTAATGTTTACCGACCAAGCGGGCAGGGAGCGTTGGTAAATTATGATTTGTATTTGGGCGATTCGGTAATTTGTCGGGTTACAAATAATTTTTGTGAATCAATAAAAATTTACAAAAGCGGACTAAATACTCTATGGGCAAGAACGGAAACTAAAGCGGAAATTCCAATCAATGTTGAATTTGGAAAAACATATTATGTGCTTTGTGGACTAAAAATGGGTGTAGCTGTTGGTCGTCCAAGTATCGAAATGGTTGATAACACAACAGGCAAAGCCGGATTTAACGCTATTCAACAAAAGAAAGACAAGAAAAATAAATAAGATTATGAAGAAAGTATTTTTAATTTCAACAGGTATATTTTTAATTATCTGCAATGTACAAGCACAAGACTTAATCGTAACACATAGTGGCGATTCTATAAACTGTAAAATTACAAAAACAACAAAAGAGTACATTTATTTCACATTTAAACACAATGAGGAAATAAGAAACACGCTATTACCTGCTAATCAAATTGCTACGCAGCAAAAGGATTATTTTTCCGTGTCGGAAGTGCCTGCTAATTATACTCTTAAAGATATTTTTCCGCACTTTCGAGTTGCAATCGACGGCGGTTGGCACTATCGAACGGCAAAGCCGGCACCCGGATTGAATGCGACATGGCTGGAACATTACAGAAAAATGAGACCGGGTTTTCATTACGACCTGCAAGCAGCATATTTTTTTACTGAAAGTATGGGAATTGAGGCAATGTTTTCACAACAATTTTTTGGAAATACTTTAAGTAGCTATATAACAGATGCGGACGGAAATGTGACGGATTACGGCAGATTACACGAAAAAATAGTATTCAATTACATAGGAGCAAATTATATAATTCGACTTTTTGATTCACAGAAAAAAAATAGTTGGTTGTTTGCATTTGGATTTGGTTATATGGGTTTTAATGATAGACTGTTTTTCAACAATGTTGAACGCATGAAACTAACCGCAAACACAGTAGGTGTTAATACGGCAATAGGTTATGATATTGGACTTTCTGAAAATTTTGGTATTGGGTTTAAACTTTCATTAATGGGAGGTAGTTTCAACAATTTTACACAAACAAGAGATGGAATAACAACAAATGAAACAATACCCGACAATAATTTTGAAGGGCTTGGAACAGTAAAATTGTCTGTTGGTTTACGGTTTAACAAATAATAGTAAAACCTGTAATGATAAAGCAACGGCGCGGTTGCATCGCCGCTGAACGGGGATTAAAAATTTACCTTTGCAGCAAAAATTCGCCCTTTCGTGCTTTTCGCGCTTTCGCACAAATAAAAATATTGTATATTTGCATCGTACAATAAAACATACCGACCATGCAAGAAAGATTGAAAGACAGATACATAGACCCTTTTACCGATTTTGGTTTTAAGAAATTATTCGGAGAAGAGTGTAATAAAGAATTGTTGTTGGATTTTTTGAATGAACTTCTTCATACGGAAGAAGGTAAAATTGTATCGTTATCGTATTTAAAAACAGAGCGATTAGGTATTTCGGAAGAATCGCGTAAAGCAGTTTTTGACCTTTATTGTGAAAACGAAAAAGGTGAGAAATTTATCGTAGAACTTCAAAAAACGAAACAGACATTTTTTAAAGACCGAACGTTGTATTACAGCACATTCCCGATAGTTCAACAAGCTATTCCGGGCGATTGGAGTTTTGAATTGAAGGCAATATATACGATTGCGATTTTGAATTTTGTATTTGATGAAGACAAGCATAATACAGAAAAGTACCGTTACGATGTAATGCTGACAGATATTGAAACGCACAAGATTTTTTACGATAAGTTGACCTTTATCTACTTGGAAATGCCGAAATTTACCAAGAGTGCCGAAGAGTTGGAAACACGTTTTGAAAAGTGGATGTATGTATTGAAAAATCTGAAACGATTAGAGAATATTCCCGACAAACTACGCGAACGCATTTTCGAGAAGATGTTTTCGGTAGCCGAGATAGCGAAATTAACCGAAGATGAATATCAAGATTATATTGACAGTTTAAATTCGTACAGAGATTTGCAGAATAGTATAGATACGGCTAAGGCGGAGGGACGTGCGGAAGGACTTCGAGATTTGCAGAATAGTATAGATACGGCAAAGGCGGAGGGCGAAGCTATTGGGCGAGTTGAAGAACGTTTTGAAGTTGTCCGCAACAGTTTACGAGCTGGTTTATCGGTAGAAACCATTTCTCAAATAACCGGACTTTCGCTGAAAGAAATTGAGACATTGAAATAGGGAGTACACGGTTGGTACTATTTTGAATATTGTATAAATTTTCCCCCGTTGAGCTAAGGCTACGGTGCTTGTTACCGCAGCACCGTACACACAAGTCTTTCGCTCGTGTGTTTTTTCCCATTGCGAAACAATTCAATAGCAACAATATAAATACCTGCATCAACAAGTTCATTGTTGTTGTTTGTGCAATCCCATGTAATACTGCCTTCGGAAGCCGGAATTTGATTGTTGGCGAGGGTTTTTATCAATTGCCCCGATGACGAAAATATACGGATTGTAAGTGTGTGCGTTTCGTCGAAAGGCAGCGAATAATTGATAATTGCTTGTTCATACAAAGGTTCGGCGGGGTGCACGTTTGGTTTTTCGAGCGAGAAACCGTTTGAACTTGCTCCGCTCAGAGTATGCGAATTTTCGCAACCTGCGCTGTGATTCCGTTCAGAATTCAATGCTGCCGAATGCCAATTGCTTGCCGAATGAGCCGGTTTTTGAAAATCCAACCGTTCAAGCGAGACATCAATTTTTGATGCCAAATAAGGCGAATGCCACGTTGCAAAATAACACAGCGAGTCAATCGTTTGCCCCCATTTATTTGCCAAAAGCAAGGTTCCTTTCGTTTGCGCCAAACTTGGCATATTTGCCGGCTGTATAAATAGCGCTTTGCCGAAACAATCGCTTTGCGCCTGCAACAGTGCAGCGTTACGGCTGACAACGGCGTATGTATGCGGTGGAAATAAAAGCGGCTCATTGCTTAATTTATACATGGTTTTCAAATCGTTGTTGGCTGTGTCAATGTTGGTTAAATACATTTCGGCGAAATTAAAATAAGAATTGGAGTTGTTGTACAATTCTATAAATTTTTCGTTCTGCACCGAAGTGTGAAAGAGTATTTCTGTGAAAATCACGGCATTGCGTTTGAATAAACTATCGGCAAAGGCAAAATCAATATACTCTTGTGTTCCAAAATTTCCTGCAAAATCACTTAAATCAATAAATAATCGATACAACACGCCTCGTTCCAACGGATTGGCAAGTTTTGCCGTAAATTTTGTTGCTTTGTAATCGGTATGTTCCATGCTGCGAAAGAAATTACCGTCTGAAAACGAACAGCTTTCGAATACTTTTTCGATAGGAAGAGCTTTGTTGACGGTAATGTACAAAGTTGTGTCGTTCAGCACAAAAACCGTTTCTATGCGTGGCTCTGTTCTGTCGGGATTATGCGCCGCAACGGAATTTGCCGCCCCCGGCGTGCCGCCTTTGTAACTTTCGCTTGCCCGCCAATTTGTGGGTAATTCCGAAAGATTGTTGAGGTCGATTTTTTCGATACTCCAACCGCCCTGTTGCTTTTTAAACGCCGAGCCGTACCATTCGTTGCTATACGTGAGTGAGGTTATCAGTTGTTTGTCTTGTATTTCTCCTCCCATTGAGGGGGAGGTCGGGAGGGGGCTTCGCAACGCAAGCGTTTGCGAAGTGTTGTGCAATGCAGGAAATGAGCGTATAAAACACACATTTTCGGGCGAGGAAATGTGCACCGCAGCATTATTTGAAATAATATACACAAACGACTGCGGCTGTAAAATATAATCCGGCAACGAATAGGCATTTAACCCTACAATCAGCTCTAAATCTGCAAGTTGCACAATGCAATTACTCCTATTATACAGTTCAATATATTCATAATTGGGCAGTCCATATTCGGCGGAAGGCGCAATCATAATTTCGCTGAACACAATATCGTTTGCCTGAATTGGGGCAAATTGCGTGATTGTCCACGAAGTGTCGGGCGCGCAACGTGCAATTACGCTTGTATCGCACACATTGGTAATATAAATTGAAAATTCGCCGCAAAGCGCACTATTCAATTGTATGGAAATATCTGTGCTATCAATAAATAGTGAAGATAAAAACTCCACTGGTTGCGTGTAAATAGTTGCTTGCGAAACAGCATAATTATAGGTAAGTTTTATTTGTTCTTCCGTTTGTTCCACTTGTTTTAATTCAAACGGGAAAAGAGGTTTTTCGGCATATTCAAAGCAAATATTATCAATAGTTATTTGCCCCGAAGTGGATTTTTGTTGCGCAATTCGTATCACGCAGTCGCCAGGAATATTGATGCCGTCGAGTTCAAAATATTGTGTAATTTTTTGTTGAGCCGTAGAAACCAAAACCCCCACGCAACTATCGTTGATATACACATTGGCTGCGCAATTGGTGGTTAAAGTCTGCTCCCATTCAAACGAAAGCGAGCGAATACCGTTGCGAATGGTATCGGAAAACACACAAGCATTAGCGGCTTTGTTCAGGCTTATGGCGGCATTGTTGCTCGCTGTGGTTTTTTGATTGCCTCGCGCGTTTACGTAATTCCACACAAGTTTATTGTTGCCCTCAAACGAGCCGGTGGAATAGGCTGTGGGAATTTTCGACAATGAAAAATCTTCGCAAAAAAACTGCGCCGAAGCATGATATATAAAAAAACAAAGAGAAAATGTAAGAACGATTTTTATTTTCATAAGAAAAGTATATTTTTGTGGTGTAAAATTTTTTGTAAAATTAAAAAATAAATTGAAAATGAAAATTGCAATCGTTGGCGTAAGTGGCGCCGTAGGACAAGAATTTTTGCGAATATTCGAAACTCGCAATCTTGCTTATGATGAGTTAGTATTATTTGGTTCGGCACGGAGTGCTGGCAAAACCTACACGGTAAAAGGCAAAACCTACACCGTGAAGGAATTACAACACAACGACGATTTTAAAGATGTAGATATAGCCCTAACATCGGCAGGCGCAAGCACTTCAAAAGAGTTTGCCGACACAATTACAAAATACGGCGCAATTATGATTGACAACTCAAGCGCATTCCGTATGGACGAAGATGTACCGCTTGTAGTGCCCGAAGTAAATGCCGCCGATGCAAAAAATGCGCCTCGCCGCATTATTGCCAACCCAAATTGCACCACAATTCAAATGGTGGTAGCGTTAAAAGCTCTTGAAAATTTATCGCACATTACCCGTGTTCACGTTTCTTCGTACCAATCGGCGAGCGGTGCAGGAGCTATGGGTATGGCAGAATTGGAACAACAAGTGAAAGATTTTGTTGCCGGAAAAGAATTGACCGTTGAAAAATTTGCACACCAAATTTTGTTCAATGTAATTCCGCATATCGATGTGTTTACCGACAACGGCTACACCAAAGAAGAAATGAAAATGTTTAACGAAACGCGCAAAATTATGCACTCCGACATTCAAGTGAGCGCAACCACCGTGCGTGTACCGGTAATGCGTGCACATAGCGAATCAATTTGGGCAGAAACCGTAGAACCCGTATCGCCCGAAGCCTTCCGCGCCGAGTGCGAAAAAATGCAAGGAATTACCGTGATTGACAATCCTGCCGGAAAAGAATACCCAATGCCGTTTAACCTTGCCGGAAAAGACGATGTGTATGTGGGGCGTATTCGTAAAGATTTGGCTAATCCCAATGGTATTACATTCTGGTGCGTAAGCGACCAAATTCGTAAAGGTGCTGCGCTAAATGCGGTGCAGATTGCGGAGTATTTGATTAATGAAGGGGTTGTAAAATAATATTAATTATTCTCCTCCCGATTATACCCCAAAATCTTAAACATAGCATCAGCCGACTGCTCCTCACGATACACATAATCTATAATATTACCGGTTTCATCACGGTCGATTATAATGTGTTTGGGCGAAGGAATTAAGCAGTGTTTTATACCGCCATAACCGCTTATGGAATCTTGATATGCGCCGGTGTGGAAAAAGCCAATATAAAGGGGGTCTTTTTCCCGTTCGGAATATGCCGGGAGCATTACTTCTTGGTTTAAATCTTCGGAATTGTAATAATCGGAGTGGTCGCAGCTAATGCCGCCAATGTTTACCCGTTTGTATTCGTTGTCCCATTTGTTGATAGGCAGCAAAATAAATTTCTCGTGAATTGACCACGCATCGGGAATGGTGTTCATCAAACTATTGTTTATGATGTACCAACTTTCGGTATCGTTTTGTTGCTTTTGTTCGAGTACTTTGAATATGATTGCACCGCTTTCGCCCACGGTATATTTACCAAATTCGGTGTAAATGTGCGGGTCGCTTATTTTTTCTTTGGCGCAGGCTTCTTTTATGTTCTTAATAATTTCGCCTATCATATATTCGTAATCGTACTCAAATCCCAAATGGTTGCGAATAGGAAAACCGCCGCCCAAATCGAATGAATCCAAACTTTCGCATTGTTTTTTCAAATTAATGTACAATTTCAATGCTTTTTGAAATTCGCCCCAATAGTACAAACTGTCTTTTATGCCCGAATCTACAAAGAAATGCAACATTTTGAGTTCCAAATTCTTTTTGTTTTTTATGCGTTTGTTGTAAAAATGCACAATTTCGTTGTGGCGAATGCCTAATCGTGAAGTATAATATGCCGATTGCGATTCCTCGTCGATTGCCATGCGCAAACCGATTTGAATTTTTTTGCGTCCCAGCACTTTTTCCAAACGGTTCAATTCTTCGGTGCTATCTAAAATAGTGGTGGTGTTTTTGAAACCCAAATCACGCAAAAGGATTATTTTTTTCAAATAATCTTCGGTTTTGTAACCGTTGTGAATAACAATCAACGATTTATCAACCTTTTTTTCTTGATACAATTTCAGTATCAAATCAATGTCGAACGACGACGAGGTTTCCAAATTCACATTGTGTTTCAATGCTTCGTTTATCACGTGATAAAAGTGATTGCATTTGGTGCAATAGCAATATTGATACGACCCTTTGTAGTTATAATATTTTATAGCTTTATTGAAAAGATTGCGCGCCTTTTTAATTTGTTCGCCAATTTTCGGCAAATAAATAAACCTGAACGGAGTTTCATATTTGTCAATCAAATATTTTAACGACACGCCTTGAAACGATAAAAAACCGTCGCGGAGGTCGAAACCTTCTTGGGGAAAGTAAAAACTTTGTTCAATCAAATTAAAATAGGTGTTTTTCATAGTGCTTACGTATATCTCTGATGGTTACAATAATTTTGCAAAGAAACATTTTTTTTTGTAATGAAATAGGGTTTTTGGAAAATGTTTTTGAATATGCCAATGTGCCAATATGCCAATGTGATAATATGCCAATGTGCCAATAAAATAAATTTGTGCGTCAGCCAATTGACTTATTGGCACATTGGCACATTAACTTATTGGCACATTATCACATTGGCATATTGACAACCGACCACATCAATTCCTCCTGCAAATTCATTTTAATAGCCCACGCCGCAGGGTAGGGATTATTCGCTCTATTCCCAATGTTTTTAACAAAGCCTATTGAAATACCTTTATATACAAGATGTATCCAGCCTTTCGACGGCAAATTTTCGAGTGTCAATGCTTCTTTTTTAAAATAACGTAGGGCGATTGGTAAATCAATCTCGTATTTTGGTAAAATAGTTTGATTGAAACTGCTTGCAAATGCCAATCCGGGCAGGGGATTGAGTTTGTGCCCAATAGTTTCTACCAGCGGAATACCGGCATGCACCACTCGGCAATGTGCAAAAATATCGAGCAAAAATTTGCGATATTCTTTTGAAAACGACCATATTATTCCCGCGTGCCGTTCATATACCACACTTTCGTCGTTTACCAAATTGGAATAATGAAGTCTGTTTTTTTGTGGAATAATAGATATTGCCTTGCTTTGCGCCTGTTTACGCGGCGGTTCAAATTCTTTACCGGCAAGTTTTTGTATAACGCTTACGCAAAAACCCTCGCCCTGCACTTTGTGTGGAAAAAACCGGTAACACACGGCTCCGTTTTTTTCGTGTTCTACCACATTCCATTCTTTTTGCAACGGAATATGCTTACATTCTGCTCCGGTTTGTTGCAGGAAATTGGCAATCACATCTTCGTTTTCTTTCTGATTGAACGTACAGGTGCTGTAAATCAAAGTTCCACCCGGAGCCACACAATTCCAAATGTCGTACAAAATGCGAGTTTGGCGTTTGCTGCACAAATCCACATGTGTCTCGCTCCATTCACCGATAGCAGCAGGGTCTTTGCGAAACATTCCTTCACCCGAACAAGGCGCATCAACCGCCACAATATCGAAAAATCCTTCTAAAAACCCGAAATCTTTGGGGTCGTTGTTGGTTACTACGCAATTCGATTTCCCCCATTTGATGAGATTTTCCGACAAAATCTGCGCCCTCGATTGAATCACTTCATTTGCCACAAGCACGCTGCCACGCTGCATAAGCGAAATCAATTGCGTTGATTTTCCACCCGGAGCGGCACACAAATCGAGCACTTTAAGCGGACGAACAGCCAACGGTTTTACAATCTGCTCCAAAAACATGGAAGAAGCCTCTTGCACATAATATGCTCCGGCATGAAACGCAGGGTCGAGCGTGAATTTTGGGCGTTGTGGTAAATAGTAGCCTTGTTCGCACCATGCCACCTGCTCTAAAGACAACGTTTGTGTTATTTTATTTGGATTTACTCGAATACTTGTTGGGCTTGTTGTTTGCAACGATGCGCACAATTCCTCTCCCGAAGTAATTCCTTGGAGTTCGTTGGTAAAATATGTTTGTAAATCGAGATTCATTTGCTTGCAAACTTACACATTAAATTTTGTTTTGTTGGAAAAAAAATCGAATTTTGCCGTAATTTAAAACGGAACATAATCATGTTACAATTATTCAAAAAATCTATTTCCCACTTGTCGGGCGAAAAACCGCTATTAATTGCAACAGCAATTTTGGGAATTATTATACTACTTCCTTTTATCATAATTTCTTTTTACAACCTTCCGGGTGCAAGCGACGACATGCACCACTCGTTTTTTTACACCCACCACAATTATATTGCAGGCATTTGGCATTGGTATTTTGATGGCTACAATGGTCGTTTTGCCAATCCGCTATTTATGCTTTTTCCCGGACGACCATTTATGAACATATATTTTTCCAAAATCTTTCCCGTTGCAATTGTTACTTTTTTGCTGGCAAGCGCACATTATTTTTTCAATGCATTTAATAAAAACAAAGTGGAAAATTTTGTTTTTTCGTTAGTTCTTATTAGTTTTTTCTACCTTTTTTCACCGGATATTAGGCAATTTTATTGGTATTCGGGGGCAACTGTATATACCATTCCTTTAATTTTTTATTTCTTGCTGTTGGGGCTGTTTTTCAGGCATTTCAATGCAAAAAGAAATATTTTGTTTCTCGTTGCAAGTCCCATTTTGTTGTTTCTTGTTACTGGTTCGCACGAAAATTGGGCTATAATAACATTTCTTACCGTGTTGGTGTTTTTTATAAATTCTGTTCTGAAAAAACAAAAAATCAGCAAAACATCGAAAATTCTTTTAATCGCTTCGCTTGTTTTAATGCTTGCCGTAATTTTTTCGCCCGGCACATTGGGCAGGCTCACTGCCGAAAGGGCAATACATGAGGACAGCAGTTTATTGTCGAGTATGTATTACAGTTTTCAATATTCTTGGTCGGGCATATTGCAACATATTTTCAATCTGCCGTTTTTATTCTTGTTGCTTGGCATGTTTTTCTATAAAAATTTAAAAGCTGGAATGTGCTATTTCTCGGAAAAATTACTGAACGTCAAAGTAGTTGTATTATTGGTAGTACTATTTTCCGGTTGCTTAATTGTTTTGTATTCTTTTGGAAATAATTTTAGAATTAGAGGAATAATGCCAAATTATTTTGTGGCAATTGTATGTATTATGTCAATTGTTTACATGATTAAAAATTCCGGATTTGCGAGAAAAACCATTTTTCCGAAATCACTGTCGTATTCTTGCCTGCTCGTGGGCTTGTTTTTAGGAATTGCAACTTCCACCAATTTGAAAAACGCTGCCGGAGATATTTTTACCGGACGCGCCAAAAAAGAATCGACGGAAATTTTGTGGTTGTACAATTATATTGAAAAAAGCACCGACGACCCCGTGCGTGTGCCGCGAGTAAATGCCACCACAAAGACCCTCTATTGGTTTGAAGTTCCAACAGAAAAAAAGACGTGGGTTCATTGGATTGTTTCCACATATTTCGGTAAAAGCGTACTGGCAGACGACAGCCAAACGTTGGAAGAATTTATGCTTCGCCGGTAAATTTATCGCCATAGGCATTTATCTCTTTATCGCGAAGCGTTTATCTTTTCAATTACTCAATTATCTCATTCACAATATAAATCGGTCGCCCCTTTATTTCATCAAAAATATAACTCATATATTGCCCAATCAAACCGGTTATAAACAATTGTATGCCGGCAAATGCGCTCATAAATGTAATCAATGTGGTGTAACCGGGAATAGTTTCGCCGAGCAACCACATTACGATAGAATATACAATCAACGCCACGCTTACGCCAATAAACAACAACCCAACAAAAATACCTAAACGCAATGGAACATTTGAAAACGACGACACCGCAGTAAATGATAATTTAAGCAATTTCATGAATGAATAATGACTTTCGCCTGCAATTCGCGGAGGTGCAACGTAGGCAATAGTAGTTTTGTTAAAACCCACCAATTGAATAATTCCACGCAAAAACCGTGTTCGTTCTCTAAAATCGCTACGCAAAATACTGCTCACTTTACGGGAAATCAAGAAAAAATCCGAAGCATTTTCGGCAAGTTTTACCGAAGAAATACCATTCATGAATTTATAAAACAATTTTGAACGCATTTTGTGCAACATGCTGCTATCTTTTCTATCGGTGCGCACCATATTTACCACATCGAAACCTTCGGCGTGTTTTTGTAACATTTCGGCTATGAGCGCAGGCGGGTGTTGCAGGTCGCTGTCCATACAAATAATTGCATTGCCCTTGGCGTGGTCTACACCGGCGAGCATGGCGGCTTCGTGCCCGAAATTGCGTGAAAAATCAATTACTCGCATCGCTTTGTCGGTACGGGCGAATTGTTGCAAAAACTGCAAACTATTATCGCGACTACCGTCGTTTACGAAAATAATTTCGTAACTTATTTTCAAACTTTGCATTGCTTCGCTCAATGCGTTGTAAAACAGTTGTATACCGGCTTCTTCGTTGTAAACCGAAGCTACAATTGAGCAATCAATCGGATTTGAATTTGTTTCCATTAGGGTAATTTTTTTGCAAAAGTAGTAATAAATTAGAAACAAAAAAAGATAAATGCCTATGGCGATAAATTTTATCAGCGTAGCGTTTTATCTATTTTGTATCTAAAACCCTTGTATCTCGTATCTAAAAACCTCGTACCTAACTAAAACGGATACCCAATAGCAAAAGTCAAATTCCAATCATTGCCGGTCATTGGACGATTGCCCCAAATAAACGACGAATTTGTATCGGGAATTTTATACGCCTCTTTTACTTTCAAACCCCAATCGAAACGCAACATCAGGAATGATAAATCTAAACGTAACCCCACGCCGGAGCCTATGGCTATTTGTTTGTAAAACGATTTTACGAAAAATTCGGCACCGTCCATTGCCGTGTTTTTCCAATCCCAAATATTACCGGCATCAACGAAGAATGCGCCGTTGAAAATCCAAAACAGCGGAAAACGAGTTTCAAAATTTGCCTCTAATTTCACATCACCCAAATAAAATTTCAGTTGCCCCGTGGTGTCGTTAAAAGAGCCCGGACCAAGCGTGCGACTTGCCCACGCCCGCATACTGCTTGCTCCGCCGGAATAGAATTTTTTCACACTTGGCAGTGCTTCGGAATTTCCGTAGGGAATACCAAAACCTGCATATATGCGGTACACATTCGAAGCTTTCGGTGTGAGCGTTTGATTGTAACGATAATCAAATTCGGTTTTCACATATTGCGCAAAATTCGTCCCAAACATTTCGTAACGACCTGTTTCGTTGGTAGTTGCTCCGGCAAGTTTATAAACTCCATACACGAGATTTCCAGCCGTTTCGGCATATAGTTTGAAGTAGCGGAAATTACGTAAACTATTGCCATACTGTGGTTTATTATAAAATGTATAAGAATAATTTGAGCTGTAAATCAAATAATCCTCGAAACTGTATTTATAGTAACTTTTGTTGTTCAAAAAATCCAAAAACCGCTGCGATTTGTTGGAGTATTTGATATAGCTGATATCGATAGGATTGAGCACATGCTGCGTGTTGCGGTCAACGTTCCACCGGTACCCAAAACCTACCTGAAATGTGGGGCGGGTGTAATCTACGGTTTGGCTCATATTGTACGCCGCCCGAATGGTTGTACTTGGCGTGTAGCGTGTGTCCATGTGGGGCGGTTTTATGGGCGAAATAAAATTGGGAATTTCAAGTCCTACCTCAAATCCTAATTCGTAGGTGTTGAAAAGCGGACGTTTTCCGTTATCGCTACGCAGTGCTCGATTGTGTCCGCCTCTGGTATGGGTACGAACAAATAAATTTTCAGCACCCCGGAAAATATTTCTATGTGTATAGTTAAGCGTAAGTTCCGCCCCCCAATCACCGCTGGTGGTCAGTCCTTCAATTTCAACACTTACCGATTGTTTGGCAAAAGGCGTAAGTTGTATGCGGCAATCAATTTCGCCAAATTGTGTGCTGTCGGGTTTTTGCGTTTCGGCAAACGAAATAGTGGTGAGTTTAAACAGTTTATTTTGGCTTAATTGCCGTTGCATACGTTCAACGGTTATACTATTATAGAAATTACCCGGACGAATAGTGTTAATTCTATCAATCACTACCGGACGCAAAAAACGAGGATTGTGAAAAAGAAAATACACCGAATCGCGCAAACGGAGCGTATCGTAACGCACAGAGCGGCGTACGGCATCATTCGGATTGAAATCGGGAAACACCAGCACGTTGCCGATTTTGTACTTGCGAAACAAACCCTGCTCATCGTTTTCGTTTGGTTTTATGCTAATTTCGAGGTGTACATCGTTGAATCCCCTTGACGTGTCGGCGGTGTAAAAAATATTGTCGGTGGTAAATCCGAAATAACCGGCAGCGGTTATTTGGCGTGTCATACGCCGTTGCTCATTTTGCAAAAGTTGAATATCGAAGGCAACCGGTGGTGTCAGTATTGTGGAATTTGCATTTCGCCGCTGTTTTACAATTTTGAGCAAATTTGTGTCGGCAATGGCATACGTAATTGAGCTAATCATATATTTATTGCCTGCGGAAATATCGTAATGCACAACAACTTTCTTATTGTGCCGCCCTCGTGGGCGCGAACTCGCTTGTATGTCGGCAGCATAAAAACCCCGTTCGTTTAAAAAAATGCGAAACTGTTCTTTGCTTTTTTGGGTAGCAAGCGAATCGTAGTACACGGGCGCTTCGCCAAACGTTTTGTTCAACCACACAGGAAATCGTTTTTGCGAATGTTCGGTTTTCAAATACACCCATGCGCCCGCACGCAGAAACAGCGTCCGCCGGTTAGGTTTTTGCGACAAATGTGTACTCAATTCATCTCTCGAGATATTCCTGTTATCAATCGAAATGGAATTTTTGACGAGTAATTTTTTGTCTGCCGGAATTTTATTGGTAATCACACACTGCGAAAATCCGAGTAGGCTTACAAAGCTTACGAAAAGGAGTTTGATGAGGGTGGGATTTTTTTGCATAATTTTTTTAGCGACTTATTACTTTTTCCAACATTTCCACAAACCGCTCCCACGAGTATTTTTGTTTTTCGGCAATTACCACTTTTCTAAAATCTTCCGCACGGTTATTTTCATAAAAATCGGCAAGCGCTTCGGCTATTTCCTGTGGATTTTTTTCACACACATAGCCCATTTCGCGGTATTTCACAATTTCCGAAAGTCCGCCAACATTGGTTACAAGCATGGGCAAATTGAAATGAAAGGCTATTTGCGTAATGCCGCTTTGCGTAGCCGTGTGGTAAGTTTGCGCCACAATATCGGCAAGCGAAAAATACAGGCGTACACGGTCGTGGACAATAAATTCATTGTGAATAATTACCCTGTCGGCAATGCCGAGTTCTTCGATTTGTTTGGTGTAAATTTCGGGGTTTTCGTAAAATTCGCCGGCTACGAGCAGCATTATATTTTTATCGTTTAATGCTTTTTTGGCAAATGCTTGCAAGAGTAAATCAAGCCCTTTGTATTTGCGCACCAAACCGAAAAATAGCACATAATTTTTATCGGCAGGCAAATTCAATGCTTCGGCAGCTTCGGTTTTGCTTACGGCTTCGCCAAAATTATCGTACATGGGGTGCGGTGTATAAATCGCTTTTTTGTCGGGGGCAAATTCCTGTATATCAGACAATACCGATTGCGACATTGCTACAAAACAATCGCAACGTTTGGCAAAATATGTTGCAAGAGCAGCATCGAACCGTGAACGTTCGTGCGGCAAAAAATTGTGGCACACAGCGCAAATTGTAACCTGCGGAAGACATTTTTTTACTCGTTTGGCAATAGATCCAAGCGCAGGCGCAAAAAACGGCATCCAAA
Organism: Bacteroidota bacterium; assembly: GCA_009786075.1. Classification (GTDB taxonomy): domain Bacteria; phylum Bacteroidota; class Bacteroidia; order Bacteroidales; family UBA1715; genus WQTX01. The sequence goes on along the minus strand of WQTX01000003.1, from coordinate 60,833 downwards.
AATGCAGTAACAGAACATTAGGATTTTCGTTCACAATGTAATTTGCAACCTTCCGCCAATTGAACGGATTGTAGGAATGAAGCAGTGTTGCAATACGTAAATCTGTTGGCGCAGTCGATGTGGAAAACTGCGTTCTACCCGGAAAAAGCAACGAGGGGTATTGCTTACCATACGAAATTATAGAAGCATCGAAACCTTGTGCGCACAAACTGCGGGTAAGTGCTTCGTTGAAATCGGCTATGCCGCCGCGTAGGGGGTATGCGGGAGCTATGCTGAGGAAAGAAAGCCCCCTCCCAGCCTCCCCCTCAAGGGGAGGAGAAGGAACAGAGTTGTTTTTATCTTGTTTATTTGTCATCTTATTTACTTGTTTTCTTTGTTTCGCAACTGTAACTTTTCCAAAGTTCTAAACTTTGGAAAAGTTTGTTTAAGTCCCCCTTGAGGGGGATTTAGGGGGCTTTTTATGTATTCAGTTTTTTTTCACACAAATACTCATTTTTACTCGCCGCCGACCGCGAAATCAATTCCGCCAAAAATCCGGTCAGGAACAATTGGAAGCCAACAATCAAACACACAATTCCCAAGTAAAACAATGGTCGTTGAGTCATATTATACACCGACAGGGCTATTTTCATATACGATAAATATGCCAGAATAATAGCTCCGGCAACGAAACAAATCACACCCATACCGCCAAACAAGTGCATGGGGCGTTTGCTGAATTTTGCAATAAACAGCACCGACAGTAAGTCGAGCGGACCTCGAATAAAACGTTCCATACCGAATTTACTTGTGCCGTACTTGCGTTCTTGGTGCTGCACCACTTTTTCGCCTATTTTTTTGAAACCTGCCCATTTTGCCAGCACCGGCATATAGCGGTGCATTTCGCCGTACACTTCCACGCTTTTTACCACTTGGCGTTTGTAGGCTTTCAGTCCGCAATTAAAATCGTGCAGGCGTATACCGGTAAACAAACGTACGGTGGCGTTATAAAATTTACTCGGCAAATTTTTGGTAAGCAGCGGGTCGTAGCGTTTCTTTTTCCAGCCCGACACCAAATCGTAGCCTTCCTCTGTTATCATGCGGTAGAGTTCGGGAATTTCTTCGGGGCTGTCTTGCAGGTCGGCGTCCATGGTAATAACCACATCGCCCTGCGCTGCCTCGAAACCCTTGTATAAGCCGCCCGATTTTCCGTAATTCCGTTGGAATTTAATACCTTTTATGTTGGCATTTTTTACGGCGCATTGTTCTATTGCGTGCCACGAATTGTCGGTGCTGCCGTCGTCCACAAGAATTATTTCGTACGAAAATGAATGCTTTTTCATTACCTCGTCAATCCACGAACACAATTCGGGAATTGATTCTTCTTCGTTCAGCAATGGTATTACAACTGAAATTTGCATGATATGTCGTTTTTCTGTTCGTTTCTTATCTTTTTACTCTATTAACCAACGTATTACACCTCTTTCCGTTTGCGAAAATTCCACTCCAATTTTTACAATTTTTCTATTGTCTGCGGTGTAGGGAATTGCGTAATCTTTGCTGTTAATTTGTGCGAGGGCATCTTCGGCAGTGGCGTTGTCGTCCATTTTGAACTCGAAAACATAAATACTATCGGCTGTTTTTACAACAGCATCGGCTCTGCCTTTATTGTTTTTTACTTCGGTTTGTACAAATTCGCCAATCAAAGTAAAAAGCAAATAAAAAACGTGTTGATAATATTGTTCATCTCGGTGTTCTTGTTTTATGGCATCGTAAGGAATTGCTGCAAAAAATGCTTTTAGAGAGGTCATAAAACCCTCAATATCATTATTTTCTATTTGTTGTGAAAATTCCACAACAGAAAAATTCCCTGTTGTAATGGGTGTTTGCACAAACGCCGGCAAAAGTTCATTTAAAAAACCATATTTTACTTCTTCGTTGGGAAAACCTAATACATAAGAATTAAATTTTTGGTTATAGGATTTTATTGTCAAATATCCGCTCTGATAAAGCAACGGTATAAGATTTCCGCCCTCTGCACGATAATCCATTATTGAATTTGCTGAAATTAAAACATCGTTGTCAAATTTGCGAATATCAAAATTTTGATAACGTAATGTTTTTGCCAAAAAAGTAGGCGTACCTGTGGCAAACCAATAATAGGCAAAATCTAATTTTGCAAAGGTATTTAACAAGCTAAAAGGGTTGTACATATCAGCACTTTCTTTGGCAAAATGATAACCGTCATACAGTTGTTTTAGTTTTGCGGTTGCTTGTTCGTATGTCAATTTTCGGCGTTCTGCCAATGCTTGAATTTCGGGTTGGAAATTTTGCAATAATTCGGCTTCTGAAATTCCACAAATCTCGGCGAATTTTTCGTCTAAACTAATATCGGTCAGGTGGTTTAAATCGCTAAAAATGCTGACTTTTGAGAATTTTGTTACGCCGGTGAGGAAAACAAAACGCAGGTAAGCATCATTACTTTTCAAAACGCCATAGAATGATTTTAAAATGAGTTTGATTTTTTCATTTTCCTCTTCATTATCCATTGTGTTTATTAGTGGTTTGTCGTATTCATCAATAAGTACCACTACCGGCTTGCCTGTTTGCTCGTGTGCTGCTCTAATAATTTTTTGAAAGAGCGAAGGTATGGTGCCACTTTCTTTGTTTAGACTCCACAGCACTTTTAGTTCGTCCATCATTTCTTCGATGCGTTCCGACACATTTTCGGCGTTGATAAACAATCCAACATTAAAATCAATATAAATAACAGGATATTTTGTCCAATCAGTCTCCAATTCGGCAATTTTCAGACCTTCAAAAAGTTCTTTTTTGCCTTCAAAATAGGCTTTGAGCGTTGAAAGAAACAAACTTTTGCCAAACCTGCGCGGGCGACCGAGAAAGTAAGGTTTCCCTTGCAGTAATTGATAAATATATTGCGTTTTATCTACATACAAAAAGTTATTTGTACGCAGATACTCAAAATCTTGTACGCCAATAGGCAGTTTTCTTATTGTATTCATAACCAATATTCAATTACTATTTTACAATTGCAAATATAGTATAATTTACCATTTATTTCCTTGCCATTTCCCGCAAAAAAATAATCTCTTCCCGCAAATGCCCTATTTCTTGCTCCATAGTTTGAATTAATTTTTGCGTGGTTTCTTTATTTTCTTGATGATAGTAATGTTCAACTTCAGCAAAAGTATTAAATGTTCCGCTATCATTATAATTGTTATTGTAGAAAACATTGGAATGTTTATCACCAAGAATTTTATTTACGGGAGTTTGTAAAATTTCCGCAAGTTGAAATAAGCGTTCAACCGTTAACTTGGTTTCGTTGCTTTCTATTTTTCGATAGGCAGAAGTTGACATTTTCAATTCATTTGCCATGTATTCATGCGAAAAACCTTTTACGTTTCGTATGTCTTTGATTTGTTGCAATATCTCTTCCATAGTTTTGTGTGATTAAATTTTCCGTAAAAGTAACAATTATTTCCGGAATAGTATTTATTTTCTCGAAAAAGTAACAATGAGTAATGAATTAATGTTGTTTCTTTACAAACTGTACAAATGCACATATTTACGGGTTAGCTACCATTTGGGAGCGATAGCGCAAAATGAAAAACCCTGAAAATAAATAACTTACAAGCAAAACAATTGTTTATGACAAAATAAAAAAGCAAATGATTGTAAAAATTTAAAATATTTATTATCATTGTAGTAATTTCCAATTAACACAAAGCAAATTCTCTTATACAAATTTTAAAACCCAAAATCTTATGAAAAAACATTTAAAACAATCAGCAATTTTTTTATTCCTTAGTTTTATAACTGCTACGGTTTTTGCACAAACTGGAGGTTGGAGTTTTGGTACAAACTCAGCCATACTCACTCCCACAACGGCAAATGCAGCTATTGGCACAACGGTAAACCCCAAAGCAAAATTACTATTGAACAATACAATATCAGCAACCGATACCACATTTGGCTTGCATAGCACACTGTATAATTCAAATGCTAATTTAGCAAAACCTTTGTATGGCTTATATGCAAAAAACACAAACCTTTCAAGGTTTGCATCGTTATATGGAGCATACATTAAAAATACACAGCAAGGATATTCAGGTTATACAAGTGGTTTGCCGTTATATGGTTTGTATGTTGATAATGAATACAATCCTTTTTCTGGAAATGTATATGGAATTTATTCAAAAAATACAAGTTCAGGATATAGCAGTAATATGTATGGAATTTATTCAGACAATGCATTGAATACTTCGTTTGGAGGTAGTGCTTATGGAGCGTATTTATTAGTTAATGCAACGGGAACTTCCTCTTACAATAATGTATATGGCTTATATTCAGAAGTTACGGGTGCACATGTAACAACACGCTACGCAGGTTATTTTACCGGCGGCAAAGTGGTAGTGATGAACGGCGATTTCGGACTCGGCACAGAAACTCCAAGCCAAAAATTACACGTTGTAGGTAAATCTTATTTTACCGACAACGTCGGCATCGGCTACTCTAACCCTACTGTAAAACTTGATGTAAACGGAATTATTCGCGCCCACGAAGTAAAAGTATGCCTTACCCAAGGCTGCGATTACGTATTTGAAAAAGATTACAAACTTATGCCTTTGAGCGAATTAAGCACATTTGTAAAAACCAACAAACACCTACCCGAAGTAGCACCTGCTGCCGAAATGGAAAGCGAAGGCATAAACTTGAGCGAAATGAATGCGTTGTTGTTGAAAAAAATTGAGGAATTGACTTTGTATATTATAGAAATAGAACAACGACTTTCGGAAGTGGAAAATAAATAAGAGGAGGGTAAGTATGAAAACAAATATTTTTATCATTTCAGCATTTTTGCTGATTTTTGCAGGAAGTTTTTCTGCCTGTAAAGAAAAAGAAGATATAAGAAAAGTATATTCAATAAAAGAAGGAAGATTTTATTTAAATGAAAACGAATTTGTAACGATGCAGATATTGCCTGAGGAAGGAACTAATAATTCATCGCACATATTGAGAATTGAAAACCATTCTGAAAAAGATTTATTGCACGGTTACGGGTTTTCACTGGAATATTTAAATAAAAACAAATGGGATTCAATACAATTGCCTGGTTGGAACCTTGTTGGACATATTTTGTTTTCCGGTAAAACGACCGAAGAAAAGATTTATTTACTCCCATTAATTAAAGAATATAATAGCAATAAAAAAGGTCAATATCGACTAACTAAAAATTTTACTTTATATGGTGATTTTCATTTCGAAGATGTGAGTGGTGATATTAAATTGAGTACAGAATTTGAAATTAAATAAAAAATGATTATGAAAAAGAATATTTTTATCATTTCAGCATTTTTGCTGATTTTTACAGGAATTTTTTCTGCCTGTAAAGAAAAAGAAGATATAAGAAAAACATATTCGTCAAAAGAAGGAAGATTTGATATAAATGAAACCGAGTTTGTAAGAATGTATTATTCGCCTGAAAGTGGTTTTTTAGATTCGCCTGTGGAGTTTATAATTGAAAACCATACAAATGGTGTTTTACATTATGGTACCGAATTTTCTTTAGAATATTTTGATAAGGGAAATTGGACGGAAGTTAAATTAGATATACAATTTTCACAGATGCTACTTGGTCTTTCGGCTGGTGAAATCGACAAAAGAATGCCTAATTATTTATCGTACGGGAAAAAGAAAGGAAAATACAGATATGTTAAAGATTTTAGTGTATCTTATAATCCTTCTGTAGCTGATGTTATTTGTTTTGATTTATATACAGAGTTTGAAATTAAATAAAAAATAGAGACTATGAGACGTACAACATTAATTATGTTTTTAGGATTTTTCTGTTTTACAGTAAAAGCACAACTTAGCACCGGCGAAATTCCATATAGCTGGGTAAGAGGTAATGAAACAACAATTCAATCGGTACCCGAAGTTAGAATGTCGAATCTTGATATGGAAACCTTAAACAGAGAAGATTTGGCAAATGAAGGTTTAGTTAGACCGTATCGGTTTGGTTTTTCCCATGATGTTAATTTCAACTTAGAAAATTCGGGAGTTTGGACAACAACAGCCGACAGCGGGCGTTTGTGGAATTTAAGAATATATAGTCCCGATGCACTTTCTTTAAATTTATTGTACGATAAATTTTGGCTACCCGAAGGAGCAAAATTTTTCATTTATTCCGAAGATATGCAACAACATATAGGTGCCTTTACTTCAGAAAACAATAAAGGAAATAAAGATAGCATCATGGGATTTGCTACCGGTTTTTTATTTACAAACAGTATTGTTTTGGAATATTACGAGCCGAAAGGAATTAAAGATAGTGGCATTATTTCAATATCTCATGTAGTTAGCGGATACCGGTATGTTTATGATATTGTAAAAGAAGAAAAACAACTAAGGCACAATCTTACATTTTTAAATTGTCATAATGATGTTAATTGTCTGGCAGGTAATGGTTACGAAAACGAAAAAGATGCTGTCGCTTATATGGTAATGTGGGACTTGATTTGTACAGGAACTCTTCTCAACACAACTGCTAATGATAACCGTCCTGTATTCTTTTCTGCAAATCATTGTTTTGAAGATGCATCAATAAGTACTGCGCAATGGATTTTTTATTGGAATTATGAAGCACCATGTGGCGGTGTGGTTAATATAAATAGCAATAATTCTACAACAGGAGCTAATGTATTGGCAAGAAGTGCAGATACAGATTTTTTGTTATTAAATTTAATTGAGCATCCTGCAATGAACCCTAATATATCTCTTTACTTTTTGGGTTGGGATAGAACAACCTCTCCTACAGGTGGAGCCGTTATTCATCACCCCAGTGGAGCTCAGAAAAAAATCTCTCTCACGAATTCTATTGTGAATCAATCTACCTCCTTTCCTATGTCAGGTGAAACATTACCTGCGAATAAGTATTGGAAAGTTGGTTTTCATAGTGGTGCTTTAGAAGGAGGGTCGTCTGGTTCGTCATTATTAAATCAAAACAACCGAGTTATTGGGTCGCTATGCGGCGGTACTGTTGCGTGCCCTCCAAAAGGTGTTTTTTACTATGGTCGCTTTGATGTTTCTTGGAGTGGCAATAGTAGTAGCGCAAGACTAAGTGATTGGTTAGACCCATTAGGTACAAATCAAACCTCTTTAATTGGTAAAAATTGTGATATAACACTCAATAATAGAACCTATAATTTAGGTTCGCACTTATTAGCAGGTTGTACTATTGAAATTTCCAACACAACAATAGAATCAAATACAACGGTTAGAATACATGGTCAACAATCGGTAGTTCTCAAACCCGGTTTTCATGCAAAAGCAGGGTCGAATGTAAGAATAACAGCCGGAGGGGGAATAGCAACAAGAGGCACGGACACAGAAAACGACAATGAAGATGCCGCTTCTATGCTAAAAAGTTTAGAATTGGCAGTAGAAACGACAGAAATTAGCAATGTGGATTTTATTGTTTATCCAAATCCAAATGACGGAAATTTTAAAGTAAAAATTACAGGAGAGATACAACCTTATACGGTAGAAATTTTTAACAATTTGGGAGGCTTGCTTGGCTACGTCAACTGTAATGATGAAACTGTGAATATAAATCGTACTGATTTAAAAGCGGGAATTTATTATGTCAAAATAACAATGAATGAGAAAATTGTTGTTAAAAAAATTATTGTTCAATAATCAAAAAATCACAAAAATGAAAACAAATCAATTAATACTATTACTTTTTTCATCATTGTTTTTGCTAAGCAACTGTAAAAAAGAACAAATAGGTACTGATTTTTTACACAAAGAATGGAAGGTAAAATCAGTTACGAATGGAAGTAAGTATTTAGTGCCTTCGGGCAAAATGTTTCGAGAGGAAGCATATATTTTAAAATTTGTCAATGATTCAATTTTTAATATGAATACAAGTGTTAATTATGGTGGTGGGGAATATCAAATTATTTCAGAAGGGAATATCATTATAAATTCTGGGGAATGGACAATGGTAGGTAATACAAACGAGTTCCAAAGAAATTTTGATGAACAATTACTGTTATTGTTTAACGGTGCAATGACTTATTCTTACACCAAGAATAAATTGATTTTTCGAGGGGAGCAGAATAGGGAAGTTGTGTTTGAGAGACGGAAATAAAATAATGAAATGAAAAGGGCGGCGTTTAACACGCTGTTTTGCACTCAAAAAATTGATTATGTTAAAACCCCTAAAAATAGCCGCATGGATTATTTCCATCTTATTCCACCCATTAAATATGGTACTCGCAGGCTGTATTCTAACAGTTGCGCTTACGCCTTATATTTCCACGGCGCAATTATATGCTTTTTCTAAAACGCTGGTGCTTATGCTTTTTGTAGTGCCGCTTGCGTTTGTGCCGCTTTATTGGATTTATACATATTTAACGCGAAAAGAATTTTCAGAAAAGCATCAACGGCTGGCATTATTGTTTTCCACATCGGTGGTGTATCTTTTTACGTCCTATAATTTAATTGTACATAATTCTCTAACGCTTGTCAATATGTATATTTTAGCGTGCAGTTTACTTATGGCGCTTAGTTTTTGTATTACCATATTTTGGAAAATAAGTTTACATGCCATAGGTGTGGGCGGATTTTTGGCGCTTGTAGTGCAATTAAGTTTACACCAACATTTTTTTGCTTATTTACTTATACCGGCGGCATTAACCATTGCAGGTTTGGTGCTCAGTTCCCGATTGTATTTACAGGCGCACACACCGGCGCAAGTGGCTACGGGCTTTGCATTGGGGATGGGTGTAGTGTTTTTTTTGTTGTAAAAATGTCCTACGGCATTTTTTCTTATGCCGACAATCATGTAAATTCTTAGTCGAAAATGTTGCATATAAAAATAAAACTGTATCTTTGTTTTCATAAATTTTAAACCAAATCTAAAAATACTATTATGAAAAAGATTTCAATCGCAGCCGTAGCGTGTTTGATTGCGTTCAACGTATCGGCACAAAAAAATCAGTTAAAAACGCAAAAAGACAGTGTGTCATACGCCTTAGGTATGGACATTGCAAGTAATTTAAAACAAATGCAATTGCAAAACGACATTAATGTAACGCTCTTTTCTGCTGCAATGCAAGATGTGTTTGCGGGAAATCCTCGTATGACACAAGAAGATGCACAACGTGTAGCGCAAACATTTTTTATGGTAAAACAAGAAGAAATGCGTAGAGCAGAGTTAAAACAATTCGAGGGGAATTTAGAGGCAGGCAATGCTTTTCTTGCTCAAAATGCAAAACGCCCCGGAGTGGTAACAACGGCAAGTGGTTTGCAATATGAAGTTGTAAAACAAGGCACCGGAGCACGACCACAAGCCAATGATGTTGTAACGTTACACTACGAAGGTAAATTAATAGACGGTACAATTTTCGACTCATCAATTGAGCGAGGCACTCCGGCTACATTTGGCGTTTCACAAGTAATTCCCGGTTTTAGCGAAGCCATTCAATTAATGAATGTCGGCACAACTATTATAGCCTACATTCCACAAAATTTGGCGTATGGCGACCATGGAGCAGGTCCAATTGAACCATATTCAACACTTATTTTCCGTATAGAATTAATAAGCATAGATTAGTTTTAATTTTAATCCCCCTAACCTGTGGTACTTCAAAACAACACCTTCGCCGGTAAATCGAAAATCCAACGCATGATAGCGCTTATCACTCTCATGGTAGTGTTTGTGCTTGTACTTTTGTGGAATAGTTTAGCTGTTGAATTTGGCTGGGCTGAATTAGGTACAACGCCAAAAACTATCCTGGTGTTTATTGCAGGTGCAGCGTATGCCTTTTACAATTGGCACCGGTTTCGCCAAAAATATTGTTTTATTTATTTTACCGACGACGATAAAGAGCATTTGGTTTTTCGTTTTTATCACATAAGATTGATAGGAAAAAAATTTACGACATACAAAATTCCTATGCAATTGTATGCAAAATATGAAATAGAATATACCAACAAACTTCCGGAATTGGTGCTTTACCAAAAAGCACAAGGCGGAAAAATTGCAAAATACCCGCCAATAAGTCTTACTGCCTTGAATAAAGAAGAACTGAAAACTTTAACAGAAACACTTGATACCTATAGGAAATAGTGGTTAGTGATTAGTGGTTAACGGTTAATTATAATGACTCACTAATCACTAACCATTAACCACTAATCCCTAACCATTAAACCCTAAAAATTATGAAGAAAGTTGTACTGATTTTACTGAGTGTTATTACGCTTGCTACAGCGGCAATGGCTCAACGACGAGAAAATGAAATGTGGTTCAAGCATGCCATAGGCTTTCGTTACGAATTGTTGCATGCCGGAATGTGCGGCGCGAGTTACGAGCGATTTTGGACGAGACATAATTCGTGGGAAGTAATGGGAGGCTGGTATTTTGCCGAAGGGGTAGAATTTGCCGGATTTTATAAATATACCTCAACATTTCCCGGATTGTCGCCGCAATTTCGTTGGTATATTGGCGGCGGAGCGCACGTGGCTTCGTGGTTCAATGCAAAACCGGAAGACTACGCTCCGTTTGTGTTCGGCATTGACGCAATTGCCGGTGTGGGATTTGTGTTTTACAAAGTTCCTCTTGGAATTTCTATCGATTGGCGACCTCAAATTGATTTATTCACGAAAGCACCAAAAAAAGTTAATGATTGGGGGCAACGGTTCAATCCCGAAAAACTCGGGATAACGTTTCGTTACGTAATGAAATTCAGAACTTTTAATAATAATGTTTTTTAAAATTATGAATAGTAAAATTTCTCATCTCATATCTCTTGCATGTGCATTCGCTATGTTTTCGTGCAATCAAGGCGAAGAACGAGATAAGCAAACTCAAAGTTCGGTATTCCGGAATGATTTGCTGCCTACATCGGTAAGCATTATGTATGAGCATGCACTTGAAGTACCAAAAGAATACCCCTATTTCAAAGGGTTTGGCGGGCAAATGTTTATTGAAACTCTTGTGGCGCAAAGCATAAAAGGTACGCTGAAAGTTTGTTACCCGTCTTCAACGGTAGCATTCACGCCCGAAGAAGTGAAGGAACAATTGTTGAGCGTGAAAAATGAAATTTCACACATGGTTTTCGATGAAGAGTGGCAATTAGACACGGCAAAATTTGAGATGAAAAAATACGTACGTTCCTATACTTTGGTACGGAAATATGTGCACAATACCGATACTATAGAATCTCGAGTGGCAACTTTCAACGCTCCCGACTCAGTAGATATGCCGTTTGAAAATTTAACGCTGCTTGCCCGCAACGTTGCCTACGAAGTGTCTCTTGTAAATGAGAGAAGTCCCGATTGGGTAGAAAATATGCCGCGCAAACGTGTCGTACAATTAATTATAGACAAAGCGCTGAACGGACAGCAAGCATATAGTTTTGTATTTCGTGAAACTTTAGAACCGCTTTCGCTTGACGAAGTAAGACAACGTTTGGGCGAAGAAACAATTTACGTACTGGACTACGATGACTTGGGCGAAACAGTTGATAGCGCTGCTGTAAACCACCCCATTAATCCCATTAATATAAACGAATTTGTAGGATTTGCATTTATCGAAGATTGGTATTACGACAGAGCTACCATGCGCATATATAAAGATGTAAAAGGAATTGCACCGATACGTGTATATCAAAAAATGTTGAATATCGGCGATTACGAAACAACGCGCTCGGTTCCGTTTCTCTTGTATTTTTCTAACCACAAAGAAGGAAAATAATTCCTGCGTGCTATGTATTCCGAAAAAACATTGTATTACGTAGCATTGTCAATGATTCCAGGAATTGGTCCTTTACTTGCCCGTCAATTGATAGCCTACGTGGGTAGTGTGGAGCAAATTTTCAAAGAAAAACCGCAGAATTTAGAGAAAATTCCCAAAATAGGCGAAATTCTCGCCCATGAAATTGCTCATGCACAAACGTTGAAACAAGCTGAATATGAATTGCAGTTTGCTCAAAAAAATAATATTGCAATTTTACTATATTCCGACGAAATATACCCGCAACGCTTGAAAAACTGCGAAGATGCTCCCCTATTCTTTTTCTCGAAAGGCTCGGTAGATTTCAATGCGCCTAAAATGTTGAGCATTGTAGGTACTCGCAATATGAGCGATTATGGCAAACGATTGTGCAAAGAATTGGTACAACAAATAGCTCCGCACAATCCTGTAATTGTGAGCGGTTTGGCATTTGGCGTTGATATTTGTGCGCACAAAGCTGCCTTAGATGCCGGTTTGCACACCATTGCCGTGTTGCCCACGCAATTTACACAAATTACTCCACCGCAACACCTTAATTATTTGCAAGAAATTGTGCAACAAGGAGCTGCAATTACCGAAATTCACACGCAGCAAAAATACGACCCGGGACTGTATGTGCGCCGCAATAGAGTGATTGCCGGTTTAAGCGATGCCACAATTGTGGTAGAAAGCAAGAAAAAAGGCGGGGCGCTTATCACTGCCGAATTTGCCAATCAATACAATAGAGAAGTATGCACTTTCCCCGGAAATGTGGGAAGCAAAAGTTCCGAAGGGTGCAATGCACTTATAAAACAAAACAAGGCTACGTTAATTGAAAACGCCGCCGATGTAGAACGTTTGCTCAATTGGGATACAAACAAAAAAAAGAAAGCAATTCAAAAACAATTATTTGTGGAATTGACCACCGACGAAAAACAAATTGTTGACCTTTTGACAAAAAATGCAAAACTGCCAATCGACAGCATTGCCAATGAAATCAACGTGCCGATGAGCAAAATTTCGTCGATTTTGTTAAATCTTGAATTTAACGGAATGGTGGCTACGCTGCCGGGGAAACAGTATATGTTGGTGTAATTGAATAATTGAGGAATTGAGAATTTAGGTACGAGATACAAGATACGAGACACAAGACACAAGACACAAGACTTTTAGACATAAGACAATGAATATCAACAAATAACCAAATCAACAAATAACCAAATCAACAAATAACCAAATCAACAATAAATATCAACTGAATATCTAAAAAAATGAAAATCATCTCCTACAACGTCAACGGCATACGAGCCGCTATAACAAAAGGTTTTTACGAATGGTTGGAACAAGAAAATCCCGATGTGATTTGCCTGCAAGAAACCAAAGCGCAGCCCGAACAAATTGATATACTAAGATTTAAAGAACTTGGTTACGATGCCTACATCAATTCGGCGCAAAAAAAAGGGTATAGCGGGACAGCTATTTTTACGAAAATCCAACCATTGAGTGTGGAGCGTAATTTTGGAAAAATGTTTCCCAATAATGAATTTATTGATGAATACGGTAATACGCTGAACGAAGGGCGAATTATCACTATGGAATTTACCGGTTTTTTCTTGCTCACAACCTACGTACCCAATGCGAAAAATGACCTGTCACGCCTTGCGCTACGCCACTCGGTGTGGGACAAAAAATTACTCGAATATATAGCTGCGCTCGAACAGCAAAAACCTGTGGTACTCTGCGGCGATTTGAATGTGGCGCACAACGAAATAGACCTTGCCAATCCGAAACAAAACACAAAAAATGCCGGCTTTACCAATGAAGAACGTGAGGGGTTCAATAATTTTATGGCGCATGGCTTGATTGATATTTTCCGCCGGCAAAATCCCACAAAAGTGCAGTACACATGGTGGAGCATACGTTCGGGAGCACGTGCAAAAAATATTGGCTGGCGTATTGATTATTTTTTGTGTTCGCAAATTTTTTTGCCACACATACAATCAACCGAAATTTTAGACCACATTACCATGAGTGACCATTGTCCGGTTCGATTGATAATAGTTCCCTAAGCAAACTTTTCCAAAGTTTAAAACTTTGGAAAAGTTATACACGATAAAAATAGATGAAAAAATCAAAACTTATTTTTTTAATCCTTCTCTTCTCCTCCCCTTTGGGGAGGTTGGGAGGGGCTCTTTTCGCACAACAAAACCACAGTTTTTTAGCCCTACCTTCTGCTGCAAAATCGTACGCTGCCATGACCGACACCAATTTGTGGGCTGTGCAAAACAATCCTGCAGCTTTGGCATTTGCACCTCGCATAAATGCCGGATTTGCCCACAAAAATTATTACTCCATAAAAGGGCTGAATATGTTGCAAGCAAATGTTGTAGGAAATACAACATTTGCTGCAATTGGAGGTTCCTACCAATTGTTTGGCAATGAATTTTACCAAATTGGCGCAGCAAGCGTGAAACTTGCCAAACAACTTGGCGAACGATTTGCCTTTGCCATTGGCGGCACTGTTTTTTTCGCCTACAAAGAAATGGAAGAATACTCCGAAAAACCAACAATTGCGCCCGATATTGCATTTTTGGGACGTACGAAAAATAAATTTTCTTACGCATTTCATATTATCAATCCTTTGCCCAATAGAAATTCAAGTTTATACAATAAATCGACGTATAAAATAGGCGGCGCATACAATGGCATTACCAATTTGAACATAAGCACTCTGTTGCAAAAAACTGAAACAGAGCCGATAAGCGTTCACGCAGGCGTGGAATACAGCGTATTTAACATACTCGTGGCACAGGTTGGTTTTTCCAATAGTTACACGCCTATTTCATTCGGTATTGATGCTCGCATCAAAAATATACGTTTGGGCGTAGCCTGCGAATTTCATTCATATATAGGCATTTCAAATATTTTATCAATTTCGGCATTTTTATAGTTTGTAATTCATAATTATTTTATATTTTTGCCGCTTGAACATGAAAATATGTTTCACTTGACACACACAATTATATTATGTATAAAATTACTCGTTTGGCACCCAAATTCTTAATTTGCAGCCTCATAATTATGAGTGCACTTAGTTTTTTCAGTTGCACGTCCAATAAAAATTTGGTTTATTTGCGTAACCTTGGTAACCGTGATTCTTTGGTGTTCCCTAAGCAAAATGCAGAACCGTTGCTGCAAATTGGCGAAGTGTTGTATGTGCGCATAGTGAGTATCAACAAAGAAATCAACGATTTGTTTAATCTTGATAACAACAACAATTTGTCGAATGCAAGCGATGCTTCAATTTCGCTCAAAGGATTTACCATCAATAGCGAAGGGTACATACGCCTACCGGTAATAGACACAGTGCTTGTAGCCGGTTTGACCATAACCAACGCCGAAAGAGTAATACAAGAACGGGTAGATACATATTTTAAAAATGCAACGGTAATTCTCAAATCGTTGAATACCAAAGTTTCGGTGCTTGGAGAGGTCAATCGCCCCGGAAGTTTTGTATTGGCAAAATCCGAAATCAATGTACTCGAAGCCCTTGCCATGGCTGGCGATGTTAATCAATTTGGCGACAAACGCAATGTTACAATTATTCGTAGCATTGGTGGCAATAATGTTACTTATACCATAGACCTTACCGATAAAAATATTTTGAAAAGCAAAGAATTTTATTTGTACCCCAACGATGTGGTAATCATAAACCCTTTGTCAATGAAAGCGTTCCGCATGAGTTCGCCAACATTCTCACTGTTTTTTGCCGGTCTTACTGCATTGGTAGGTACAGTATCTCTCTTATATACCATTTACAAATAATCAATTTTTATGACTACACTACAACAAGATAATTCTAACGAAGACGCTATTGATATAAAAAAATATATCTATTTATTTCTATCACATTGGCGTTGGTTTGCACTTTCGATGTGTATCTGCGTGTCTGTGGCATTTTTGTATGTGCGCTATGCTACAAAAATATATAGCACCAACAATTCGGTTGTGCTTTTGGAAAAAGAAGATGCGCTTGGCTCCATGAGTGGAATTATGCGGGAATTTGGTTCAATGGGCAGCAAAACAAGCAATCTTGATAATCAAACCGTTATTTTACGTTCATATAATTTAGTGCGTCAAACGCTTGAAAGGTTGAATTATCAAGTTTCGTATTTCATTGATGGTTATGTACGCGACGTGGAAATTTACAATGCCAGCCCTTTTAGAGTTGAATTACAAGTCGATACCACCGGTAGTGAAATACTAAATAGAGGATTGAACGAAAGAATACTTATTCACATTCTGTCGAACACTCAATTTTCACTTGAAATTCCCCGTGATACGGGCGCAGTAAAACTTACAAAACTATCGTTTGGCGAATTGTTTGAAACACCCGATTATAAATTTATACTCACAAAACGAGAAAATTTTGCCGACAGTATTCACATTGGTAGAAGATATGTGATAGTGCTCAACAATTACAACGACTTGACAAACAGATATGTGAAAAATTTAAGTGTAGGCGCAAATTCCAAACGAGGTTCGATTATAGACCTTTCAATTATCGGAACGGTTCCCGAAAAAATAGTTGATTTTTTGAATACGCACATACAAATAGCTATAGAAAATGAATTGGGCGAAAAAGCCAAAACGTCGTTGAATACAATCCGGTTTATCGACGAACAACTTGGTTCTATTACCGATTCGCTCTCGTTTGCCGAAACAAATCTTGAAACATTCCGCTCCGACAACCGGATTGTAAACATTTCGCAAGAAGGCACTGCAGCACTCCAAAAATTGGAGGAACAACGCTCGAAACAAACGCTCATAAAAACTAAATTGAAATACTACGATTATTTGCAAAAAAGCATTAAAGACACTGATTTCAATGATGTTATAATTCCTTCGGTAGTGGGTATTCAAGACCAATTGCTCAACAATTTGGTCAATCAATTGAGCAAACTGTACAGCGAACGACAAGTGATAGAATTTAGCGCAAAAGCAAACCACCCAAGTTTGCAAATCATTAATTCACAAATTACTACCGCTATTCAGCAGCTCAACGATAATGTGAAAAATATGATAGAATCTACACGCATAGAATTGCGTGAGGTAGACCGTGAAATTGCTCGTATAGAGAGTGAAATTGAACGCCTGCCAAACACAGAACGTCAAATGATTGCAATACAACGGCAG
Organism: Bacteroidota bacterium; assembly: GCA_009786075.1. GTDB lineage: Bacteria > Bacteroidota > Bacteroidia > Bacteroidales > UBA1715 > WQTX01. The sequence goes on along the minus strand of WQTX01000003.1, from coordinate 43,855 downwards.
TTTCAATTGAACGATAATTTGTTCAACTTTTTGTTGCAAAAACGTGCCGAAGTGGGCATAACAAAAGCCGCAAACGTTCCCGACCTCCGATTTGTTGACCACGCTCTTATTGACAATGTAAAACAAACTGCACCCCGCAAATTGCTGATATTACTTGTTGCCTTCTTTTTAGCTCTGTGTATTCCGGTTGTTATTATTCTTATTGTAGGTTTTTTCAAAGATAGTATCTCCGATATTGATGACGTAAAAACTAAAACAGGTATTCCACTTTTGGCGTCAATTATTCACAGTAAATACGAAGGCGGAATTATTGTAAAAAAACACCCCAAATCAGCAGTGGTAGAATCGTTCCGCACAGCACGAACAAACCTTTCGTTTTTCTTGAAAAAGAAAGCAAGTACCAACACTATTGCGTTTACATCGACAATCAGCGGTGAAGGAAAATCATTCTGCGCACTCAATTTGGCAGGAATTATAGCCATGAACAACAAACGGGTGCTTGTTATCGGGCTTGATTTGCGCAAGCCAACCTTGCATAAATATTTAGACACAAACAAAACCATTGGTTTGACCGATTATTTAATAGGGAAAAATGAATTTGAAGATATTGTCAATCCAACACCGGTAAAAGGTTTTGATATTATTTTTTCGGGAACAATTCCGCCCAATCCTCTGGAAATGTTGGAAAGCGAAGATTTCGCCAATTTTATGGACAAAATAAATCACATGGGCTACGATTATATCATTTTAGATACACCGCCTATCGGTTTGGTTGCCGACATGCTGAGCATTGCAAGATATAGCGATTTGAACGTGTTTGTGGTTCGTCAAAATTACACACCAAAAACTGCGCTTGAATTTGTGGCAAATGTGCAAAAAGAGAAAAAACTGCCAAACCTTTGTGTTTTAGCAAATGATATTGAAGGTCAAGGCTATGGCTATCGGTATAGTTCACATTATCGCGACCACAGTTATTACATAGAGACTGATGAAAAACCAAAATCGCGTTGGCAACGGTTTTTAAGAACGATTAAAGGGTAGTTGATATATGCCAATATGCCAATAAGATAATATACCAATTAATGACTATTGGCATATTGGCATATTAACTTATTAGCATATTAGATATATGAAACCTCGTATTATATACATGGGCACTCCCGATTTTGCGGTGGAGCCATTGGAAACGTTGATTGCACACAATTTTTCAGTTGTGGGTGTAGTTACGGCTGTTGATAAACCTGCCGGACGCGGACAAAAATTAATGCAATCGGCAGTTAAGCAATGCGCTTTGAAGCATAATCTGCCATTACTACAACCCGAAAATTTAAAATCGCCCGATTTTACCAGCGAACTGACGGCTTTGAAACCCGATATTATTATTGTAATTGCTTTTCGTATGCTGCCAAAAATTGTGTGGCAATTACCACGATTAGGCACTATCAATATTCACGCATCGCTTTTGCCGCAATATAGAGGAGCTGCGCCCATAAATTGGGCTGTAGTGCATGGCGAAGAAAAAACGGGCGTTACAAGTTTTTTCATAAACGAAGAAATCGACATGGGAAAAGTTATTTTACAAAAAGAAATAGCAATTGCCCCAACCGATACCGCCGGAATTGTTCACGATAATTTGATGCGCGCCGCATCGGAACTACTTGTGGAAACACTCAATGCCATACAAACAAACGGAAACATAGGAATTGAACAATCCGCAATGATTGCAGACGAGGAATTGAAGCCTGCGCCAAAAATCAATAAAGAAACCTGCAAAATTAATTGGAACGCTCCGTCGAAAACTATTTACGACTTCATTCGTGGTTTTTCGCCCTACCCCGGAGCTTGGACTACGCTACTTAAAAACGGGCAAAATTTACTGTGTAAAATATTTTTCGTTAATTATATTGTAGAACAACACAACCACACACCCGGAACAATTATCGTAAATGATAATAATATTCAAATTGCAACGAGCGATGGTTTTATTGTGCCTACCGATGTGCAGATAGAAGGCAAAAAACGCATGCGCATAAGCGACTGCATGCGAGGTTTTTCGTTTAGCGAAACAGAAGTTGTAATGCAATAAATTCGCCGTAGGGGTGTATCTTTTTGTTTTATGGAAATTAATTGTTAATTGTTAATTGTTAATTGTTAATTAATTTGTATTTTTGTGGGACGAAAAAATTAACTTTCAACAATGGAACAACCTATTATTAAATTAGCAATTCAAAAAAGTGGTCGTTTGAGCGAAAAATCAATTGAATTGCTAAAAAATTGCGGAATTAAATTTGTGTCGAATTCAAGCAGATTGAAAACACAGGCTTTTAATTTCCCAATGGAAATATTATTCCTCCGCGATGACGATATTCCGGGCTATGTAGCCGATGGCGTTGCCGATTTTGGCATACTTGGTATGAACGAAATTGTAGAACAGGAACAAAATGTTACAATCATTAAAAAACTTGGTTTTTCAAAATGCCGTCTTTCGATAGCTGTGCCGAATGATTTTGAATATACATCAATTAAATCGCTGGAAGGCAAACGTATAGCTACATCATACCCTGTATTACTACGCAATTATTTGAAACAAAACAATGTAAATGCCGAAATTCACGAAATAAGCGGTTCAGTAGAAATTGCGCCTACGATTGGTTTGGCTGATGCAATTTGCGATTTGGTAAGCACCGGCGGAACGCTCCTGATAAACGGTTTGCGTGAAGTTGAAGAAATTTATAAATCAGAAGCGGCGCTTATTGGCAATTCAAATCTTTCGCCCGAAAAACAAGCCTTGCTTGAAAAATGGCAATTGCGCATAGATGCCGTAGAAAAAGCGCAAAACAATAAATATATTTTAATGAATGTGCCCAACGAAGCAGTCGAAAAAGTGTGTACCTTACTTCCCGGCATGAAAAGCCCTACAATTATTCCGTTGCAGGAAAAAGGCTGGAGTTCGGTACATTCGGTAATCAACGAAGATAAGTTTTGGGACATAATAGAACAAGTAAAAGCCGCCGGAGCCGAAGGAATTTTGGTGTGCCCTATTGAACAAATGATATTGTAAGAAGGAGACAAGGAAACGAGGTTTTAGGAAACAAGGAATTAACCACCAAAACAAACAATGAATATCTATCGAATATCCTACAACCTAAAACCCTACCCCCTATAACCTAAAAACCTAACCCCTAAAAACCTAAAAAATGGAAATAAACGAATTATTCTGGCTTATTTGTGGCATAACAGGCATTTTGCTTGAATTGGTTGTGCCTGGTTTTGTGCTTATATTTTTTGGTATTGGCGCATTGATTACCGCTGCGTGTGCGTATTTTTTCGATATTAACACAACATGGCAGCTTGTGATTTTTGTAACTGTTTCGTGCAGTACACTCTTAGCTTTTCGCAAATCGTTCAAACAAATATTGTTTAACAAAAAACTAAAAAACTGCGAACTTGATGAGTTGAAAGACGAATTTAAAGGAAAAACTGCCGTTGTGCTCGAAGATTTTGCGGCACTCAATGGCAAAGTAGAATTTAACGGCACTTCATGGAAAGCCGAAGCAAACGAAAATTTTGCAAAAGGCGATGTGGTGTTTATTCAAAAACGAGAAAATTTAACATTAATAGTAACTAAAAACAAGGAGGATTAAACATGGATTTTTTAACAATTTTTTGGGTCGGCTTAGCAATCATAGTATTTTTTGCTCTTATCGGCTCAGTTAAAGTAGTACCACAACGTCAAGCATTTATCGTTGAACGATTGGGTAAATATCACGAAACACTGCTCGCAGGTTTCAAAATTATCATTCCGTTTGTCGATAAAATTGCCTATCGTCATTCACTGAAAGAACACGCAATTGATGTGGCATCGCAAACCTGTATCACACGCGACAATATTTCGGTAGAAGTCGATGGTATTTTGTATTTGCAGGTGGTAGACCCACACAAAGCATCGTATGGTATTGATAATTATGTGTTTGCAGCTATTCAATTGGCGCAAACAACCATGCGTAGCGTGATTGGTAAATTGGAATTAGACAAAACGTTTGAAGAACGCGATTCTATCAATTCGGTAATTGTGGACGCTGTGGATAAAGCAAGCGACCCGTGGGGCGTGAAAGTTACTCGCTACGAGGTAAAAAACATTACACCGCCGCAAAGCATAAAAGATGCAATGGAAAAACAAATGCGTGCCGAGCGTGAAAAACGAGCAATCATTGCCGAGTCGGAAGGTGCAAAACAAGCAAAAATAAACGTTGCCGAGGGTGATAAACAAGAATTGATTGCCCGTTCGGAAGGGGAAAAACAACGTAGAATTAACGAAGCGCAAGGTCGTGCATCGGAAATTGAAGCTGTTGCCAAAGCTACGGCTAACGGTTTGCGTGATATTGCAACCGCCATAGGCAGCGAACATGGTCTCGATGCTGTGAATTTGCGCATTGCCGAACAATATTTAACAGAATTCGGTAAAATGGCAAAAACCAACAATACCATGATTATTCCGCAGTCGATGACTGATGTGAGCGGCATAATTGCAACGGCAATGTCGGTAATTGATAAAACTAAAAAACAATAAAGCCCCCCTAAATCCCCCCCACAAGGGGGGACTTTCTGAAGCAACTGAAAAAGATACAATAAAAAATGAAATAATTAACAAATTTAACCACAGTTTTCTTTCTCCTCCCCTTGAGGGGGAGGTCGGGAGGGGGCTCAAAAAAAATAAATATCATGAAAAAAAATTTAAACATACTAACAATAATTGCAATTGTTTTTTCAATGTCGTCGTGCGCTATGCACTCAGGTTTAACAAGCAATATGAATAACAGCAGTACTGATGTGGTATTGCAAGGCAACAATTATAAAGTTATAAGCAAAGTAAAAGGCGAAGCCACCGGAAGAGCCATATTGGGATTTGGCGGCAGTTTCAAACCATTGGTTGAAAATGCTCGCAGTAATATGCTCGAATCGGCTGATTTAGTTGGCAAACCACGAGCTGTAATTAACGAAACAGTTGAAATAAATGACAAATTCTATTTATTTTGTAGAAAAAAAACTGTAACGGTTTCGGGTTATATAATTGAGTTTACTAAATAATTATAGTACAGAGTAACCGACAGTAAATTCTTGATACTGAATACTGATTACTCACTACTGAATACTGATTTTTAAAAACAAATACAATGAAAAGATTTTTAAACATAATTATAATAGGTGCAATTGTTTTTTCCATGGCATCGTGTGCAATGCACTCCGGTTTGACAAGCAATATGAACAACAACAACACAAAAGTTGTGCTACAAAATAACAACTATACAATTATCAGTAAAGTTAAAGGCAGTGCCAGCGGTGTAGCAATACTGGGATTTGGCGGTAGTTTCAAACCGTTGGTTGAGAATGCTCGGAGCAAAATGCTCGAATCGGCTGATTTGGTTGGTAAATCGCGAGCTGTAATCAATCAAACGGTTGAAGAAAACGACAAATTTTTTGTGGTGTGTAGAATAAAAACGGTAACTGTTTCGGCGTATGTGGTTGAATTTACCGGAGCTACCTCTGTCGCAAAAACAAATAATACCAACACGGAAAAACCGGCAAATCAGACTACTGTACCTTCGTATTCCAACAATGCAGTTGCTGAAAATGAAAGTTTTGATGTTGATATAGATTTTGAATTTGACAACGATGTGGCATATACCGCTAATACCGGTTTCAATAAAGCAACTGCTCCTTCAAATAATACAATTACAAACAATACTGCTACCAACAGCCAAGAAATTGCAGAAAGACCTGCTGATACAAAGGCGATTGCCGGACGATGGTCGAGAGAAAATGACGGTTTGGTAGTTACTATTAGCGGTAATGTTGGCGTTTTGACACAGGTTACATCAGGGTTTTGGTTGCGTTTGTTGAATGAAGGACGAGTTTCTATCGGTAGCCAAATGTTTAGAAATTTTACCAAAATAGACAATACCACTTGGCAAGTCCAAGAATTGGTTGTGGGTCCCACCACTTCAAATTGGCGCACTACTACTATGACTTTGAATGGAAATACGCTCACAATTGGCAATCCGCAAAGTGGTTTTGTTTTAATGCGGTAAAGCCCCCCTAATCCCCCTCATACTTCGACTACGCTCAGTAACCGAGGGGGACTTGCTGACGCAATTGAAAAGACTTGAATAAATAATGAGATACTAACTTTAATCACAATGCTCTCCTTCTCCTCCCCTTGTGGGGGAGGCTGGGAGGGGGCTTTTTTTATGCAAATAATTTCAAATCCCTCGCGTGAACAATGGCAAGAATTACTTGCCCGTCCGGTTTTTGAAAATGCCGAATTGGAACACATTGTGCGTTCAATTGTAAACGATGTAAAACAACAGGGCGATGCGGCATTGTTCGACTATGGTCGTAAATTCGATAATCCTAATTTGCAATCGCTTGTTGTGAGTGAAGAGGAAATTACCAATGCGCATACCAACGTTTCGCAAGAATTGCAACAGGCAATTCAACTTGCTATTCGCAATATTACCAAGTTTCATGAACAACAAGAGGAAACGCCGGTAGTTACCGAAACCATGTACGGTGTGAAATGCTGGCGCAAAAGTGTGGCAATAGAAAAAGTTGGTTTATATATTCCGGGGGGAACAGCGCCGCTGTTTTCTACTATTTTAATGCTTGCTATTCCGGCGAAAATTGCCGGTTGTAAAGAAATTATATTGTGTACGCCCGAAGGAAAAAACGGCATACACCCTGCAATTTTATATGCTGCCGGGCAAGCCGGCGTAACCAAAATTTTCAAAGCCGGCGGCGCACAGGCAATTGCCGCCATGGCGTATGGAACCGAAACCGTACCACAAGTATATAAAATTTTCGGTCCCGGAAATCAATTTGTAACCAAAGCAAAAATGATGGTCAATACCGAAGGCGTGGCTATTGATATGCCTGCCGGACCTTCGGAAGTAATGGTAGTTGCCGACGAAACCGCTCGTCCTGAATTTATTGCCGCTGACCTACTTTCGCAGTGCGAACACGGTATGGACAGCCAAGCAATTTTATTAACAAATTCCTTAGAAATTGCACACGAAACGCAGAAACAAGTTGCATTGCAATTGCAAACTTTGCAACGTAAAGAATTAGCCGCCTCATCGGCTCGCAACAGCAAAATTATTTATTTCGATGCTATGGCTGATGCCATAGAAATGATGAACGAATATGCACCCGAACATTTAATTCTTGCCGTAAACGAACCGTTTGTATTCAGCCGCAAAGTGATAAATGCCGGCTCAGTATTTTTGGGAAATTACTCATCGGAAAGCACCGGCGATTACGCTTCGGGCACAAACCACACCCTGCCCACGCACGGACACGCAAAAGCATACAGCGGCGTTTCGCTTGATAGTTTTGTGAAAAAAATTACTTTTCAGGAAATTTCGGAAGAGGGCTTGCTCGGAATTGGTGCAGCTGTGGAAACTATGGCTGAGGCTGAGATGCTTGATGCGCATAGGAATGCTGTTAGTGTGCGGTTGGCGTATGTTAAGTCAATTACAATTTAAAAATTATGAGTGGGCACAAGTTATTTTACAGCAAGTGAGAGTATTAATGAAATTTTAACAATTTTTGATATGGAAAAAAGTGTAAATTATTTAGTAGTGGCAATGATGGTACTATCGTCTGTATTGATTTCGTGCAATGATGATAATAAACGCCCAAATGATAATGAGTGTATATGTATACTTACCGATGAAGCCGGAGTAAATATGGGTGGTGATGCCATAAGCGATGAAATGCTTGAAGTTCTGAATTTTATGATGTATCCTAACCCAACTTATGGGGTGGTTACCTTGTATTTTAAAACAGCAGACTTGCACATTGTTACCATAACTGATAAGAGAGGGGAAGTATTATTTGACCTATCTTTTGAAGGTCAAACTATAACACTTGATGTTAGTAAACTTTCTGCTGGTAAATATCGAGTTACAGCAAATAATGGTGAGCAGAAAAGTACTCTATGTTTAATTAAAAATTGAAAAATAAACAAATGAAAAACTTTTCCCCCGTTTAGCGCAGTTTGTAACTTGTGCCTCCGTGCCAAAGCTAAAGTGGGAAGTTTTATAATGAGGCATCGGCGTAGTTTAAAAAACAGTAAAATCTGAAAATGGTTTTGCTGTTTTTTTTATTGAAATTCCTAAAACTTGTAATTATGTATAAGTTTTAGGAATTTTACATATCTTTGCGGTATCGGTAAAAAAACAACACATGGACTGCAAATTCGCACAAGCCTTAGAATGGCAAGTAGGTTACTCACCCGATAAATCAAAAGCGCCTTCAAAGTTTGTACCCGCGCAGGTACCCGGCGCCGTGCAATTAGATATTGCTAAGGCGGAAAAATATCCTCCATACGAATATGCCGACAATTACAAAATGTTTTTATGGATGGAAGACCGGTTCTATACCTATCTTTCTTCTTTCAAAAAACCGGTACTGGAAGAGTTCGAAAGAGTGTTTTTTTTCTCAAAAGGAATAGATTACGAGTTTGAAATCTATCTCAATGACAAGTTTATTCATCAGCAAGAAGGAATGTTTACATACGTGGACATTGACATTACCGATTTTCTGAAGGAAGAAAATGTGTTGAAAATTATTGTACACCCTGTTCCCAAAATGGTAAAGGAGCCGACTGACCGTTCGCAGGCGGCTCATGTGGTTAAACCTGCCGTAAGCTACGGGTGGGACTGGCATCCGCGGTTAGTCCCGCTGGGAATTTGGGACGAAACGGGACTGATGGTTCGGAATCGTTCGCACCTGACCGATATATATGTATCTTACGAGCTGAATAATTCGTTAGATAAAGCCTTCATTCAATTGCAGGGAGAAGGAAGAAACGTAAAAGGACTGACCTATTCATGGACGCTGAAAGACCAAAGCGGCAGTACGGTACTGACACAAAAAGGCGAAATCGCCGCCGACCTATTTACCGGCAATCCGATTGTTTTCGACAATCCCGCCCTGTGGTTTCCGCACGACCACGGAATGCCTTATCTCTACACCTCTCACTTCGAACTGCACGACCGGTCGGGCAATGTAATAGACGCGAAAAGTCAGAAAACCGGATTTAAAAGAGTGCGTTTGGTTATGAATGAAGGAGCATGGAAAGAACCGAGTACTTTCCCAAAAACGCGTTCGGTGCCTCCCGCACAGTTTGAAATTAACGGGAAGCGGATTTTTGTCAAAGGCTCCAACTGGGTAAACCCCGAAATATTTTTCGGAACCATTACCCGCGAACGGTACGAAGAATTAATTGACTTGGCAATAGGACTGAATTTCAATATCTTCCGCGTATGGGGCGGCAGTATTATCAATAAAGAATCGTTTCATGAATTGTGCGACGAACGGGGAATATTAGTCTGGGAAGACTTCCCGCTTGCTTGCAACAACTACCCCGACGACCCGCATTACCTAAAAATATTGAGGCAGGAAGCAACTTCGATTATCAAACGCTTGCGGCAACATCCTTCCACCGCTCTCTGGTGCGGAGGTAATGAACTGTTTAACGACTGGTCGCGCATGACTGACCAATCGCTGCCGCTACGCTTGCTCAACAGTCTGTGCCTCGAACTGAATCCCACCATTCCGTTCAACGCCACCGCACCTATAATGGGAATGGGACACGGGCATTACCTCTTTGTAGATTTCGACGGAAAAACCGAAGTATATAAAACTATAAACAACGCCCGTTTTACGGCTTACACCGAATTTGGCATGCCGGGAATGTCGCCCGTAGAGGTGTTGAAAAAAATTATTCCTGCAAAAGACCTCTTCCCGCCTCGCGACCATACGGCATGGCGCGACCATCATGCTTATGGCGCATGGGTGGGCGATACATGGCTTTCACTGAATGATATTGAAAGTTATTTCGGAAAAGCACCAAATTTGGAAACGCTCGTGCAACAAAGCCAGTTATTACAATCTCAGGGTTATAAAGCTATCTACGAGGAAGCGCGCCGTCAAAAACCATATTGCGCCATGGCTATAAACTGGTGCTACAACGAACCGTGGGCTGCCGCAGTAAATAATTCGATACTTGCATATCCGAATATCAAAAAACCGGCTTATGACACCATATCGGCATCGTGCCGTCCCGTTCTTGCCAGCGCGCGCTTCAGCAAGTTCCAATGGAATGAAGGAGAAGACTTTTTTGCAGACATCTATGTGTTGAACGACACATTCAAAGAAGTTCCATCGCTAAAAATATCGGTAAAGCTAAAACCAGCCAAAGGAGAAGAAGTGATTATGAAATGGGAAAGTCCCGTAGCCGAACCCAATACGAACGTAGCAGGACCGACAGTCCGTTTTCGCCTGCCTTACTGGGAAGCGACCGACCGTTTTGAGGTAATTCTTGATGTTGAAGGACATTCGGAGTATAGTTCGTCGTATATCTTGCTTTATAAACCTGCGTTTAGAGCGAATGAGGGGACGAGGGTGTTGAATATGTGAGTTGGGTTTTGATTCGGCACAATCTGACAGTTTTGCAAAAAATGACAATTTTGTGTACAGGAGGACAACAACGAGACAGAAAAAATAGTAACTTTGGCATTTGAGATAAACCCCTTGCTTGAACAATAAATATCTTAATCGGGCGAGCACACAGGCATCGCCCCTACCTTAAAAAACTAAACAAATGAAAAATTTTTCACTTTCAACACTCCTCCGTGAAAACATAAAAAACATTCGCCCCTACTCCACCGCTCGTGATGAATACAGCGGCGTGGCGTTGGTTAATCTCGATGCTAACGAAAATCCCTTTGGTGCAGTTGACGGCAGTGCTAATAACCGTTACCCCGACCCGTATCAAACTCCTTTGAAACAAGTAGTTGCACAAATAAAAGGCGTTCCTGCCAACCAAATTTTTCTTGGCAATGGTAGCGACGAGGGTATTGATTTGATTTTCAAAGCATTTTGCAATCCGGGCGTTGATACGGCTATTATTTGTCCGCCAACCTACGGAATGTACAGCGTTTCGGCAGATATTAACGATATACGTTGTGTATCAATTTCGCTGACTGAAGATTTTCAGTTACAAACTGAGAAAATTATGCAAGCAATTGATGAACATACAAAGTTAATTTGGATTTGTTCGCCCAACAATCCTTCGGGAAATCTTATAAAACGTGCTGATATTGAACATATTTTGAACAATTTTTCGGGAATGGTAATTGTTGACGAAGCCTATATAGATTTTGCCGACGAGCCTTCGTGGACGCTTTCGTTGGCGCAATACCCGAATTTGATTGTGTTGCAAACATTTTCAAAAGCATGGGGACTTGCCAATATTCGTTTGGGAATAATGTTTGCCTCAAAAGAAGTAATTGCCGTAATCAACAAAATAAAATTGCCTTACAATTTGAATGGCATTGTGCAAACCCTGGCACAAGAAATTTTGGAACAACACGCATCGATAAAAGATATTTTTGTACGCGATATTTTGCACGAACGTGCGTGGCTTGTTGAGCAATTGCAACAAATAAAAACAGTGCAAAAAATTTACCCGAGCGATGCAAATTTTGTGTTAGTAAAAATAAATGATGCGCATGCGCTATATTTATACTTGGTAGCAAACGGCATTATTGTTCGCGACCGCTCGAAAATTGAATTGTGCGAAGATTGCTTGCGCATAACTATTGGCACGCATGAAGAAAATGTATTGTTGGTGGAAAAAATTAAGGCGTTTTAATAATGGTTAACTCCTTGTTTAACTTCGTTAAGGGCTTCGCCGTTCCTCGTCAACTAAAACCTTGTTTCCTAATCCCTATTCCCTAATTCCTTCGGCAATCTCAGGAATAATGCCTTTTTCAACATAAATAGGACGAGCGTGTTTACGAATTTTAGGGAGCGAACGGGCAAATACAACAGCAACTACAATACAAATTCCGCCGCTTATGCCCATGGCAATCGGTAAACTTGTGAATTTGCTTACCCAGCCCCACCACAAACTACCCAGTGCGCCCGAACCAAGAAATCCCATGGAATAATAACCCATAACCCGTCCACGCATAGAGGGGGTTAAAATGGTTTGTATCAAAGTGTTGCACGATGCTACCGTTCCAATCAAACCAAAACCGAGAAATACGGCAAATATAAGCGCAACCCAAATAATGTGCACATGAAACAATGGAATAACAACAATAGAACTCATTAACATACAAATAGTTACAACTTTTCCCAAACCAAGTACGCTTTTGCGTGCCGCCAAAAACATGGCTGCCGAAAAAGAACCAATGCCGAAACAACTCATAAAAAATCCCAAATAACGGCTATCGCCACCCAAAATATCTTTTATATAAGCCGGAACGAAAGTTGTAAACGTGAAAACACAAAAACTAAAAATAGAAACCGTTATCAGCAAAGTGCGAATGGGTACCGAATGAGAAATATATGAAACTCCTTCTTTGAAATCCGAAAATATCGAGAATTTTTTATTTGATTGCACCACGTGTGCATAATCAATTTTCGCAAGAGCAATAAGCACACACACATAACTCACAGCATTGAGCAAAAAACACCCGCCTTCACTGATTATGGGAATAAGCAAACCGCCAAGTGCGGGACCTAAAAGTCGTGCACTGTTGATGATTGCCGAATTTAATGCAATGGCATTGCTCAATTTTTCGGGTGGTACGAGTGTAATGTAAAATGCCTGACGTGTGGGCATATCAATGGCATTAATGCAGCCGCTGCATACGCTCAAAACCATAATGTGCCAAATTTGAATATCTCCGGTAAAAAATAAAATAGCAAGCGTTGCCGCCAAACACATAGCGCAACTTTGTTCTATCAACAAAATACTGCGTTTATTAAACCTATCGACCAAAGTGCTCAAAAACGGCGTGAGAAACATCATAGGAATTTGCGTAAGAAACATAACCGTGCCGAGCATTAAAACATCGCCGGTAAGGCTGTAAATAAGCCACCCCATAGCAATTTGCTGCATCCACGTGCCAATTTGCGAAAGGCATTGCCCAATAAAGTACAAGCGGAAATTGCGATATTGGAAGGAGTCGAATATGCGAGAAAGCCCCCTCCCAGCCTCCCCCTCAAGGGGAGGAGAAAGACAGCCCCCTAAATCCCCCTTAGGGGGGACTTTGGAACTGTGTTTAATATTTAGTGTTACATCTTTTATGTTCATGCTATTCCTTTCTATTGCTTCAGAAAGTCCCCCTTGAGGGGGATTTAGGGGGCTACCTTCATCATCTCATCAAGAAGTTCCGGTGTTTTCTCAATACTTGTTCCCACCACGGCAATATTTGCGCCTGCGGCAAACACTCGTTGCAAATCGCTGACCGAGCGAATACCGCCGCCCACAATCAGTGGAATGTTGCATTGAAGTTTTATAGCTTGTATCATAGCCGATGGCACCGAATTTACAGCTCCGCTTCCGGCTTCTAAATAGAGTAATTTCATACCCAACATTTCACCGGCAAGTGCCGTTGCCACTGCAATATCGGTTTTTGCGGCGGGAATGGGGCGCGTGTTGCTCATATATTCTACCGAAGTGCTCGCGCCGCCTTCTACCAAAATATAGCCGGTGGGAATAACTTCAATGCCGGCTTGTTTTATCAACGGTGCTGCAATAACCTGATTTCCAATAAGAAATTCCGCATTACGCCCCGAAATAAGCGATAAAAACAATAACGCATCGACTTCGGGTGTTACATGATTGACACTGCCCGGAAACAAAATAACCGGACGGGTAAATTGTGTTTTTATAGTGCGCACCGCTTGCGCCAAATCACTTTGAATTAAACTGCCACCTATAAATATAAACGGCACTCCGCAACTTTCGGCTCGCTTGGCAATGGCTATCAACGAATCGGGCGTGTGTTTGTCGGGGTCGATTAAAAGTGCTAAATGCTTGCGTTTGTGGTTGGAGAGTTGTTGGTATATCATGTTGAATAATTGAATAACTGAATAATTGAGTAATTGAATAATGGGGTAACTGAAATATATTAAAAATGTCGTTTAACTTTGTTGAGGGTTTCGCCGTTCGACTCCGCTCAACGACCGGTTGGCGGTGGCTAAGCAGAGCCGAAGCCATACGTATTATTCTAACAAAAATGTAACGTTCACTTCTAATGCTACGCCTTGTTCGCCACTTGGAAGTTCAAATTTAAAATCAGTCGCATTATCGGATTCATACATATAGTTTGCTCTTACAATGTTTCCCGATGAATGAATTTGCGCAACATCACTATTTGAAGTTTCGGTAATTGTAAGAGCTTTGCCAAGTTTTTGTCCCGAAAGTTTGGCATATTGTTCAGCTTTTTCCTGTGCTTTTTGGAACGCTAATTCTCTACTTTGACGGAATAATTCGGTTTTATTTTCAATGTCGAACGTTATATTATTGATTCCCACTTTTTCTATGGCGGTAACTTTATCAATTACTGCCGAAAAACGTTCGGGGTTGTTTATTATATCGGTTATTTGTATGGCAAGCGACTGAGAAGCTCTTTGCCCTATTCGCACAGGGCGTCCGTTGCGCCAATCATTAGCTTCACTGTAATTGAGCGATGTGGTTTTTATGTATTTTTCGTCAACACCCTCGGCTTTTACAATTTCCACAATTTGTTGCATAGTTTGGTTGAGCACTTTTTTTGCCTCTTTTGTAGTAGGCGCAGTGTGCGAAAAACTAACCCTGAGCAGCACCATATCGGGCGTGGCTTGCACCATGCCGATTCCCGAAACTGAGACGGTGTTTTGTTGTGTTTCCTGTATCGTTGTAGTTTTACAACTTACAAAAATTAATAGTAATAATCCGATAAAAATTGTTCTTTTCATAATAATAATGTGTTAGTAATTTGAGCAAATGTATTAATTTTTTGTCTTGAACCACAATTTTTGCACAATTTTTAAGAATTGCAAGATAAATTTCGACTTCGCTCAATTACCAAAATCCTGTAAGCCTTTCAAATTCTGTAAAAATCGCGGTGGTCGCTGAGCGAAGTGGTTACTGAGCGAAGTCGAAGTATCGAAGTGTTCAGACAATATACCAATACAAAATAATTCCGAAAACACCACTTTGAATAAAAACCTAACTAAAAAATTTGCATATAAAAAAAAAGCCGTATATTTGCACCGCTTTAAGCAATGGCTCCGTAGCATAATGGATAGTGCATCTGACTACGGATCAGAAGGTTGGGGGTTCGAGTCTTCCCGGAGTCACAAAAGTAGAGACGTAGCGTGCTACGTCTCTTTCTGTTTAATGTTTTTTCAAAACAAATGAGAACGCGAATAACGCAGATGACACGGATTGACACAGATTTCTAATCGTTTTATCCGTATAAATCCGCGTTATCCGTGTCATCTGCGTTCTAAATTATCTAATAAAATGCCAAAAATCCTTCGCATACTCAACCGTTTCAACCTTGGCGGACCTATGCACAATGCTGCGTATTTGAGCAAATATTTGCCCGAAGAATATACCACTATTCTCGTTGGCGGCGAAAAAGACGAAAGCGAAAGCGATTCGGAATTTCTTTTGCAACAGATGAACATTCCCTATACGCTACTACCCTCTATGAAACGGAGCATTGGCATTTTCGGCGATATTGCCGCATGGCGCGCAATTGTAAAAATTATTCGCCAAGAAAAACCCGACATTGTGCACACACACGCTGCCAAAGCCGGTGCATTGGGGCGATTGGCGGCATGGTATTGTGGTGTACCAATAATTGTGCACACCTTTCATGGACACGTGTTTCACTCCTATTTTGGAAAAACAAAAACAAAAATTTTTATTCTTATTGAACGATTTTTAGCTCGATTAAGCACGGCAATCGTGGCAATTTCCGAAACGCAAAAACACGATTTGGGAACGGTGTATAAAATTTGCAAACCTGAAAAAATTCACGTCATTCCACTTGGTTTCGATTTGCGCAAATTTACCGAAAATCAAGACGAAAAACGAGCCAACTTTCGCCAGCAGTATCAGCTCTCTGCGTCATTCCTGCGAAGGCAGGAACGGCAAAGCCCTCGACGAAGTCAATCTCCTGATAAACAAAAGTGCTTTTCCGAGGAGATTCCTGCCTTCGCAGGAATGACGGGCTTTTTGGAAGATATTATAGCCATTGGAATTATAGGGCGATTAGCTCCTATAAAAAATCACAAGTTATTCATTGATGCCATTCACAATTGCGCACAAAAAACTTCACAACCAATTCGAGCATTTATTATTGGCGACGGCGAAGAACGGCAGAATTTGGAAAATCATTGCAAATCACTTGGAATCTCCGAGCAATTAATAACGTTCACATCATGGATTCACGATATAGACCGTGCCGTTTCCGGACTTGATATTATTTGCCTTACATCGTTCAACGAAGGCACGCCCGTAAGTTTAATTGAAGCACAAGCCGCCGGAAAACCAATTGTAAGCACCAACGTAGGCGGCATTCAAGATATTGTTGTTGAAAACAAAACAGCCCTACTCTCTTCGCTTGATACAGAAGAATTTAGCGAAAAACTTTTATCGCTTATAAACAATGAAAATCTGCGAAAAACAATGGCGCAGGAATCTCAAAATCATTCCATACAACAATTTTCATATCAACGATTGTGCAATGATATGGACAGATTGTATAAAAAGTTGACGAGTTAACGAGTAAACAAGTTGACAAGGCACTACTCTACCACCCTCGTCAACTTGTTTCCTCGTCAACTTGTTAACTTGTCAACTTGTCAACTCGTTCTCTAAAATAATCGGTAATTGTTATTGTTAATTGCTAATTATTTGTATGTTTGTGGCAAACTTTAACCACACATGACACATTTTTACAAAAGCATTCTTTTTGTGCTGCTCGCAAGCGCACTGTTTTCGTGTAAAGTACTCACGCCTACCGTTATGTTTGAAACAGAAAAAGATTTTGTTTTCAACTCGTTTACTCACACAAAAAAATCGACTATTTTGCAACCTTTCGACCAGTTGCAAATAATAATGAGTACCAACAACGGCACTAATTTGTTGGAATTTTTCAGCAATCCCGAAAATGCTGCGAGAGGTGGCAGTAGCAATACTAACAATACCATAACCTACATGATACGCCAAGACAGTACGGTAAAAATTCCAACTATCGGTTTAATCAAACTTGGCGGACTGAGCAAAGATTCTGCCGAAGTAATTTTAGAGAAAAAACTAAGCATCTATTATCAAGAGCCGTTTGTGAAAATTAATATTGTCAACCGTACGGTTATTATGTTTTTTGAAGGAGGTACAAAAGGCGTTCGTGTAGCTGTGCCCGAAGATGGCATCACACTTTTGGAAGCAATCGCGCAATCGGGCGGACTTACCGAAAACAGTAAATCGTACAAAATAAAACTCATACGAGGCGACAATACCAACCCTTCGGTGTACAATTATAATGTGCGCAAATTGGAAGAATTTAAAAAAGCAAATTTTATATTGCAGGCAAATGATATTGTGTATGTAGATGCTCGTCCGCGATACACGAGGAAAATTTTAGCTGAAATTCAGCCCATTGTGGTTTTATTCTCGTCGGCAGTACTTGTATATTCGGTGTTTGGAAATAAGTAAATTCACCCCCCACCCCCTAAAGGGGGAGAAAGAAGAAATAAACGTTGTAAAAAAGTGATAAATAACGAATTAAACCACAAAGCCAAAGTCCCCTTTAGGGGATTAGGGGTAAAAATTTAATCTATGGCAAAGCAAAAACATATACCGGTTTTAAACGACACCTTTGAATTTGGGAAATTTATACACGTTATAAAATTAAATCTTATTTTTTATATTGCTATCATTCTTTTGGGAATTGGCGGCACTTTTCTTTATTTGCGTTATACACAGCCCAAGTATCAAGCATTTACCGTTATTCAAATCAATAATGAGCAGACTAACGATTTTTTAAAAACCGAAAATCTTTACGGTAGAAATTCGCTTTCAACTACCATTGAATTGCTGCGTTCGCAAGAATTCTTGAAACGTACGCTTACAAAACTCAATCTTTACACCGGCTATTATTCCAAAGGAAATGTTTTAACATCGGAATTCTACAACAGCGCTCCTTTTTTTGTAGAACTCGACGAAATTCAATCAAGTTTTTACAACCGGCCTATTTATGTAAGCATTAATAAAAAAACAAAATTGGTGGAATTAACTTACTCAATTGACGGCAAAAATGAAATTAGCACACAAATTGAGCGCAATACATGGCAACAAATTTCGGGAGCAAAAATTTATGTAAATATAGTAAATGAAGACGCTTTTTTTGAACCGGCAAACAATTTCTTTTTTATACGATATGATGACGAAACTGCATTTAAAAAGCATATTGACACCAAATTGCAGATTTCAATTTTGAACAGCGATGCTAATACCATACAAATTTCATACACAAATTTCAATCCGCAAAAAACAGCCGACATTGTGAACACTATAAGCGAAATGTTTTTGATTTACGATGTTGAAAAAAAACAGGAACGTGCGCTCAAAGTACTTGATTTTATAGAAGAACAACTTAAAATTGTGTACGACAAACTCGGCGAATCGGAAAGGGAACTTTCGAATTTCAAAAAAGCACACAACATTACCGGAACAGCGGCTTTGAACAAATCGTCGCTGCTTTTCGACAGCAAAACTCGCCAAGAAATAGAAAATTACCAAGCGCAACTTTCGTCGTTACAGCGACTTACAAACGAACTCAACTCCACCAACACGCTCAACACAAGCGAACTGACGGCTTTGCTTGCCGGCACAAACGCCGAAACGTTGCTTTTGAATTTTTTGAACGGCATAGACCAACTGCAAAAACAACGTTCGGAACTATTGATGACCGTTACTCCTGAAAACCAAAAAATAAAAATTATAGACAAGCAAATTGTCGAACAACGCGAATTGCTGCAACAATTTATAAAAAACAATAACCGCCAATTACGTGAAAAATTGGCAAGCCTCAACGCTTTGAACCACACCGGCGAAATCAATTTTGACGAAACGGAATTTTCAAAACTTGCCCGCATACATTCAATCAACCAAAATTACTACGACGAATTGATTGCAAAACGTGCCGAATATTTGATTTCAAAAGCCGGGAACATAAGCAACAGCGTGATTTTACAACGTGCAAATCCTCCCAAAACACCCATTGCTCCTATTCTATCGAGTGTTGTAGCAATTTGTTTTATTATTTGTCTTTTTGTAATAGGACTCCTCACGTTTGTGCGCTATATACTTTACAATGAAATAACAACACTCAGCGATATTACAAAATATACCGATGCTCCGGTTAGCGGACTTATTCCTACAACACCGCATGTAAATAAAATTCAGCGTTTTACGGTTGAAAATAAAACCGATTCGATTATTACCGAAGCGTTTCGCACGCTACGCTCCAATTTGGAATTTATACAACAAACCGACACCTACCCCAAAGTTATAGCCATAAGTTCAACCATTCCGGCAGAAGGAAAAACTTTTATTGCCATCAATTTAGGAGGTGTTATATCGTTCAACAACAAACGGGTAATTCTACTCGATATGGATTTGCGTAAGCCAAAAGTGCATCTTTCGTTTAAAGCCGAAAATAAAAAAGGACTAAGTACCATACTTATAGGTGTTGATAATTACAAAGATTGTATTATAAAAACTGAATTGGAAAATTTCGATATTCTCACTTCGGGACCCGTTCCGCCAAACCCTGCCGAACTTGCCAATTCCGAAAATTTCGATAAACTATTACACGATTTGAAAACCGAATACGATGTAATTATAATCGACACACCGCCAATTGGAATTGTTTCCGATGCTATTTTTAGTTTTAAACGTGCCGATTTGCCGATTTACGTTGTACGTGCCAATGTTTCAAAACGCAATTTCTTGAACAACGTGAATTATATAAAAAACAAAAATAATATTGATAATCTTTCAATTGTACTCAATGCCATTGAAATAATTACGGCTCGCTACGGCTACAATTATCAAGGGTATAGCTATTCGCAATATGGTTACGGCTACGGGTATGGTTTTGGGTATGGATATTATTCTTATAATGATGATAAAACGAAAAAACGGTTTCGATTATTTAGAAAAAAATAAATTAATGTGCCAATATAACAATGTGCCAATTCGACAATAAAATAATTAACACATTTATTCATTAACAAATTGGCAAATTGGCATATTATCACATTGGCACATTAGCGTAAATCCCTAACACATGAACTACTATCTACTCTTCCCCATATTTTTTATAGCCTCACTCAGTTTGAGTTGCGCCGGTTACAGTTTACTTTTGAGAAACAAAATTTTCTCGTTTTTGAAAAAGAAAAATTATAATGCCGAACGCTGGGCAAGTCAAACGAAACCAATTTTTGGCGGCGTGATTTTTTATATTATTTTTTTATTTTCGCTTGTGTTTACGTGTTGTATTTTCAAGGAAAGTTGCTTTACTACATCGTTTCTCGTTCTTTTTCTGTGTTCAACCATTGCATTTTTTGCCGGACTTTTCGATGATATTCGCAACACGAGTCCTTTCCACAAATTTTTATTTCAATGTTTGTGTGCTATCATTCTCATTATAAGCAATATGCACATTCAAACGTCCGACAATATTTTTATAAACTACGCACTCACGTTCTTCTGGGTAGTGGGTATTATGAATTCTATCAATATGCTCGACAATATGGACGCGATTTCGGGGTCGGTGTCGGCAATTATTTGTTTGGCAATGGCGTTTTTGGCTTTTGTAAGCGGCAATATAATTGATACTACGATTTTATTGGCAGTGGTGGCAAGCCTTGTAGCATATTTATTTTGGAATTGGCATCCATCGAAAATATATATGGGCGATAGTGGCAGTCAGTTTCTAGGGATTATTCTCGCTATTTTCAGCATACAATATATATGGAATTACAGCGGCTCTTTTGTTGGTTTCAATTATCGTGAAGTTGTACTTATTGGTGCAGTGTTTATTATGCCTTTGTGCGACACTACTACGGTATTTATCAATCGCATAGCTGCTCGCAAATCACCTTTTACCGGCGACACCAACCACACTACACACAACTTTGTATATTGCGGTTTTTCGGAACGATGGACAGCGGTATTTTTTATTGTTCTCACAAGTATCGGTTGTTTTCTTGCCATATACGGAATTGTGGCACAACCCGAAAGTAATTTTTTTATTCGGCTTGCAATTGGCGAAATAAGCATGTTTGCAATACTTTTCTCAATTTCACGTTTAGTGAAAAAACATAAACTTAAAAAAATACAATCGTGAGAAAAAAAATACTTTTTATTTCGTTGGCAATTAGCAGCATAGCATTTATTTTACTTGCTGCTTTTACCTCTACTTCTCATTCCGAGCAGCAAATGCAAAATTTTGATTCTCTTGTTCTTCCGGTCAATATGCCCATTCCCGATGAAGTTACAATTTTCGGCGAAAAAGTGCCGCTTGATTATTTCGATGTAGTCGAAGGTTTGGAACGTGAACTTTTGGTAAACGTTTTTTGGCAATCGCAAACTTTGCAATTTTTAAAATATTGCCACCGCTATTTTCCTACTATCGACAGCATACTCGCAGCAAACAAAATTCCTGCCGATTTCAAATATTTAGCTTTAGCTGAAAGCGGTTTGCGCATTGTGATTTCGCCCAAAGGAGCTGCCGGATTTTGGCAATTTTTGGAGGGGACCGGCAAACAATACGGTTTAACCGTAAATGACCAGATAGACGAACGCTACCATTTAATTAAATCGACCGAAGCAGCGTGTAAATATTTGCACAACGCCCGTAAAACCTTCAATTCGTGGACTATGGTGGCGGCATCGTACAATATTGGCGTATCAGAATTAAAAACACAAGTTAATTTTCAAGGAATTGAAAGTTATTACGATTTATATACCAATTCCGAAACAGCTCGTTACGTGTTTCGCATTATTGCGCTGAAATTGATTATGGAAAACCCAGAACTTTACGGCTATCACAACATAAAACCGTTCCCAACAATTCCTACAAAAATTGTAAAAGTTGACAGCACAATAACTAATTTAGCAGAATTTGCCCGCAGTCAAGGTTCAAATTATAAAATGCTTAAAACGTTAAACCCTTGGTTGCGCGATAAACATTTGCCAAATCCGAACAAAACGGAATATCATATAACGTTGATTAGCAATAAGAATAGAAAATTACGGTAACGGGATAATTTTTATCGGCAAATAAACTTTTTCCGGCAAATAAACTTTTCCAAAGTTCTAAACTTTGGAAAAGTTAAGGGGGAAAAGTATTATTTTCTATTCAGCTTGCGAAACGAAAGTTTTGCAAACTTCGGCATCGAACGTTTTTTGCCCCAAGCATTTTTTGCAAATAAAGAAATAGCAGTATTTTTCATTGTTCCGCCCACACAATCCATTCTTCGTGCTTTCGAAGTTATGAACTCAAAACCTTTCATTGCAACATTTTCAACAGTCGGTGTAAGTTTTTGAGCAACAGCTAATTTGCGGTTTTCAAGTATCAATTCGTGTAGCGGCACTCGTTGCGGACACACCGAAGTGCAACCACCGCACAGCGAACACGCCGAACTCAAATGGACATAGGATTTAAAATCTTTCAAATGCGGCGTAATAACCGTGCCGATTGGTCCCTGATAAGTAGTATTATAGGTATAACCGCCAATGTTTTTGTAAATCGGGCAGGCGTTCAAACACGCTCCGCAGCGAATGCACGAAAGCGCAAGGTTGAACTTTTCTTTTTTGTATAATTGCGTGCGTCCGTTGTCGAGCAAAATCACATACATTTTTTTCGGCCCGTGCGTTTCGCCGGCTTTTTGCGCTGCGCTAAACATGGAACTGTACGAGGAAATTGCTTGCCCTGTGCCCTGCTGTGCCAAATGAGGCCAGAACAACGCCAAATCCTGCATCGAAGGAATTACTTTTTCAATGCCGGCAATGGCAATGTGAATATCGGGAAAAGCTGTTGACATAATTGCATTGCCTTCGTTTTCGGTAACGCAAATTGCGCCTTTGTTGGCAATTACAAAATTTGCGCCGGTAATTCCGGCACCGGCAGACAAATATTGTTCACGCAATTTTTCACGTGCAAGCGCCGTCATTTCTTCGGCGGTGCTGTCTAACGGAAAATTAAAATGTTTGTGGAACAAATCCGCCACATCTTGTTTGGATTTGTGCATAGCCGGCGTTACAATATGATAGGGTTTTTCGCCCGCAAGCTGCACTATATATTCGCCCAAATCGGTTTCCACCGACGCAATGCCGATTTTTTCCAATTCGTGGTTCAATTCAATTTCTTCGGTGGTCATCGACTTGCTTTTTACAATTGATTTTACACCGTGGTCTTGCAAAATTTTTGAAATAAATTGAATAGCATCGTCGGCAGTGCGAGCCCACAGTACTTCGCCGCCATTATTTGTAAAATTTTTCTCAAATTCTTGTAAATAATCTGCCAAATTTTCCAACGTATGGCGTTTTATATCGGCAGCTTTGCTGCGAGCGGCTTCCAAATCTTTGTAACGCGCCTTTCCTGCATTCACCGCAGCATAATATTTACCCATATTGAAACGAATAGTTTTGCGATGATTTTCGTTGAACGCTATTGCTTCGGCGGCTTTTTGGAATTGTGATTTATTGGACATATTTGGAAGTATTTATTGTACATTTACCTTTTCCGTCATTCCTGCGAAGGCAGGAATCTCCCATTGGTTAGTGTTGCTTTTTTGAGGGGATTCCTGCCTTCGCAGGAATGACGTTTTATTCGGGCGTCATTGCGAGGAACGAAGCAATCCAGCAATTATATTATTAGATTTTCGCCACCCGTTGCTCATGCCGTCCACCTTCAAATTGGGTGTTCAAAAATGCTGTTACAACGTTCAATGTTTCGTTAGCACTGATAAACCGAGCGGGAATGGCACAGACATTGGCATTGTTGTGCGCTCGCGCTAATCCGGCAATTTCAGTTTCCCAACACAAAGCCGAACGCACATTTTTGTGTTTGTTGGCAACCATATTCACACCATTGCCCGAGCCGCAAAATAAAAAACCATAGTCGTATTCATGATTATTAACCGCAAAAGCAAGCGCATGGGCAAAATCGGGATAATCAACCGCGTCGTCGGAATATGCGCCAAAATCTTTTACATCATATCCTTCTTTAATTAAATACTTGAAAACAAGTTCTTTCATATAAAAACCTGCGTGGTCGGCTGCTACTGCAATTTTCGGACGTTCCATTTTTATTTTCAATTGATTTTGCGCAAAAGTACGAATTAATTATAAATTATTAATTGTAAATTATAAATTATTAAAACCAATGTCGTTTAGTTAAGAATATGAATCAAGAATTGATAATAAATTTTCTTCGTGTCTTTCTGTCTTCGTGCCTTCGTGTTTACTAAAACGCGCTTGCGCGCAAAAAATAAACACGAAGACAGAAAGGCACGAAGACACGAAGGTTTAAAAATTCCTTAACTAAACGACATTGTTATTAAAACTCCAATTTCCGCTGTCTATTTTCGTCAATACTCAAAGTTACCCAAAGCGTATCGTCCGGCAACAATGGTCGTGCAATTTCTGCCCATTCTATAAAACAAAAATTATTGCTGTAAACGTAATCTTCAAAACCTATGTCGAGCAATTCTTCGAGTTGTTCTATACGATATAAATCAAAGTGGTAAATGATTTCGTTTTGAGCGGTTTCGTATTCGTTTACCAACGCAAATGTTGGACTTGTGGTGCTTTCCTGTACGCCAAGTTGTGTGCATAGCGCTTTTATAAACGTAGTTTTTCCGGTAGCCATTTGTCCGTTGAATGCTATAATTTTATGAGTGCCAATGAGTTTTAGAAATTCTTTGGCACTTTTTTGAATTTCGTCCAATGATAATATGCAAATGCTGGGCATGGAATTATTTTTTAGGCTGCAAATGCACACAAGGAATAATTATTTCGTCCAACGATACACCGCCATGCTGAAAACTATCACGATAATATTTTGCATAATAATTGAAATTATTCGGGTAGGCAAAGAAATCTTGATTGGTGGCAAAAATATAGGTTGAACTCAAATTGACCATTGGTAAATGCGCCGTGTGCGGTTTTTTGATTTCAAACACTTCTTTGGGGTTGTACGACAGGGCTTTACCTTGCTTGTAACGCAAATTCGATGTTACCGTTTTGTCGGCAAGCACTTTTATAGGATTTTGCACACGTACCGAACCGTGGTCGGTGGTAATGATTATGTCGATATTTTTTTGCGAAAGTTCCTGCAAAAGCTCAAAAAGCGTGGAGTGCGTAAACCACGAATAGGTAAGCGAACGGTAAGCAGCTTCGTCGGCAGCAAGTTCTTTTATCATGTCCATTTCGGTGCGCGCGTGCGAAAGTGTGTCCACAAAATTATAGACAATAACCGAAAATTGATGTTGCTGAATTGCCTGCAATTTATCGGTTACTCGCCGTCCGGGGTTGATGCTGGTGATTTTTTCAAAGAAAAATTTGTCGGTATAGCCCAATCGTTTGAGTTGTGCCGCAAGCAATTCTTCTTCGTATTGATTTTTAAGTTCGTCTTCATCATCGTCGTTGCGCCACAATTCGGGGTAAATTTTTTCGATGTCCAAAGGCATAAGTCCGGCAAATAGCGAGTTGCGGGCATATTGTGTGCAGGTGGGCAAAATGCTGTAATACTGCGCATCGTCCTGTATGTTATAATATTCGCTCAGCAGTGGACGCAGGTTGCACCAATGGTCGTAACGCAAATTATCAATTACCAACAGTAAGGTTTGTTTGCCTTTTTTTATGTTTGGGAACACTTTTTCTTTGAACACATTTGGCGAAAGTATCGGTTTATCGTCGTTGTTGCGGTCGAGCCAATCAATGTAATTTCGTTTTATAAATTTTGCAAATTGCACATCGGCATCATTTTTCTGCATCACAAACACCGAATTCATTGCGCGGTCTTTCGATTGCGAAAGTTTGGTTTCCCAATGTGTGAGTTCTTTGTGCACCGCAATCCAATCTTGCCATGTGTCGGCACTCGAAATTTTCATTCCCAATTGCGAAAATTCCGCTTGGTAATTCTGCGTGGTTTGTTGCGTGATAATATTTTTTTGGTCAAGATTTTTTTTAATTGAAAGCAAAATCTGATTCGGATTAACCGGTTTTATCAAATAATCGCTGATTTGCGAACCAATTGCCGCCTCCATAATATCTTCGGCTTCGCTTTTGGTAATCATTATCACCGGCACGTTGGGGTTAATGCGTTTTATTTGCGCCAACGCCTCCAAACCCGTAATTCCGGGCATTTGCTCGTCTAAAAACACAATGTCAATATTGGGGTCATTGCATTTTTCAACGGCATCGGTGCCGCTATTTACGGCTATTACTTCGTAGCCTTTTGCTTCTAAAAATAAAATATGCGGTTTGAGCAGTTCAATTTCGTCGTCTGCCCAGAGGATTGTGGTTTTTTTCATATAAATTAGGGGTTAGGGAATAGGTATTAGGAAACGAGGAATTAGGGTAAATCAACAGGGTGCGGTTTCAAAAACCTTGTTTTCTCAACTGTTTGCGTTTGTAACATTCTAAATCTTCTTTTTTTAAATTAAAAGCCATGCAAATAAAGGAAATATCTTGAGGGTAGCGGAAATACGGAATTTCTTTAACAATTTTCCGAACTCCCGAAACGCCGCCATACAAATTAAACATTGTGTTATAATCTTCGGGCAAACCATATTCAATTACCCGCTGCACAACCATTTTTTTTGTTTTTTTGCACATCGAAATTGTTCCAATCAACGTCCCAAAGGAGTTTTCGAGGAATTTGCGCATTCGGCTTGACATTCTCTTTCCAATCAGACCACATATTGTGTATAATTTTTCACAAAGATATAAAAATTTCTTACACGTTTTATCAATTAAAAAAAACGGCAAAGTTTTTTCTTTGCCGTTCAATAACAATATCATTTTTTTAATTAGACAATTATTCATTATTATAGTATAACCTCGTAAAGTTATAAACACAAGGCAATTCACCTATTATTTCTTTTTTTATAACATTGTTTTTTATGTAATAAGTTGTAGGCAAACCTTTTGCTATTGATGAAATAGTTTGATGGTCATAATGCTTGATAGGAAATTCAACTTGAAAGTTTTGTTTAAAAATTACTTCATATACAGAATCTTGCGCCACTAAACCAATAACTCTATCTACAACTTTTGCATTTTCATATTGTTTCAAATTCTCAATGGAATTGAGGCAATGCGGACAAATGTAAGAAAATATAAACAACAAATAAGTGGAATCTTTGGAAGTCGTAATAAAGTTGCTTAACGGTGTTTCGGAAAGTATTTTGCCTTCGTAGTTGCTATCGACATCATTATTTAATGAAACGAAAGGCGGATAATAATTATAACCCATAAAAAATGAGGATATACTTATTACACAAATAATTACCACTGTAATCCACAGAGTAAAACAATATTGATAAGTGCCTGATTGTCTATATACTATAAGCAACATTATTATCAATAGCAAATTTCGGATGACAACCAACACAGGAGGCATTTTATTCAAACTTGACACTACACCAAAGCATCCACAATCAGTAATATTATGACGAAAATACCCGTATATATAAATGCAAGTTACTAATACCAAAAATAAAATCGCAATAAAAGAAACTTGTTTTGAATATAGTCGAAAAACAAGTGTCAAACCAATTATTATTTCTATCCACGCAATAAGAGGTGCAACAAAACTAAAATCTCTAAAACCGTAGGACATAATCATTCCTATGAACTCAGAAGTAGTTAGAGCTTTGCCTATACCTGATATTAAAAAAATAATACCGGTCAAAATTGAAAATATTTTAGTAATATTTTTGAACTTCATGAGTTAAACAAGTCATTATGAATGATTTTGTTTTCTATACCTTGTTTTGAATAATTACACTTTATAAAATGCTATTTGCTACATAGCATTTATTTTCAAAACCATATCATACAAGAGACAGATTTTCCTTCTGCATTCAGAGCTTTTTGAAGTTTTCTACAATTTCTATGACCTTCTTTTTTTAAATCATAATCAGGATAAATATAGCCGCTATTGTTGTCTTGACAGGTACATTTTTTTGAACAAGATGTGGAGCAAAAAGTAGCAATTAAAATTCCTCCAATAAATAAAACCATTTTTTTATAATTCATTGTAATTGTTGTCGCTTATATCCCATTGACTCATCGGTGTTAATGTTAATTTCAATACTTAAAAAGTAAAAATACATTATAATGCAACAATTATTGTTATTTCATAGTTGATTTGCCTGACGCTTTTCGTGGAAAAAACAAACACTATTTTTCTACTTTGAACAAGACAATAAACAAGCTTTCGACAAATCCAATTTGTCAATTTCACTTCTATCTACTTCAATAATAATTTGTGCTTTTTGAGGAATTTCTGGAAAATAAACATGATGTATAAAATCATAATCCAACACTTGTGATATTTTGATTAAAAGCTCAATATCAACGCTTTTTCGTTCGAAAATATCGTAAACAGTAGTTCTTTCACGACTAATGCCATTAGCAAATTCCGTAATGCTCATTGATTTTTCAACCAATTTTTCTTTTATGATTTTTCCTATGTGTATGTCTTTTAAATCCATAAAAAAAGCGTGAAACTGTTTGTTGATTGCTTATTTACTTTTCGTGGCTCTGGTAATTGCCATGTAATACAAAATAAGCACGCAAACAATTCACGCCAAACAGCGTGAAACTTCACAATCTTATCCTTGTATTACTTTTTTATTGAATTTACCAGATTCCGAAAAGTAAGAATAAATGAGCTAAAAGCTCAACCATTAAAATTTTGCGTAATTATCTTACGCATTGAAAATCATAGGCACAATATTTTGTTGTTTATGAATTTGTATGTATCAATTTTTCAATTGTTTCAATAAATTGTTTTGCCGGTTCTAAACGAGTTGTTACATCTTCTCGTGTAATATCTTTCAATTCATCATAATCGCCGGTTTGGCGGAGTTCAAAAAGACTACGATATAATTTTCCTGCCTCTACACTTATTATTCCTGTTTTCACAAATTTCATTGAAAGCAATGCAATAATACCGTGATGTGAGCGAGCTTCATAACTTCGTTGTAAAAGTAAAGCACTTACAATGTAATAACACGCATAATACATTCTATTAATCGCATTTCTATAAAGTCCTCCGTTAAGTAAATACGGCACTTCTTCAATAGTTTTATGCGCTCGCTCTATTTTCACTTCAATCAATACACTTCTTTCAGTTTCAGTTAATCCCATATTGCAATATTTAATTAATCAGCACACCATCTTTTTGAATATTATGGTAAAACGGTGTAAAACCACGTTCTTCCCATTCTTTATTAGTGTACATTTTTACACTTATATAAGTTCCGTAGTTCCAGCCCATATCGGCAAACGGATAGGCATACGTATTTTCGTCTTCGTATGTTATTTTTTCTTTATTCAACAACACCAATAAATCCCAATCCGAATCCGCTCTCGCATCGCCACGCGCCTGCGAACCGAAAAGAATTACTTTTTCATTCGGCAAAATTTGGCGCTTTAATGCTTGTATCTCTTTGAAAATTTGTTGGTTCATATTTCTTAGTCTTGTGTCTAAAAGTCTAATATCTCACGTCTAAAATCTCATATCTACCTCGCATAATTCTCCTCAAAAAACTTCAAATACGCCTCCACATCGCGGCTTGCCAGCAGAGCTTGATAATTTTTTGCGGAAATAATAAAATGATGGGTAAAAATTCTTTCGATACCTTCAAAAATTTCTTGGTTATAATTTATCAAATCAAAATAATTCATAGCCTGCCCTTGCGATTCAAACGGACTGATAACCAACAATGCGGTTTTTGAAGTCAAGTCTTTAGTTTGTATATCAAACTCGAAATTGGTAAAATAATCCAAATTGTAATTTATGGCGTTGAATTTCACTTGATTAATATCTACAAATTCCGATTTTACAGCAAGCACATAGTAAAACGGCGGAGTGTTATCAACGGTAAAAAGTTCCCGTTCTTCTTCCGGTGCGGTTTGTGCAATTGCAGCATTATTGCCGCTTGCCGGCATGGTTCGCGCTAAGTGCGCATTCATAAGAAACGCTATTTGCGCAGTATCGTTTTTGGCAATATAATTGATAATTGATTTTGCCAACGGCGTAGTTTCCGCCTTGGGATATTGTTTCACAAAACCTTCAAGATTTGCTTGCAATGTAAGAACGTCGGTTTTTCTACCCTCGCTCATAACTCGCAAAAATTGAAATTGCGGTGTAAGATACGCATCGGGGAATTTTTTCAATTGCTCGTTGCTCATTCGTATAACCGCCTCATAATCGCCACGCAAATAGGCTCGGTACGCATCGGCATACATTTTTTCAATCTGTTTTTCCTGCGCTTTTATATCTTTCTGAAAATCGGGATTGGTAAGCGCTTTAGCGTAATTACTTTGCGGGTATTGCTTGATAACCTGCGCTTTATAGCTGTCGGCTTTTGTGAAATTTTTGTCTTGCTCGTATAATTTGTACAAATAATACAGGGAAATGGCGGTGTAGGTGTGATTTGGAAACCGTTTCACATATTCTTCGAGACTGGCAATTGCCAATTTATTGTCGCCAATCAAATTCATGTAGGTCATGCCTTTGTTGAACAAGCCCTCTTCTATGCGTTTGGTGGAAATTGCAAGCGCCGTATCGGTCAATGGCAAATTTTGCAAATAATATTGCCGTGTTCTATTATCGGTAACTTTTGGTGCAGCCTTTTCGCCTTCTGCACCGCTTTCTTCGTCCATATTTTCGAGCTCTTCATCTACGTTGGCAAACGATGTAGATTTCGAGGAACGCCGCCAATTGTCTTCGAGTTTGCGGTCGCCCCAACGTTGTTTAAATTCCGTTTTTCCCAATCGTACAGCGGTTTCGTTGTAAAAATACCATTTGCTGCCTTGACCGGTTTGCATGGAATTTGCCAAATCTTGCTGACCGTACATCTGTGCATTTTGCACTTCGAGCAAGTCTTTTTCCGCTTTCAAATGCTCGTCTTCGTTGATTTTCCGTATAATGTTGTCAATGTAATTGTTACGTTCTTTTTCGGGCATACGGGCTATGCGTTGCAAACTATCTTCGGTATGCGCCATAAAATGGTATTTGGCAAGAATATTCAGATTGTTCGATTTGGTTTTTATAACATTGTAATTGCGATATTCTTCGGGCAACACCATCATAGTACTGTCGTAATATGGTTGTGCTGCAATGTATTGCCGTTGATTATAATAAATATTGCCAATAGCAAGCAGCGACATTGCTTTTTGCTGCACATTGGTAGTACTGCTTTCCACCGATTTTTTGTAATATGTCAAAGCATTTTCTTCGTTATTTTCAGCCATATACACATTTGCCAAGGCATAGTAAATTTGGTCTTTAAATTCCGCATTTTTCTTATCTTTCAGCAATTTTCGCAGTATTGCAATTGTTTCCGCACTCGAACCTCGTCCGCCTTCAAACGCTGTGGCTTTGCTTATTTTGGCATTAAATGCAAATTCATAACTCGGATTTAATTTTAAAACCTGCGCAAAATGTTCAACAGCTTTTTCGTTGTAATCAATCTCTTTATACAATTGCGCCAAAATGTAGTGATAGCGCACCAGTGTTTTTTTATTTTTGGTAAATTCTATGGCAAGCAACAAGTGGGTTATAGCCTCGTTGTATTTACCCTGACGGATAAAAATATCGGCATATAAGGCAAAAAATTCGCTCCGTAGATTTTCGGGAAAATCTTTTACTTCGGCTATTTTATCTAAAATATCTTTTGCATCGTCGTATTGCTGCGTGGCAATCTTGGTGTGCGCCAACCACAGTGTAGCCTCGTATTTTATAGGGTCGTTGCGGTATTCATTTATAAGAAACATGAAATTCTTCTGCGCTTCAAGATAATTTTGTTTCATGAAAAGAGCCTTACCCATGAGCAGGTACGACTTGTCAATCCAATTGTTGTACTCACGGCGATAGTAAAATTCACGTTCTTTGGCGGTTGAGGGAGCTTTTTTTTGTTTCGGACGTGCCGTAATCGAATGTTTTTTAATGAGTTTGGCAGCTTTGCTAACTGCCCTGTCCATATCGCCTTGCGCCGACGATAAAGCTCCGGTTTGCGTGAAAAAAAACACTGGTAAAATATCGTTAAAAGGCTCTTGAAATTCTTTTTCCGCACGAGCCATGCCTTGTTTGTAGGCTTCCCTGCCGTTGAAAAAAATATTGTAACGGCTCACCACATTGTGATAAGTGCGATTGATTGCAGTATTTTTTGACGTAGAACACGCCGCCGCAAGTAGCAAAAAAACACCGGTAATACTATATAATATATGTCGTGATTTCACAAATGTTTTAATTCTTTTTTTGTACGTATTTGAAAACGCTAAGTAACGAAAAAAATTGTAGGTGGCAAGTTCTATACTAAAATAATCTCACTTTTATTTTTGTTCTTCATTTTTTTTCCTTACACTTGCAATTCATTTTTTTGAAATTAATGAAAAAACTTATATATTTTTGCATTGCATTTTTCTTTTTGGCAAGCACACTGCATGCTCAAACCCAAAAACTGATATTTGAGTCGATTTCCATGGCGCATGGTTTGTCGCAACACTGCGTGAATGCAATTATTCAAGATAGCACCGGTTTTTTGTGGTTTGCCACCAACGATGGTTTGAATAAATATGATGGTCATAGTTTTCGGATTTTCAAACCAATTCAGGGCGATACTCGCTCTATTTCGGGCAATAAAATTAGTACCCTGTTGCAAGATAGCGATGGTAAAATATGGGTAGGAATGACCATGGGCGGTGGTTTAAATATATTTGACCCTCGCACCGAAATTTTTACGCCAGTCATGGACAAACAGGGCAAAAGTTATTATGAACACGATATATCAGATATTTTTGAAGACCGGGAAGGCAATGTGTGGATTGCAAGCAATGGCGGCGGTTTGTATTGTTACAACCGCAAAACCGAAACATGCAGCCACTACACTCACAATCCGCATGACCCCACAAGCATAACAAGCAATGCAGTGCGAGCCGTGAGCCAAGATACCTACGGCACTATTTGGGTGGGCATGGACGAAAAAGGCGGTTTGAATAAATTCGATACCGAAACACAAAAATTCACTCCGGTACCTTTTATCAAAAACAATATTATGAGCATTCGCTGTGATAGCTACGGACAATTATGGATTGGAACTTACTATGGCGGCTTTGGAATTGTAAACCCAAAAACCGGAAAATTCCAAACATTCCTCCCCATAGTTGGAGAAAAAAATAGTTTATCAAGTAATATTGTAATGTCATTTTATGAAGACCAATCTACGCAACAAATGTATGTTGCTACCCGAGAGGGCGGTTTAAATATTTACCATGCGCAAACGCATAAATTCCTGGCTTCGTACCAAGAAAACAAATCGGATTTTTCGATTACTTCAAATAACATACGGTCGGTGTACAAAGACCGGTCGGGAGTGCTGTGGGTGGGTACCGAAAACGACGGATTGAACAAATGCAACACACAACGCAAAAATTTCAAAGTTTTACAAACTCCCAACGGAGTGCCGCTATTCAACGTTCACACAATTATCGACAATGAAAAAAACACGTGGATAGGCACTCGTGGAGCGGGATTGCACTTGATTGAAAAACAAAACAACAGCATACGCAGTTTTTACGCAAACTCTAATAGCACTGAAATTTACAACAAAATCAATTGTATGATTTACGACCCTCGCGGGTTTTATTGGATAGGTACCGAGGGAAACGGAATTTTCAAGTTCGACGCAAAAACAGAGCGCCATGAACAGTTTAAATACGATGCTGATGATAAAAATTCTCTTTCAAACAATGCTGTTAAAAGTTTGTTTTTAGACAACGATAGCATATTGTGGATAGGCACTCACGGCGGCGGATTGAGCAAATTCAATTATCAAAAAAGGCAATTTACCACCATAAACCTTTCCAACAATAACGAACGAAACGTGGTGTGGTGCATAATTCAAGATACCGACGGAATAATGTGGATTGGAACAAGCGGACTTGGTTTGCTGAAATTTGACCCAAAAACCAATAGCAAACAGTTTTTCACACGCAATGCTACCGACATCAATTCGCTTTCGCACAACGAAGTAACCGATATTTTGGAAGATACAAAAGGCGTTTTGTGGATTGGAACAAGTGGTGGCGGCGTAAATAAATTTGATAAAAAAACCGGTTCATTTACAACATTTTCAAGAAAAGATGGGCTGGCAAACGATGTAATTGCCTCGCTGCAAGAAGCTAACAACGGCGATATTTGGATTGCTACCGATTTTGGTTTGGCACGGCTTGACCCCAATCGTATGCACAGCACCAATTATTATAAAATCGACGGTCTGGCGGGCAATTCGTTCAATCAAGGAGCACGTTATAAAAACGAACAAGGCGAATTATTTTTCGGCGGACGGGCGGGCGTTACCTATTTTATACCCGATAGCATTAGTAATACTCGCTACTTTGGCAACATTGTACTTACCGATTTACGAATTTTCAATCAATCGGTAGCTGTTGGCGAAAAATTTGACGACAATGTGATTTTGACGCAAGCACTTCGTTTTCTCGATACCATAATACTTTCGTACAAATATAGTTTTTCGATAGAATTTGCCAATTTGAATTTTATAGCTCCCGAAAAAATTCAATATAAATATAAATTAGATGGTTTCGACAATGATTGGCTATACACCAATGCCGATAAACGATTTGCAACCTACACCAATTTAGCCGGCGGCACCTACACATTTAAAGTAATGGCTACCAACACCGATGGCGAATGGGGCGAACAAATCACAAGCATTACCATAATTATAATTCCGCCATTTTGGCGCACCACGTGGTTTTATTCTACTCTCATTGTTTTAATTATAGGAGCAATATATAGTTATGTAACTATACGTGAACGAAATTTAATTGCCGAAAAACAAAAATTGGAAGAAAAAGTAAATGAGCGCACCAAAGAAATAGAAGAACAAAAAGAATTGCTCAGCAAAAAGAATGAAGATTTGCTACACAAAAATATCTTGATAAACGACAGTATAAATTACGCCAAACGCATACAAGACGTAGTGTTTCCACAAATGTCGGAAGTGAAAAAATATCTTCCCCAATCTTTCGTTTTCTTCAAACCACGTGATATTGTAAGCGGCGATTTTTATTGGATTTTGGAACAAAACGACGACCTTTACATTGCCGTAGCCGACAGTACCGGACACGGCGTGCCGGGAGCATTGCTTTCGCTCATGGGTACTACGCTGCTCAACGAAATTACACACAACAGTCGCAATCAACAGCCGGTGGCTATACTCGAAAAAATGAACAAAGGCATCATAAAAATTCTAAACCAACACAACCCCGACCAACCGGAAATACAAGATGATAGTGTGGACATAACACTTTGCAAAATAAATAAATCGCAACGCACAGTGCATATTGTGAGTGCGCAACAAACGTTTTTCCACATTGCGCCCAACCAAGAAATTGATGTAATTCATGGCGATATGACCTCAATTGGCGGAACGTTCAACAACAATATTGAATTTACCAATCGGGAATTTGAATACGAACCCGGAGCAAGTTTTTACTTATTTTCCGACGGATTTTGCGACCAATTTGGCGGTGCCGAAAATAAAAAATATCAAACTGCTCGTTTCAAACAACTCATTCTCGACATGCAAAATTTGTCGATGGACAAGCAATTTGCCTGCATTGAAACAGAATTTGACACGTGGAAAAACGATAACCGCCAAACCGACGATGTGCTTGTGATTGGTTTTAAACTTGATTAAAATTATGAATTTGAAAAATATACTACACTGTTTGTGTGCATTTACAATTATTGTATTGATAAACATACATTCTCTTTCTGCGCAAAATTTCGAAACCCTCACCCTCCCTCCCATTCCCCCCGACAGTATTCAAGCATTGCAAGCCGATGTCAACAATTTTGCTTATCCGTTTTACGTTTCGCTTGATGTAAAAACCGTGGCTTCAACATGGATTGCAGGCGATAGTGTACATTACGCCTTAATCATTGTTTCGCCCGGAGCCTATTCGTTGAATGTAATTTTCGAGGATTTTGTTCTTCCGCAAGGCTCGCAACTTACATTTTTCAATGCCGACAAGCAACAGCGGGAAATTGCCTCACGCAGCCCCTACTCTACTTCTACGATTTTTGTAAGTCCGCTTATAACGGGCGACACCATGATTTTGCGCATACAAGAGCCTCTTGAAAATAGCCTGCAATCCCGTTTTGTGATTGGGCAAATTTCGCACGGGTTTAAAGATATTGGTATTGGCACTTCACGTTTGCGAACTACCGATTGCCATATTAACATCAATTGCCCCGAAGCCGCAACATGGAAAACGCAAAAACAATCGGTGTGCAGGCTTATTATTGCCGGCAAACGCTACTGCACCGGTACGCTGATAAACAATACGGCACACGATGGCACGCCCTACGTTTTGACCGCCAATCACTGCGTGGCTAACAGCAGCGAAGCGATAACCACACTATTTTACTTTAATTACGAATATGCCGGTTGTACATCTACCGGCTCACTGCCCACAAATTTCAATATTTCCGGTTCGGAATTGCTTGCCACCGGCAAAAACAGCCAACTTGATTTTTCGCTTTTGCGCATGGCTTATACACCACCGGAGACGTTCAATCTGTTTTATTCGGGCTGGAACATTATGCCCACACAACCGGTGGGCGAAAGCTGCATACACCACCCCGCAGGAACTGCTAAACGCCTTGCTTTAAGCGACGTGGCATTGCAAACAAAAACATTTGAAGGCTCCGGCACTAATTTTATTAAAAATTCGCATTGGTTTATTTCGCGATGGTCGCGCGGCACTACCGAAGGCGGCTCGTCGGGCGCGGCATTGTTGAACGCCAACAAACAAATAATAGGTACGCTTACCGGCGGCGAGTCGACCTGCGAAAACCCCCAAAACGATTATTTTCAACAATTGTCATTCGCTTGGGATTATTTTTCAGAACCGCAATATCAACTCAAAGCATGGTTAGACCCTAAAAATTCCGGCGCAAAAACATGCGACGGCTTTTTCCCGCATGGCTATTACGAAGCATCAAATATTGTACTGACCGATTCAATCACAGAACTCAATTTTGGCAAAAAAGCAACAGGCTCGTGGGCAAGCAGCAATCAAATCGGCTGGACGGCTTTTGCCGATAAATTTCCGAAAACAAACGATTCTATTATATATGGTATTCATATTTTAGGAAAAATTGATATAGCACAAAACCGGAGTAATATAGAATTTTGCGTGTGGGAAGGCAACGAAACACCAACGAAAAAACTATGGTCGAAACCCTTTGACGAAACTATGATTATTACCAGAAATCATGTATTCATCTCTTTTGATGAACCTTTGAAAGTTTCACAAAATTATTGGGTTGGCTACGAAACACACAACAATTCCACGGCATTTACCGCATTTTTGGCAGAGCCTCGCGATTTTGGAAACAGTTATTTCGTGTATTCGCCCACTCACGCTTCGTGGATTTCGAGTGCAGAATTAGGCTCGCACACATCTATGGCTATTCAATTGCTACGCACCGACACCGAAAATTATTTACCACCAATAGAAAATACGGCACCGGAATTTATTGAAAGACTTCGTTCAAATGCGCTTTCACACACAACCCGTGAATTGTTTGAAACCGATTCAATTGCAGTTTTTTCGGCACAAACCACCATGCTCACACTTTCGTCGAGCGATGTGCGGAATTGGTCGGGCGTAAATGAAATGAATATGACCTGCTTTGCAAATATGGTGCGCACACCCGGCGAGCAACTTATAACCGGAATAACCGCCGGAATTAATAATGCAGGCAATCTTGAAAATGCTACAACAGTTTATTTGTGGAATAGCGATTTAAGCGAAATTTTGTATTCAAAAGAAATTCAAAATTCCCGGTTGTACGCACAATCTGCCAACAGAATATATTTTTCGCAACCAATTGCCGTGCGCGACAGTTTTTACATTGGCGTTTGCTACGACAAAAATCAATTGAACGACACAAGTTCGTTATTTCTCATACACGACAATTCGGCAACGATTGACGGCTTATTTTACAGCAATTCTATATGGACAAAATATCGCAATTTCAACCTCAATTATAATCTTGCATTACAACCAATTACGGCATTTTCGCCCTATTTGTTCAATCCCAATTCGGGAAATATTTCGTATTATGCCTTGTCTCGCCAACAATCAATTACAATTGCCGAAAATGCCGACTGCAAAATTTTCCCACAACCGGCAGGCGATGAGATTTTCGTGCAATTTCTCAATACTATGTTTCAAAGTATAGATTGTTCGCTCATAGATTTACACGGTTCGCTTGTGTGGAGCGGTAGCGTTGCCAACACCGGCGGCAGGCATGCAATTCCGCTGTGGCAGGTGCAAAATGGGGTGTATATACTGCAAATAACCGTAGGTAATAGCACGCAACAGGTAAAAATTGTGAAGGCGAAGTAATTTTCTACCCTTAATTTTTGACTTTTAATTGTAAAAAGCGTATATTTGTGCTAATATGTTTAAAAAATCATGGAAACAGTAAGTCAATTTTCGTTTAGTCGCGCCAGCCTTTTGCCACAGGAAGAAATGCTTGAAATTTCTGCCGTTAAGCGCAGTATTTCCATAGGCATACTCAAAGAAATTGACCCAAACGAAAAATGCGTGGCACTCACTCCGCAAGCCGTAGAATTATTGGTGCAAAAAGGCAACAGGGTATTGTATGAACAACACGCCGCCGCTTCTATTCATTTCAGCGACGAAGATTATGCCGCTGCCGGTGCCGAAATTTTTGCATCGAACAAAGCCGTTTTTGAAGCCGATGTACTTGTAAAAGTTGGACAATTAATCGATGAAGAAATAGATTTACTGCGTGATAATCAAACGATTATATCGTCGTTTTTGATAAATAATTACGCCAAACAACAATTACAGAAATTACAGCAAAAGAAAATTGTAGCCATAGCCTACGAATATATTCACAATAACGAAAATCACTACCCGTTTGTACATTCCATGAACGAAATTGCCGGTACAATGTCTGTACTTGTAGCGGCAGAATATTTAAGCAATGCCGAGCAGGCAAATGGCGTTTTGCTTGGCGGCGTTACCGGTATTAGTCCTGCCGAAGTGGTAATTTTGGGCGCAAACACCGCAGGCGAATGTGCCGCTCGCGCCGCTCTTGGTTTGGGAGCGCAGGTTAAAATTTTCGACGCTTCGCACACTCGTTTAACCAATATTCAAAACGCTTTGGGGCAACGATTATTTACTTCAAATTTCCACCCTTCGGTACTTAAAAAAGCCTTGCAATCTGCCGATGCAGTAATTGGCGCAATACACCAAAACGACAACGAAACACCTATAATTATAGACGAAGAATTGGTGCAAAACATGAAAAAAGGCTCCGTAATAATTGATGTAACAATGGGACAAGGCGGCTGTTTTGAAACATCGCGCACAACAACTCACGCCCAACCTACGTTTACACAGCATGGCGTTATTCACTATTGCGTGCCGAATATTAATTCGCGTGCAGCCCGCACTTCGAGCATAGCATTGAGCAACGGCATAGTACCTATACTTTTGAATATGAGCGAAATGGGCGGCATAAAAAATTACATAAAACACGATTATAAAATCCGCCAAGGCGTGTATGTGTTCAATGGAATTGTAACGAACAGTTTTATTGCTCAGAAACTTAGTGTGCCGTTTAAGCATATTGATTTGCTGATAGCGGCGATGTGAAGCCCCCCTAAATCCCCCCTTAAGGGGGACTTGCTGAAGAAAAAATAAAAAAATGAATAAAAACGATAAACTTATATATTTATACCTAATTTAATAATAAACCACGGTTCCAAAAGTCCCCCTGAGGGGGATTTAGGGGGCTCTTAAATCAAAAAACCATGAAAAAAACCTTCCTTTACCTCAGTATCGTTCTTAGCTGCATGACAGTTTCGTGCAAAAAAGATTTCAACCCTTTTTTTTCTCTTGACCAAGAAAGACAATTGGGCTTACAAATTGCCGACGAAATTGCGGCAAATCCTACGGAATATCCTATTTTAGATAGTTCGAGCAATGTCGCAGCATACAAGTATGTTTGGGACATTATGAACACTGTTCTAAACTCGAAAGAAGTAAATCATAAAAACGATTTTAAATGGAGAGTAACCATTATCAATAAAGATGTGTTGAATGCTTTTGCCGCTCCGGGTGGGCAATTATATTTTTACACCGGTTTTTTGAAATATGCCACATCGGAAGCCGAATTTGCCGGAGTAATGGCGCACGAAATTGCTCATTCCGACCGACGCCACTCAACAGAATCAATGACAAAACAACAAGGAATTGCTTTTTTGCTTGACATTGTGGCTGGTAAAAATGCGAGCGGCTTAACGCAGATTGTAAGCAGCATTGCACAAACCGGTGCAGCATTACAATTCTCACGCAAACATGAATACGAAGCCGACGAATATTCGGTACGTTATTTAGTATCTATTGCTAATGCAAACAGAACCTACGACCCTACGGCAATTGTGGATTTTTTCGACCAAATGAAAGCAGATAGCTTATCACAACCAAACGGTAAATTTGAATTCTTGCGCACACACCCATACGACGACAATCGCAAAGAAAATATAATGAAAGTATGGCAAAAATTGGGTAGTCCGGCAGGACAAAAATATGAAAGTCAGTATGCGCAATTTAAAGCGTTGTTACCATAAAAAGCCCCCTAAATCCCCCTCAAGGGGGACTTTCTGAAGCAATTGATAAGAAATGAATAAAATGATACAACAATAATAATTATAACTCGGCTTTCTTTCTCCTCCCCCTTGTGGGGGAGGTCGGGAGGGGGCTTTTTAATCAAACTCCTATGAAAAAAATCATCGCAACCCACAAAGCTCCCCAAGCATCGAATGCTTACTCACAAGCAGTGCAAGCGGGAAACATGCTTTTTGTATCGGGTCAATTGCCCATAGATGCAGAAAGCGGCGAAATGCCCGAAACGTTTTTGGAACAAGTGCAGCAAGTATTAAAAAACTTACAGACAATTGTTGAAGAAGCGCAATTTTCAATGTCAGATGTGGTAAAAACTACAATTTTTATTTCCGATTTCTACGGTTTTGAACTACGGGAAGATTATGACCGTGTGTATCAACCACTCTTAGGCGAATATCAAGACCCTTTGTGTGATGACGACGAAGATTGCGATTGTGATTGCGATGAGAATTGCAGTTGTCATTGTGAGTGCAACTGTGGTGAAGATTGTGATGAGAATTGCACCTGTGAATGTCATTGTGAGTGCAACTGCGATGAAAATTGTACCTGTGAATGTCATTGTATTGAAGAAGACGAATTTGACGAAGATTTCTTTGACGAAGACGAATGTTTTATAGACAATTTTGCAGTACTCAATACTATTTATTCGCAGTATTTCCCCGAAAATCCGCCGACTCGTTCGTGTGTGGCTGTGAAACAATTGCCCAAAATGGCAATGATTGAAATTGAGGCTGTTGCGGTGAAATAAATATATTAGGGCAAACACAAAATAATAGAATAAACAAAGCCTTGCAATTTTCGTGCAAGGCTTCGCCGTTCTGTAAATCTTGATTCCGACAATTATTCTGTGTTTAGTAGGGTAATCTACACGAAATCCCTATTCCCCAATCAAAATTACCAAGATCAGTCTTATTGTAACGCTCCCAAATCATATCTTCGTAATTTCTATCAAAATCTGGAATCCAAGGCATAACCCACCCTAATGAAAAATTGAGACCCAAGTTTTTATGAAAAAACCAGTTATATCCAAGATGCAGACTTGCTCCTATAATATTTTTTTCTTCTTTTTTAGTCTTAACTTCAGCAATTTTACAAACTTGAGTATCCAAATAGAAATTTCCAAAATGACTTTGAAATCCAATCGACCATAAAGTTCCGGAGGAAACAACTCCTTGATTAAAATTACCGTCGGAACTAAGCCCTAATCCTGCACTTAATCCCACAGTAGCCCAATTTTCCCAGAAACGACTGAAAATTTTAACGCCACCATTACCATAAGGTTGACCGAATCCGGCTCCAAAAGCAAAATAACGACCATTATCTATGTAAATACCCTCTGTGCTTTCTACGACTGCACTTCCAAGTTCATAACCGAATTTGTAACCGTCTTCAAAAGAGGGTTGCGCAAAACCGATTTTTGCGCTTAATAAAAAAATGATTAAAAATATTTTTCTCATACAATTAAAAATTTAAGTGATTTAAAAAAATGATTTAACATAGAAAAGAGGTAGACATTTTCAGACTACCTTTTTTCAATTTACATTCAATAGTATGAATATGTTATGTTTCTAACACTATCGTCATAGCCTTTTGGCAAATTACTTTTAGTTCCTGTAGGACGGTTTAAAGCTTTATCATGAGCAGCTACTGGAACAGTATTTTCTGTCCATTTACTACCATTCCAATATTCATATGTGCATGTAATACGACTACTACAATCATTAGTGAAATTAATAACATCACGACCATATTTGTCTGTTCCCCTTGATGAACTCGCACAATTATCTTGCGCATTAGCAGCAAAAGCAAATCCAATCACTGCTGTTAAAATTAATAATATTTTTTTCATTTTAAAAATTAGTTTAAGTCCTCCTTCTACTCTTGTGGCTTTTCGTAGGAAATATTTCGCCCGTTTTTAGGAATTTCAGCTTTCCCTACAATATGATTTGAGTGTTCTTGTAGTTTCACTTCGCATTTTTTGGGAAACAGTTACGAATCTGTCTTATATATTGTGGCGGTTTTCCCGTCGTCGATTTTTTAATTTTTGACATAAAAAAAGCGTGGTACTTTTCAGTATCCCGCTCAGTAGAGGTATTTGGCGTAACCCATCACGACAGAATAAGTAAAAGCCCACGCCAAACGCAGGCATTTTAACTTAAACTTTCCGTGATTCAAATCGCCAAATTTTCCTACCGAGAAAGAAACTTAAAATGCTTTTTCCAACAAAAATGTGCGTATTAATTACGCTTTTAATTCATAGGCAAATATTTTTATTCGTTTTATAATTACACAAATATACTAAATTTTTGTCTTGAACCAAGATTTTTACAAAATTTTCAAGATTAGCAAGATATAATTTTGAAAATCTTAGTTGACTTTAAAATATTCCCCAATAACATACAACGGTACATTTGTCAGCCAATTTTCCTTATTGTAATTCGTCAAAGAAGTGCGAATAGCTTTCGATGGTTGAAATGTATCGCAATACGTTTTCAAACTTTTTGTTTCCACATTTGTACCCGATTTTGTTTCAACAGGTATTATTTCGTCTTCTTCGTTTTGCACAACAAAATCAATTTCCAATCTGTTGTTGATTTGATAATAGTGAATAGACAATGTTTCGTTCAGCAACAATTGCTGAAAAACAAACTGCTCTGCCAAAGCACCTTTAAATTCCGTAAAAACGGTTTTAATGGTGTTTTTATCACATTTTTTACAAAAAAATAAAGATAAATTTACACATTTTTTACAACTTTAATGCCGTTTTAATCACATTTTTTACAAAAAAGAGGCTGTCCTAAAAGTTAAATTATCAATTTTAGACCTTTCAAATCGAAAGCAAAGGTGCAGAGCACCGAGATATTGGTAGTAAAAACAATGATAGTAAACGTAAGGTGCGTAGCACCGTAATATTAATAACAAAAA
>WQTX01000002.1 GCA_009786075.1 Bacteroidota bacterium | reverse complement strand
CAGGCGGCGGCGAAGGTTTTTCGTATGAAATTACAAAAATGCTGCTTCACGCCACCAATGTAGCTTTGGGTTTTATATTTTTGTGGCGCATTTCGGCAGTGTTTATACGCCACGAACGATTATATAATGTACTTGCCTGGCTTTCGGCGTTCAACTTTTTTGTATATGCCACCCACGAACCGCTGCTTACTATGGTACACAAAATTATGGCAAAATATATGCCTATGCAGGGTGTGTGGTTTTTGGTGCAATACTTTGCGCTTGCCATTGGCATAATTTGCGCAACGCTTGTTGCCGGCGTTATTATGAAACGCTTTTTACCGAAACCTTATGCTATTTTGACGGGTGGGCGGTTGAATCCGTTTTTTGTGAAGGTG
This sequence comes from Bacteroidota bacterium, assembly GCA_009786075.1. GTDB lineage: Bacteria > Bacteroidota > Bacteroidia > Bacteroidales > UBA1715 > WQTX01. The sequence continues at coordinate 80,352 of WQTX01000002.1, read as the reverse complement.
GGGAAATAGGAGACGAGGTTATAGGAAACGAGTGGACGAGGAGCTAAAAACACAACTTCCGCACATTATCTGTCGTGTGTCTCAATCCATATATTTCCGTATTTTTTCAATTATCAATTTTGCAGGTTCGCTAATTTCTACCGCTCTGTTTTTTAGGTAAATTTCGGCTTTTTCGGTATTTTCTTTTTGTTCGATTTCTAAGTATTTTATGGCGGTGTAGTATGCCGAAAGTTTAATATCGTAGCCGGTTTCTTCTAAAATTTGAAGTAGCCATGAACTATAATGTAATTTTAGAACAATCACAGCAAAATAATTTAACTCTTCTTGCAAATATTCTTCCTTATCAGAATCAATGGTATTCAATAAATCAATAATATATTCTTTGGCCTTCCCTTCGTTTTTATCATATAACTCAAATAAAGTTTTATTGATTAAAACTCTTTCTTTAGATTCTTCATTTAGCCTTTCTTCAATAGCATAAAACAACGTTTTTGCCTCTTGCATTTTTCCTAAATCATCTCTATAAAGCGTACATAAGCTATATTTTGAATACCAATAATCATATAGTTTTATAGATTCTTTGTATGCCTCTTCCGCTTTACAATATTCTTTCTTTTTTACATATAAATTGCCCAATCCACTCCAACCTAAAACGCTTTTTTCAAAATTTGACGAATTTTTATCGTGAATAATTTGTTTAAATAAGAGTTCAGCTTGTTCATATTGTTTTGTTTCAATATATAAATCGCCCAATTCTCGCATTGGCACAAAAGAAAACTTTTTTGATTCAAACTCTTTTAATTTCAACGCTTGTTTATAGGCTTCCTCTGCTTCCTCAAATTTATCTATTCCCAACAACGTTCGACCTAAATTATGCCAAGCGTAGGATACATCTCCTTTCTTTTTTGAAACAGCTATCATTTCTTTATAAACATGTTCCGCTTTATCATATTGGTCGCTCTCTTGGTATATATCTCCTAAAAGTTTATATGATTCTACATCATTTTTTTGCAGTTCAATAGCTTTTTTACATAATTCTACTGCTTTTTCAGTTTTGTGCATTTGATAATACACTCCACTTAATTCACACCAAGCTTTGACATTATTTTTATCTATTTCTAATATTATCTCATAAATTTCTTTGGCTTTGTGTAAAAAAATATCATCACCTTCAAGATACATATCTTCATATAATTTTCCTATAAAAAAAAGCAAATTAATATCATTAGGATTTGCGGAAAGCAATAGCACTAAATTGTCAAGAATTTTACTATCTATTGAAGGCATTTTACTAATTTTCTTAATATAATCTTCCGAAATATCATATTGTTTCAAAATTTCAGCATTTTCTTTCGCAAATTCAAACAAAGCATCAATGGCTTTTTCTTTTAATTTTCTTCGTGTTTTTAATCGTACTTGTTTTAATTCTGACAAAGCAAGTCCATACGAAATTTGATTTTTATCGAAAATTCGTCTTTTTCGTGATAATTGCAGAGCAATGCTATGTACTTCTTCGCCATAAAAACTTTCCAAAAACTTCGACAAACAATAAATCTCCTTTTTCTGCCGACGATTACTACGTCGTATCAAATACCAAATATTGAAAAATCGTTCGCTGATAAAATAAGCATTTCCTTTGGCTTTGTAGGCTGCGGTAGTTTCTACCCAACCATCTTCAATCAAGCGTTTGAGTTGTGGCGAGAGTTGATTGTTTTTTAAATTTGTCGTTGTTGCAATTTTATTAAGCGGTATTGCGTCCCAATTCATGGCAATGACATCAATAATAATTTGTTGCTGTTGCGAAAGTTCCTCAAATTTTGCTTTGTACAATGGCGTAACTTCATCAACTAAAGCATCTAAATCATCATTAATATCTGCCGAAAATCCTTTAACAAGCAGTTTAAACAACATCACGGCTGTGCGAGGATTTCCACCTGTAAAATGATACAATGCTCGCAAGCGTGGTTTTTCTCTTTCTATTGTGCTTGCTAAATCACTATCGCTCTGCACTTGCTTGGCAAGGTTTTTCAATAAATCCAAAAAATCATCAAAACTCAATTTTTTCAAATATTGAATTTGAAAGAAATCGTAAAAAGGCATATCATAACTTAATACATCATTTGTNAGGGCAACACCTGCTCCGACAATTATCGGNGCTGCATTTTCACTCAATAATGCACGTAAAATATGTTGTTCGTGTTTGTTTAAACGACTAAATACCAAACCAATATTATCAACCAAAAGAACTGAGCGACGGTGCAGTTTTTTGCAAGTTTCCATTAAAAAGTTATATGCCTTTTCGGAAATAACCTTCGATGCTTTTTCCGAAAGTTCTTTTACTTGATTATCAATAAGTTCAATCGTTTTATCTTTTGGATTTTCCAATTCCAAACTATCTGCCAAAGCGTCTAAACAATTCAGCCAAAATTCAGCCAAATCTTTTACATTATACTGCTCTTCGGGAAAAAGTAACGGAATAAACCGACTGCGATATTGTTCTTTATGCAATTCCACTTCCATTCGTTTAAGCATTGTTGTTTTGCCCATTCCTCTTTGCCCTACAATTAAATAATGTTGTGGTATGCTGTTTCCTTTTTCTTGCAAAATGCCTTCTAATAGCAATGCAAATTGTTTTTGTCGTATNACAAACAATCTTTCACTTACTTCGGCACTCTGCCGTTGCGGATTGTATAATCCTATTTGACTTAAACTAATCAATGTTTCCATAATCAAATTATAAAACGGTTATACCAAAAATCTCGTAAAAANGGNGAGCGGAAAACATATTTTTTCTCGCTCATCATNACATAGCCTTCATTTTCGAGTTTCAACAACAATCTATTCAAAATATCGTCAACTTTGTCGGCATCATTTACCGATTTATACAGCAAAGTATGCAAACTTGTTCTGCTTTTTCCTGCTTTGATTTTCGACAATTCTTTCAAAATAACGAGAGCATGTTGTTTGTCGTCCGCATATTCGTTCAGTCGCTCAAACCAAGTGTTGAAATGAATAGAGCTTTTTGAAGTTGAATTGTGATATGCTTTGTCGATAATCTCCGTTGTTATTTCTTTTTCTTCGTCTATCAAATCCACGATTTCTTTGAACAGCAACTGAATAAAATACGGCAGTTTCCAACTTAATTTTTCCAAAACATACTGTATGGTTTCTTCTTGAAAATCAAGTTGTTTTGATTGAGCCAATGCTTGCAAGAGCATATTTGGTTCATTTCCTTTAAGTTCGTCTATCGGGAAACTTGTTATATCGTTCAGCGTATAACTCAAACTATGCGAATTGGCAAAACTCTCAATGCTAATAGAACTGCAAAAAATCCAACGAATTTTTGTGCCACTCGTCTGTCGCAAACCACGTAACCAATTCAAGAAAAAGGCAATATTTTCAATATTGCTGTTTTCATCTCGCAAATTGTTTAGAAAAACCGTCAACTCGTCAATAACAATCAAAGTGTCTTCATTATGTGGTAATACTTTGTCTATTTTTTGATAAATATCGCTTTGTTTTTTTATATCGAAAGATATATCTATTTCAGAAACAGATACTTTGAAGTTTTCCAAACTGAATTTATCAAGCCAACTTTCGCCTTTTAGTTGAATTAAAAATTGTTTGATAAAATTGGTTTCTGTTTTCGATTTTTCCAAATCAANATAAAAACCTTTCCAATTTTTCGATTGGGNAATTTCAATCATTTTTTTTGCAAAAGATGATTTCCCAACTCTGCGTGGTGCTGCAAGTATCAATGAATTACCGTCTTCAATAAGTTCCCAAGCTCGCTTTAACTCCTTTTTTCTACCGAAAAAATTATTGCCCTCTACAACAGAGCCTACTTTATTTATAATGTTATCCATAATAGTTTTGTTTTAGAAAAAACAAAGATATATACTTTTTTGCATATATGCAAATTTGTATATGTTTTTCTAAAAAATTCTATTACTCTCATTTCGGTTGAGGTAGTATTTCCAATACAATTATAAATACCCCCTACACACAACTATAAACTTACCGTCTCACAACACACTTCTTCACAGCCACAACACCGATGCCATTATACAATTTCACCAAATAAAACCCATTTGGCACAGAATTGCAATCAATAGTATTGTTAATTACCGGCAACTGTTGCACTGTTTTTCCGGTAATATCAACAAATTCGCAACGCATAATCTCTTCGTTTGCTTGTATATATGCCTGCGATTGTATAATTGTTGGGTACAATAATACGGTATCGTTTTTCTTGCTTGCGGTAGAAATTGATGTTGATATTTTCTTGCCAAATTGCGGACGAATCATCAAAGTGCCGTTTATCATCGAAGGCTCCCATTGGAAAGCAGTGTTGAAATAAAGACGGTTGCGCATTTGGTTCGACAAATCCATTCCCATGTTGAGCAATACATCGTAAGGTTGCTCCCAGCCTACGAAAAATGAGTTTTTCATATAAATTCCGTCTGTTTCGCCGGTTAAAATTGCATCGCTTTCTATTGGGTAGGTTACAAATTTGTATAGTCCATCGGCATAAAGCACTCGGGTAGAGGTGCGGCGATACAACAGAGAGTCGGGCATACCGTTGGCACCTACCGACCATATACATAAATTGAAAAGTTTGGGAATTTGTTCAAGCGTGGGGTTGAAATACATTTGAATGGCACGCAATGTGTCAGGTTTTAAAATATCGAATTTGAAAGCAACCTTCCCCATTGGTGCATTACGCAAACCGTAACCGGCTTCGGGTGTACCATCGTCGTAAGCGTAATAATTCGACATTGTGAGATTCACACGGCTTGTATCATTCCAACGATAGTGTTCAAATATGGGATTATTGTTGTCGGTAAAAAAGTACTTAAATTCAAAATTTGCATTATCGACACCGGCAATGCCGGTTTTCATAAAATCGAAAAATTCCACGTCCCAATCCGAAAGAACATCATACTCCGAAGCGGTTTCATACGCTAGCAAATCGGTTTCATACGATGGAAACGACACTGCCTCGTTGGTTTGAGAATTTTGCACGGCGAAATTAAATTTTATTTTTCTTGGCACTTTATCGAAATTACGGAACGTTGACACTATTGTCATACGAAAATCGGCTTCGCTCAATTGCGAAAAATGATGTATGGGCAAGGCAGTATAACGATTGTAGAGCGGCGAAATGTTCGTTACAAATGCCACATCGGCTATATGCAGTTGGGCAGACGTACGGTTAGCATCAAGCCACACCATGTCGATATGCCAAAAATCTTCGTTACGGGCATGGCTTGCATCGTTGCTCAAACTTGCATAATTTTTGAAACGGAAACGAAAGCCTTTTTGCAAATAATTGCTTTGAATGACAGGAATATATACCGTAGAAAAATAATCGTTCATAGAAGCAGGAATATCGGCAGAACTTACATTCCACACCGTTTTCCACGTATCGTTGGGCTGCGCGGGCGTTTCTATTGCCGAAAAACTCCACACCGGACTACCGTCGGGAAGACGAGCGTAGGAATTTTCGGCAGAAACTATGGTTTCTAAAAATACGCTGTCAATTACATCAATTGTGGGCGAAAGCAAATAAAAGACGCTTGATGTAAATTTGTCGATTCCCAAATCGGTAGCTTTCACAATTGCATGCGAATAAGGCGCAATGGTTGGTGCAAGACACGGAATTTCGGGAAGTTGCCACGACGGCAGTGCTTGTATCGGTATATTTTCCAACGTGTCGGCAACCATATAATATCCTGCAAGCGAAACCACCGTATCGGTTGCGTTGAAAATTTCAACCCACTGCTTGGTAATTTCATTTATAAAAATACCTTGCCGGGCAAATGGTGCGTAAAATTCCAAAACCAACGAATCCTGTGCATCGGGTCGATTGGCATAGCCACCGGCTTGATAGTAAAAACTGAGTGCAATATTATCGTCAACTTTGTACGGAATCCACGTGCGTGAATTGTTGAGCGATTCGGGAATTAACACTTTTTGGTTTGCTTGTTCGGTGTAAACGGCTATTTGCGTAGGCTCAAATCCGGTTATGGTTTTTATATAAATTGTATCACCTGCATAGTACGGCACTCCTTTTACCACATCTATAAAACTGCGCAACGAATGTTCATATAAATAATAGGTATCACTTTCAAAAAGTTCAAACGAAGCGCCGGTGTTTTTATACAACATATTGCTGGCAAATACTTTACGATAATTCAGTAAATTAATTGGTCGCGAAGTTGCATGGTCGGCAGTAAACACATTCGATGATGCTTGCGGGTACAATGCTCCGTTATTGTCCAACGCATCGAGCGTTAAAACTCCTATTGTCGGCGCATTTTTGGCAAAACTTGTATTTACAAACGCAAAATCATCAGCCCACAATTGCGCCGCAGGTCTTGATTGCGGGTAGGCAAAATCGTCGAAAAACGGTAATGCTAACAGTCGTGTTGGCGCAAAATCTTGCGTTGCTGATTTTAACAGTGATTTTTGCGGTGTATATGGCAGGTATTCAATGTGTTCGGTTTGCGCTTGGGCAGAAAATGCACATAGTATAAGAATTACGCTGGCAATATGGTGGGGAATATTTTTTTGCATTTGATTAAGAATTACGAAACAGCAAAAGGATTTATTATTTGAAGTTTTTTATTGACCAATAAACCGTGTTGCATATCTTCGGAATAAAGAATTTCACAATCGGCTTCGAGAGCCAAAGCTACAACAAAACTGTCAAAAAGTTGAAAATCGTATTTTTGTATCAGTTTTATAGCCAAATCTATCGTAGAATTTTGTATTGGAGCAATTATGCTATCGGCAAACAATGCCGCAACTTCATTCATAGCTTGAAGTTTAGTAATATTTCGCAAACGGCGTGTTACATTCAAAAATTCGGTTACTACTTGCGATGGAATAACGGGGGCAAACGACAACAATTCTTCGGAAATACTGCGTTTGGTAATATCGTTTCCTTCCAAATAAATCAATATGTTAGTATCTAGGGCAAATCGCTTATTCATCATAATTGTTGGCTTCTTCACGGTTAAAACGATAGTTGGTTAAATCTACATTGATATTTTTCGTTATGGTTTTAATTTTTTCTAATCGCTTGGTTCTTAGTGTATTTTCTTTTTTTGTTTTTACTATAGTTCCAAGTTGCACTTTGGGCGTTTTTTGCAATATTTTAATAACATTCAAATCTTCCAAATTTTGAAAAAAATTGAATGCCAAACTATTATTTACTTGAATTAAAACCGTTTCCATAGTAGAATATTTTCATTAAACCTATCTTGTGTCTATTAGTCTAAAAGTCTTGTGTCTTAATTATTCCCTCATCAAATATATAGTAATAGTACCCGCAGAACTCAAACTATCAGCAGCCGGCGATTGTTTCCACACAATTGCGTTCAGTGAATCCGCAGAAGTTCTATACGTATAACGACTATCAAATATTGCATTAACATCGGCACCAAGATTAAAAATTGTGCGAGAGGCTACGTTATATGTTTGTCCTATAAGATTGGGAACTACATAATCCTGCGCAAAACTGCCGCCACCACTGCCGTCGCCTTTTTCTACAACCAAACTAATTCTACTTCGTTTGGGAACTTTTGTTCCGGCAAGTATGGGTTTGTTCCTGAACTTTGCTTCCAATACATAATCATTTGCCCGTCCGGGAACGTAATCAATGTCTCCCACCATAAGTCCGGCATTTTCAAGGTTGATTTGCGCTTGACGCAGCGACATATTTGTAAGTTTGGGCAAACGCACCATAAGCGGCGTACCCGAATTGATAGTAGCATAAATCGTACGTTCTTCTTTTACAAAACCGCCTGCGCTTGGTTTGGTAGCTACTACTATATTGCCTTTTTTAGTTTCGTCGAACACGGTATCGGCAATCACAAGGTTTATGTTTTTTTGCTCTGCCAATGCCTGCGCTTCGGTTATGCTAAGATTAGAAAAATCGGGAACTTCTATTCTCACACCATGGTTGGTGTACGACGACAGCCAGCCGCGAAATACGAAAACCGCTATAATAAGAATGAGAATTACTGCCGCAAGATTGATAAGAATAATTTTGAATTTTGAGAGTTGTGCCATATTCTAAATTGCTTGTGTTACATAATATGACAAAAATACACATTAATTAATAATTAACAATTAACAATTAACAATTAATTTATAAACCCGCCGCCCACTACTCTATTTTCGATAAAAAACACCGCTGTTTGTCCGGGTGCAATTGCCTCCAAAGGCTGCTGCAAATGCACAATAAGATTTTTTTCGTCAACTATTTCAATCGTGCAATTGTGCGCTTGCTTGCGGTAGCGAATTTTCACAATCAACTCCTGCTTGCAATCGTCAAGAGAATGAAAATAATAATTTTGCACACGGAACGATGTTTTATATAAATCCTTGTATTCACTAAGCGTTACGGTATTTTGCGCCGCTTGTACGGAATGAACAAACAAACGTTTATTGGCATGGTAGCCTAAATTTTTGCGTTGTCCCACCGTATAATATGCGTAGCCTTCATTTGGCGAGAGAAATTCGCCGTTTAAACCAATATGCGAGCCTTTGTCAATTGATTTGCCTTGTTTTGCCAATTCTTTCGTCAAAAATGGGCGGTAATTGCTATTGTTCAAAAAACAAATTCCAAGGCTATCTTTGCGAGTGGCAACGGAGTGAAAACCGTGATTTTCGGCGAATTTACGCACATCGTTTTTCAACATTCCGCCAAGCGGAAAAATAGTTTTTCGCAAAATTTCCTGTGAAAGTCCCCACAGAAAAAAGGCTTGGTCTTTATCGGGGTCGGTGCCTTGTACTACGTATAAATGATTGTTGTGTTTTTCGATTTGCACATAATGTCCGGTGGCAATGAAATCGCAATCCAATTCCTGCGCTTTTTCAAAAAGTATGCGCCATTTTACCTGCGGATTGCACACGGCACACGGAAACGGCGTGCGTCCGGCATAGAATTCATCAACAAAATAGCGCACAACGGTATTGTAAAATTCATCAGTAGCATCTATTTCTACGTATTCAATTCCAAGTGAAGCGCACAAACCGGCAACATTCCTCTGCGCCTCGCACTGTTGCTGCATTACTTCGGCATTCGCCCAATCTTCGTGAAAAAACGAAATATACACGCCAATAACTTCATACCCCTGCTCTCGCAAAAGCATCGCACATACGGAACTATCGGTGCCGCCGCTCATGGCTAAGAGACAAAGCCCCCTAAATCCCCCTCTGGGGGACTTAAAGCCCCCAACCCCCACAGGGGGCTTTGAGCAGTGGTTTAATTTGTTGGTTAGCATAAATTTGGAACGTACACCTTTATTAATTTACAAAACTCACGCAAGAGCTTCAGCAAGTCCCCCTTGAGGGGGATTTAGGGGGCTGTTATTGGGCTTCGGGTGTAAATATGTAACCATATTTACCATCACTACTTAATTTCCCCATTCCGGGAAATGGAATGTGCGCACCGGCAATTACCCGCGAATTATTGAGTACAAATTGCAACATAGACAAACGAGCTTCTATTGCCTGTTTGTTGTTGTAATCGTATGTTACCGAAATGGTTGGGTATGGCATTTGCACCGCCATAGCGTGTGCCAAGTCGCCCCAAAAGAACACCTCATCGAGCAAAAACATTGCGTGTCCGGGAGTGTGTCCGGGTTCTACCATTGCTTGCAAATCGTCCAATTCCGGTATGCCGATTGCTTCAAAGGCATTGAACGCCGGAAATGTAGTAATGCGGTCGCCGTAAGCTTTGAAAATAGCGCGGGCTTGTTCCGTTCCTTTGTTTGCGGCATTGGAATAAAAATTGTATTCGGGTTGTGAAAAGTAGATTTTTGCTTTTGAAAATGCCGGTTTTCCCTCTGCGTTGAGCAATGCACCCACGTGGTCGCGGTGAGCGTGAGTAATGCAAATTACGTCAATCATATCGGGCGTAACGTCTATTTTATTCAAATTTTTGAACAATTCTTCGCCCATTCCGGTATCTATCAAAACGAGTTTTCCCATATTTGTGCGGATTAAAAACGCATTTGTTGCTCGCGGGTAGGTGCCGTCGGGCATAGTTTCGGCAAGAATTTTGGGAGTTGCGTCAATCAAAATTGACTTGTCGCCTGTGCCTTGTCCGTCGGAAAGTACAATTACTTCGTGGTAATTTCGTGTTTTGTACGAGAAAATGTTTGTTTGTGCAAAAGTGCTTGCGGCAAGCAATGATGCTGTTAGCAGGGTTAGTGGTTTTTTCATAAATTTAGGAATTAGCGGTTAGGAACCATTTTTCGTTTTTTAATTTCTTTATCTGATATAGGTTTTACATTAGTTAATATGTTTTGTTTATATTCTTGCTTTATGTGAAAAATATATACTCCCGGTATATAATTACTATAAATAGCTCTAATTTCAAATTCAGGGTGTGTAAATATGTCTATTTTCTCTATCCATTCTGTCCCAAATTGTGGTACTAATTGAGTGATTTGCTCGCCACTTACTTCTATTTTGATACTATCAATAGCCACATAATACGTTACCCATGGTAACGTCTTTGCTTCATTTTGCCCGATTAACGAAAATGAACAAACAACAAAAAAGAATAAACTTACAATTATTTTTTTCATACTTTTTACAAATCTACTTTAATTCCGTTATTTTTTAATCTCTTTAAAACTACTTGTTTATATTCTTGCTTTATGTGAATAACAACTATTCCCAGATGACATTCGGGACAACGCTTATCTTTTTCAGCTTTACCATTTTTTAAAATTTTTATACTCTCTATCCATTCCGGATTACATTTGAATTGGTTGAATTGTTTTCGACTCATTTCAATTTTAGTATCTTCATTAATATACACATGGTATGATATCTTTGGCAACGTATCTGTTTCATTTTGTCCCATTAATGAAAATGAACAGGCAACAAAAAAGAATATACTTACAATTATTTTTTTCATATTTTTATTCAATTATTCAGTTACTCCGTTATTCAATTATTTATTAAATTCCCTTTCCACCGCCAATAATTCCTTCTGTAATTCTTCTGCCGAAGGCAAAGCGGCTTTAATTTCGTCGGCAAGTTCGGTGTAATGGAAAGTGCTTACGCCAATAGGATTATTCACATCTTTCAACGAAAATTCCACCTCGTAATTATCTTTGTTTTTGCAGAGCAACATTCCCATAGTTGGTTTGTCGTGTTCGTCTTTTACCAATTCGTTGATTGCCGAAATGTAAAAATTCAACTTGCCTACAAATTCCGGCTCAAACTCTTTGGTTTTCAGTTCAATAATTACATACGATTTTAGTCGGGTGTGGTAAAAAAGCAAATCGGTGCGGTAATCTTTCGTACCAATTTTTAGTGAAAATTGCCGTCCCATATAGGCAAAACCAACGCCCAATTCTGGCAAAAACTGTGAAATATGCTTAACAAGTGCTTTTTCAAGGTCGGTTTCTTTCACTTTTTCCGACAATTGCAAAAAATCAAAATTATACGGGTCTTTCATCAACTCATTGGCAAGGTCGCTTTGCGGTGCAGGCAATGTTGTGCTGAAATTTGTAATCGCTTTTCCTTGCCGGTTATATAAATTTGTTTCAATTTGATATTCCAACACCGCACGGCTCCAATTATTTTCTATGGTTTTGTTGATGTAGAAGAGGGCTTCTTTTATGTTTTTTGTATTTTCAAAAATACAAACATTTTGCCCCCAAGGAATTGAAAGCAATTGCCGAACAACTTGTTCCGAATTTGTATTTTGCTGACTAAAAGCAACTTGTAATTGTCCCACAACTTGTGCGACAATTTGCTTATCGGTCATTTCCAATTGTCCCACAACTTGTGGGATTTTTAATTGTCCCCCGACTTGGGGGATTAATTCGTTCTCTTGAACAATAGGCGCATAGAATTGATAAAATCTTTTCATTCTAAAAAGATTAGTACGAGAAAACCCCGTCATCTCCGGAAATTCCTCTCGCAAATCTTTACTCAATTGCTCAATAAAACCACTGCCCCATTGGGCATTTTCCTGTTTTTCCACAATTTGCCTGCCCAAATCCCAATAGAGCATAATCATTTGGCTATTAACCGACAACGCGGCTTTTATTTGCCCTGTTTTTATCTGTTGTTTTAGGTTTATCAGCCAATTGCGGTATTCTGTGTGTTGCAATATTTCTGTCATAATGTTTTTACAAATTTATTGTAATTCCCTTTTTTCTAAGAGGTTGTTTAAATTTTAATCAAAATAAATATTACGGTGCTCTGCACCTCAGATGGGTTCGTTGATTTATTAGCTACAAATATTTTGGGTGCTCTGCACCTCGCGCTTTTAAAAGGTGCGGAGCACCATAATATTTGTAGTCAAAACGATTAACACCACAATAAAGGTGCAGAGCACCGTAATATTAAAAATTTAAACAACATCTTATTTTTCATAGTACAAAGGTAGTAATTTTTTTAGCAAATAACAAAGACACGGCACGGCTCTACAAAAAAAGCTGCCCAATTTCTTGAACAGCCTTTTTTAATTATGTCAAAATGGAATTTACCCCATTATAACTTCTACATTATGCGTTTTGCCTTTTTCAAGAATTGGCACCACGTTACCTTCAATCGGCGAACCGTTTACAATAATTTGTTTCACGCCTTTGCTCACGTGGTCAGGATTTTTCACTACAATATTGTATTGAGCACCTCTAAATTCACGTTTCATTTCAAAACCGTCCCATTCGGCAGGAATACAAGGATTTATTGACAATCCATTGTAATCAGGTTTTACACCTAATATATATTGTACTATGGTGTAGAAATTCCACGCCGCTGTTCCCGAAAGCCACGAGTTTTTACCTTCGCCCGGTTTGAACGCATCTTTACCGGCTATCATTTGGCAATATACGTATGGCTCAACTTTGTGAAGGTCTGAAATTTCTTCCAAGAACGCAGGAGCTATTTTTGTATAGTATTCGTATGCTTGCTCGCCGCGTCCGAGTATGGTTTCGCCAATCATAATCCAAGGATTGTTGTGGCAAAAAATGCCTGCATTTTCTTTGTAACCGGCAGGGTATGTAGAAATTTCGCCGTATTCTATATAATATTTGGTAAATGCAGGGTTGTTCAACACAATACCGTATTTGCAATCCAAACGTTCTTTTACCGCGTCAAGCGATTTTTTAACCATACCTTCTTCTATGCCGATTTCAGCCATAGAGCACCAGCCTTGCGATTCGATGAAAATTTTGCTTTCTTCGTTTTCATTTGAACCAACTTTGCGACCAAAATAATCGTAGGCACGCAAATACCATTCGCCGTCCCAACCGTGAGCTTTCACGGCTTCTACCATTGCATCAACATGTTTTTGTGCTTCGGCAGCATCATCGTGTTCGCCAATTTGTTTACACAATTTAATATATTCACGTCCGTAAACCACAAACAAACCTGCAATCATAAGCGATTCTGCTGTTCTGCCTTTCTTATTTCCCGTAGTTTGGAACGATTCGTTCGGGTCGCTCGAAAAACAGTTCAAATTCAAACAGTCGTTCCAGTCGGCACGACCGATAAGCGGCAATCCATGAGGACCTAAATTGTTTACAATAAAATTAAACGATATTTTCAAGTGCTCAAAATGAGTTTTTGCTTTCGATTCATCGTTATCGAAAGGCACCATTTCATCGAGCAACGAAAAATCGCCTGTTTCTTTAATATATTCCGTAGTTGAAAGAATCAACCACAGCGGGTCGTCATTGAAATCGCCACCGATAGCCGCATTACCTTTTTTGGTCAAGGGTTGATATTGGTGGTAGCACGAACCGTCTTCAAATTGCGTTGAAGCAATATCGAAAATTCGTTCACGAGCACGAGCAGGAATTTGGTGTACGAAACCAATCAAATCTTGATTGCTGTCGCGGAATCCCATACCACGACCGATACCACTCTCGAAGAACGATGCCGAACGACTCATATTAAATGTAACCATACATTGGTATTGGTTCCAAATATTTACCATACGGTCTAAGCGCTCATCGTGCGATTTTATGCTGATTTTGCCAAGTAAATTGTCCCAATATGCACGCAATTCGTTGTAGGCTGCCATTACTTTTTCGGTAGTGTCGTACTTAGCAATCATTTCCTTTGCAGGTTTTTTATTGATTACACTTTTGCTTTCCCACTTGTCTTCGGGCGTAACTTCCACATAACCAAGCATAAACACGAAATCTTTTGCTTCGCCGGCTTGCAATTCCACCTCAATATAGTGCGATGCAATTGGCGACCAGCCGTGTGCGTGCGAATTGCGAGGTTTTCCTTCCATTACCGCATTGGGACGGTCGAAATCGTTATACAATCCTATAAATGTTTCTCTATCGGTGTCGAAACCTTGAATTGGCGCATTTACCGAGTAGAAAGCGTAGTGATTACGGCGTTCTTTAAATTCTGTTTTGTGATAAATCACAGAATTTTCTATTTCAACTTCGCCGGTTGAGAAATTACGTTGGAAGTTTGCGTTATCGTCCTCGGCATTCCACAAACACCACTCAACGAATGAGAACAGTTTTAATTTTTTGGGGTTGCTGTCGTTATTTTTAAGCGAAACTTTCAATACTTCGCCCCAAAATCCGAGCGGAATAAATTGAAGAACTTCTGCCTCAACACCGTTTTTAGCGCCTTTTATTTTTGAGTAACTCATACCATGGCGGCATTCGTAGCTGTCAAGCGGTGTTTTTACAGGTTTCCAACCCGGCGACCACACAGTATCGCCATCTTTTATATAAAAATATTTTCCGCCATTGTCCACCGGCACATTATTGTAGCGGTAGCGCGTCAAACGACGGAATTTAGCATCTTTGTAAAACGTGTAACCACCACCGGTGTTCGACGTTAGTGAAAAAAAATCGTCGTTACCCAAATAGTTTATCCACGGATAAGGAGTTTGAGGGTTTGTAATTACATATTCCCTATTAGCATCATCAAAATAACCGTATTTCATACTGTGAATTTAAATTAAGTTAAAAAATTTGCGAAAATTACGAAATTTTTGGGATATATGCGCTCGATTTGGAAAAATTATTTTGCATGCAGATTCATCTTAAAAAAAATAAACTTATATTTGGCTAAATCGATATATTTTTATACATTTGTAGCCAAATATAAATCATTTTTACTATGGCAATTATTGGTAGAAAAGTCGAACAAGAAGCATTGAAACGCTTTGTAGAATCTGATAAAGCGGAATTTGTGGCGGTGTTTGGCAGACGCAGAGTTGGCAAAACATTTCTTGTGCGCGAATTTTTTGCTAACAGTTTCTCTTTTTCTCACACAGGAATGGCAAATGCCTCTATGGAAATGCAGTTGCACAATTTTAACGCTTCGCTAAACAATTATAGTTCAAAACCTTATCAAAAAGCAACAACGTGGTTTGAGAGTTTTGAGCAGCTGAAACATTTGTTGCAGCATAGCCGAAAGAAAGGCAAAAAAGTGGTTTTTATTGACGAAATGCCTTGGTTAGACACGCCACGTTCAAATTTTCTTTCGGCGTTTGAGCACTTTTGGAATAGCTGGGCTGCATGGCAAAAAGACATTGTGCTCATTGTTTGCGGTTCGGCAAGTTCGTGGCTGACCGATAAATTGCTGAATAATCACGGCGGATTGCACAATCGCGTTACGCAGCAACTTCATTTACAGCCGTTTACACTTGCAGAATGTGCGCAGTTTTATAAAAAACAGCATATTGCAATATCGCAACACGAAATGCTGGAAAGTTATATGATTTTTGGCGGAATACCATATTATTTGAGTTTGTTTCAAAAGCAATTAAGCATGGCGCAAAATGTTGATAATTTGCTATTTGCGCAAAATGCGCCGCTAAAAAATGAGTTCCAAAATCTTTATTCTTCACTGTTTAAAAAAGCCGAAAATCACATAAAAATTGTGGAGGCATTGAGCAATAAGGCAAAGGGACTGACGCGCGACGAAATTATTACAGTCGCAAAATTGCCCAATGGCGGCAGTGTCAATCGCACGCTCACAGAATTGGAATTGTCGGGTTTTGTGCGGCGATACCGCAGCTATGGCAAAAAAACAAAAGACAGTTTGTATCAACTTGTTGATTTTTACACGCTTTTTTATTTTAACTTTTTGAATAACAATACTTTTTCCGACGAACATTTTTGGACAAATTTTATTGAAAATGCCCGTCATCGTGCGTGGAGCGGCTACGCTTTTGAACAGGTGTGTCTGGCGCATTTGCCGCAAATAAAGCAAAAACTTGGTATTTCGGGCGTGCTCACAAACACATATTCGTGGAAAAGCAAAGAAGTGGAAAATGGCGCGCAAATTGATTTGGTGATTGAACGCAACGACAAAGTGATAAACCTTTGCGAAATAAAATTTGCAAATACCGAATTTACAATAAACAAAAAACTCGACGAAACCCTGCGCAACAAACGCGCCACATTCCGAGAAGAAACAAAAACAACCAAAGCGTTACACCTTACAATGCTTACAACATACGGCATAAAACGCAATGTTTACAGCGGACATATACAATCACAACTATCTGTAAATGATTTATTTAAATAAATTTTAAGTGTTTTATAATTGGCTAAAAGTATATATATTTACATACTTTTAGCCATTTATAACCATTCGAATAACAAAGAAAGAAAATTTATTTTTTGGCTTATTCCTTTTTTAATATACTTTTGTAACTCCAAATTTTTAAAACTCACTTCCATGCAAAAAACAACGTTCTTTTTTCTTGCCCTTGCAATTTCGGCGGCAGTTTCGGCACAGCGATTTCCGTTTCCTCACAGCGAAACCTACCCTCATGGCTATACGACGCGCACATTCTATCATAAAAGTGTTATGGCTGCGTATCAAACGTGGTACGGCAATTTTGTGCAACCCTGCGGCAACAACGAATTGCGAGTGGTAAATAATTCCCGCAACAACGATTTGACGGTTTCCGAAGGCATTGGCTATGGGCTTGCAATTTTTGCCTACATGGGTTATAAAGAAAATTTCGATAAAATGTTGAATTATTATAAAGCTCGATTGAATGAACGGGGATTTATGAATTGGGAATATTTTGGCTGCGAAACAGGCAATAACAAAAAAAATGCTGCCGCCGATGCCGATTTAGACGTGGCAATTGCGCTTATGGTTGCCATGGTGCAATGGGCTGACGATAAGCACTATAAAAAAGAATTAGATGCTTTGCTTACCGCTTTTGAAAAACATTATTTTGTAAACTGCGATGGTTTGTGGGTACTCAAACCGGGCGATGACTTCGGCAGTTGCACCTGCACCAATCCGTCGTATTATTCGCCTGCATATTACCGTGCATTTGCCCGCTACGCCGAAAAACAAGGCAAAAAAAAATCGGCTCAATTTTGGGATAAAGTTGCTGCCGATACTTACACCGTGCTGCTCAAAAATGCACACCCTCACACCGGTTTAATATTTGCATGGACAAATGCTGAAGGCGGCGACCCCACCGAATGTGGCTATCAAGTTGCCGGCTCGGGCACCTACAATTCATTTCAATACGATGCCTGCCGCATGCCGTGGCGCATAGCCACCGATTACCTGTGGTGGGGCGATGCACAGGCAAAAGAATTACTGCAACGATTGACACGGTTTGTAAACACACCCGTTTGGCAACAAAAAGAAGACGATGGTTCTGTATGGTTTGGCGCAGGCGGCATACACAACGTAATAGACGGTTACTATACCAACGGTTTGCGTAAAATCGACGAAGGCGGTACCGGCGGGCGCAATCACACCGTTCCGTTTGTAGGCGGTTTTGCCTTGGCAGCTATGGCTTCATCGCAAGAAGATACCGATGAATTTATGCAAGAATATGCTTCAATGACTGCAAAAGGCTACTACGCATCGAGTTTAGATGTATTGTATAAATTGTTGGCGGCGGGAAGTTTTTGGAATCCGATTGAGAAAATGAAGTAAAAAAGCCCCTCCCGACCTCCCCTCAAGGGGAGGAGAAAGAGATGGCGAGTTTTAGGAAGTCCCCCTTGAGGGGGATTTAGGGGGGCTAAATATACAACACCTCCGGACTAATTTCCACACCGTACGCCTGCAGCACTTGCCGCTGAATTTCTTCGGCAAGTTGCACAATATCGGCAGCAGTGGCTGTTCCGGTGTTTATCAAAACAAGGGCTTGTTGCGTGTGCACTTGTGCGCCACCCATACGAAAACCTTTTAATCCCAAATTGTCGATAAGCCAACCGGCGGCAATTTTTACTTGTCCGTTTTCGGCTTTATAATGTACAATAGTAGGGAATTTTTGCTGTAATTCCACAAATTGCTTTTGCGAAATAAGCGGATTTTTAAAGAAACTTCCGGCATTGCCCGTAATCTCGGGGTTTGGTAATTTTTGATTGCGAATATCACAAATTATGTATCGTAGGGTTTGTAAATTTTGTTCGGTTTGTTGCGAAAATTGTTGTTGCAAATCGCCATAATTAAGCAAAAATTCGCCTTGTTTGTGCAGCAAAAATTCCACTTCAGTAATGCAATATTTACGAGCCTGCTCGGTTTTGAATATACTCTCGCGATAGCCAAACCCGCATTCTTCTGCCGAAAATATTTTTTGCTCAAGCGTTTCCACGTGCGCAGCGTGCACGGCAACAATACTTTGCGCAGCTTCCATGCCATAAGCACCTATATTTTGCACCGCCGAAGCTCCCACCGTTCCCGGAATAAGCGACAGATTTTCAATGCCAAATAAATTTCTATCAACAGCCCATGCCACAAAATCGTCCCACACTTCGCCGGCGGCTACCCGCACACGCACGGTTTTGTTGGTTTCGCGGGTTATTTCTATTCCTTTGCTGCGAGCGTGAACAATTGTTCCGGCGAAATCATTGGTAAACAACACATTACTACCACCACCGAGAATAAAAAACGGTAGCGTTGGTTGAAAATCATGGCGCAAAAAATCGTGCAATTCGGCAGTAGTAGTATATTCAAAAAAATAGCGAGCACTACAATCTATACCAAAAGTATTATGTTTTTTGAGCGAATAATTTTCGTGTATCATTTTCTTTGTGTTTTTTTGCAATATTAATCAATTTTCAACTTTAATTTACCTTAAATATAAGAAAATAGATTGCTTCGTTCCTCGCAATGACGCTCTTTTGTACGTCATTGCGAGGAACGAAGCAATCCAAAATTTTAAAAATCATGATTATTCATAAAAACATATCACCGGAAAAACGTAAAAAATGTATTCTATTTTTCAACGGTTGGGGAATGGATTGCAATGCAGTAAAACATTTACAAAGTAATGATTATGATGTTTTTGTGTGTTATGATTATCGTGATTTGGACGTTGAGCGAAGTCGAAACGACATTTCTACAATTCTCAACTCATACAAAGAAACATATCTAATAGCATGGTCGCTGGGCGTGTGGGTTGCCGAACAAGTAGGGGCGAAAGATTTTTCGCCCCTACAATTCACAAAAACTATTGCAATCAATGGTACACCACTACCAATTGACAACAATTACGGTATAGCCGAAATGGTTTTTGAACACACGCTTGCAAATTGGAATGAAACAAATCGCAAAAAATTCAATGCTCGCATGTGTGGTGGAAATGTACAATTACAAGAATGGCAAACGTTTATGTCTGCACGTTCGTGCGAAGAGCAATTGCAGGAATTGCAACAATTATTTACTGCAATTCAAAATCCCCCCTCTACGTCATTCCTGCGAAGGCAGGAATCTCCCTTTTGTGATGAGATACTGAACCTTCAGCTCGGCGCAGCCAAACAAGTTCAGCATGACGGAGTAAAATGGACAGAAGCAATTATCGGCAGCAATGATTTAATTTTTACAACTAAAAATCAGCATAATTATTGGCAGAATGTTACAAATTGCCGTACTTTGCCGTTGCCGCATTTTCCGTTTGCGGAATTTCAATCGTGGGACGAAATTTTACATAATTTTCAATGATTGTAGCTGAAAAACAACATATTGTAAGGCATTTTAGCAAACACGCCAATTCGTACAAAGAACTCGCTACGGTGCAACGGGGAATTTGCAACCGTATGATAAATCTTTTGTTGCAACACCGAATTTCGCCTGCGCAGATATTGGAAATTGGTTGCGGCACCGGTTTTTTGACCGAAGATTTTTTGGGAAATTTCAAAGTTCAATTGTACACGGCAAACGATATTGCAGCCGATATGGAAATTGAAATGCAGCGAATTGCCGAAAAAACCGGACAATCCATTCAATTCCTGCCCGGCGATGCCGAAACTATTACATTTAACGACAGGTTCGATACAATACTTTCGACTTCAACCGTGCAATGGTTTCACAACGTACCGGTGTTTTTCAAAAAAATACCGCAAATTTTACAGGCAAAAGGAATTTTTGCGTTCAGTACTTTTGGGACACAGAATTTTCAAGAAATTATGACTTGTACCGGACAAAGTTTGCACTACTATTCAGTCGAAGAATTGTGCAATTTTTTAGCCGGTAATTTTCAAATTTTACATTGTGAGAGTTACGAAGAAACACTTTTTTTCGATGCCCCCATAAATGTTTTGCGCCATATAAAACGTACCGGTGTCAATAATTTACCGGCAGGACATTGGACAAAATCACGTTTACGAAATTTTAGCGATACCTATCGTGCGCTATACTCTACGCAGCAAGGCGTAACACTTACGTACAATCCAATTATTATTATTGCACAGAAGAAATAACTGAATAATTGAATATCCTAATATCTTAAATCCCTATTAACTTGTCAACTTGTTAACTTACAAACTAATAAACTAACTAAATGGCACAAGCATTTTTCATAAGCGGCATTGATACCGATTGCGGTAAAACATTCATTACCGGACATTTAGCACGAAATTTACTCAAAAACGGACGTTCCGTTATCACACAAAAATTAGTGCAAACGGGCTGCTCATCGTTATCGGAAGATATTGTAGAACATCGCCGGATTATGGAAATTCCTCTGCAAGATGTTGACACAAACGGCACAACATGCCCTTATAACTTTGCGTTTCCAGCGTCGCCACATTTTTCGGCACAGTTGGAAAATACGAAAATTGATACAAATAGTATAACTCAATCAACCAAAAGTTTGCTCGAACACTACGAAACAGTACTTATAGAAACTGCCGGCGGATTGTGTGTTCCTTTGAGTGAAACTTTGCTTTGCTGCGATTACATTGCCCAACAAAAACACGAAATGATTTTGGTAACAAGCTCAAAATTGGGCAGTATCAATCATAGTTTGTTGAGTTTTGCGTTGTGCAAACAGTTGCAAATTCCGCTTTATGCGGTGGTATATAATATGTTGCCAAACTCAAACGAATTAATTACCAAAAATACCGGAGAATTTTTAAAAAATTATGTAAAGCGTGAATTTCCTAAAACTCAATTTATTACAAGCGAAGAAATTTTAAACGGCAATTTGTATTTCTAAAAAATATTTCGTTATTTTACACCTAATTACCTGTTCCCTAATTCCTAACTCCTATTTCCTAACAACATGAAAGCCATAGAATTATCAGAAAGTAAATTATTTTACACCATTGGCGAAGTTGCCGCAATGTTCGATGTTAACACTTCGCTTATACGTTTTTGGGAAACGGAATTTAGCATAATCAAACCAAAGAAAAATGCAAAAGGCAATCGTTTGTTTACCGCTGCCGATGTTAAAAATTTCCAGTTAATTCATTATTTTGTAAAAGAACAAGGCATGACGCTGAAAGGCGCAAAAAAGAAACTCTGCGAAAATACCGACGAAGCACTGCAAAAAATCCACGTGATTGCAAAATTGGAGGGTTTGAAAGAGCAACTTGTTAATATAGGGAACAAGTTGACAAGTTGACGAGGAGACAAGGAATTAGATATTAGGATATTCATAGATATTCGATAGATATATTTTCAGTTACTCAATTATTCAGTTATTAAAAAATGAAAGTCAGCGGTTTTACCTTTATTCGCAATGCCGAAAAATACGATTACCCAATAGTTGAGGCAATTACTTCGATATTACCGGTTTGCGATGAATTTATTGTATGCGTGGGTAATTCCGACGATAATACCGAAGCTCTTATTCAAAACATAGATTCGCCGAAAATTAAAATCATTCATTCCGTGTGGGACGATTCGCTGCGCACCGGCGGACAGGTACTTGCCATAGAAACCAACAAAGCTTTCGACGCAATTTCGCCCGATAGCGATTGGGCATTTTACATTCAAGGCGATGAATGTGTACACGAAAAATATCTTTCTACAATTGTGAAAGAAATGCAGGATAATTTGAATAATCCAAAGATTGAATGTTTGGTTTTCAGTTATTTGCACTTTTATGGCAATTATCATTACACGGCAAATTCTCGCGGGTGGTATCGCCGCGAAATGCGCATTATTCGCAACGATAAAACAATTCGTTCCTACCGCGATGCGCAAGGTTTTCGCCGTGATAACAAACACTTAAAAGGTAAATTGATTGATGCCACAATTTATCACTACGGGTGGGTAAAAAATCCTTATTTTCAAACACAAAAGCGAGCCGGATTTACCGCTTTATACACCGAAGACAATACGGTAATTACAAAAATAAAGCAAGAAGAATTGTTCGATTATTCAAAAATCGACAATCTTGAAGAATTTTCGGGTTCGCACCCGCAAACTATGCAAAAACGCATTTCGGCTCAGGATTGGGATTTTGAATTTGATATGAGCAAACGAAAATTGAGCACAAAAGACCGTATACTCCGTTTTATTGAAAAAGTTACCGGAAAACGGTTGTTTGAATTTCGGAATTATGACCTTGTTTAGGGACGAGGGATTAGGAGACAAGGAAACAAAGTTTTCCTAATCCCTCGTTTCCTTGTCTCCTAAAACCTCGTCTCCTTTTTCCTAAAAAAGCTCCAACTGAATAGAACTATTGAACGTTTTTCTATGATACGGTGTTAATCCATGCTCATAAATTGCTTTTCGGTGAAAAATGGTTGGGTAGCCTTTGTTTTTTTGCCAATCGTAGTGCGGAAATTCATTGTGGATTTGCTCCATATAATCATCGCGATAGGTTTTAGCAAGAATTGAAGCGGCGGCAATTGAGAGATATTTATCGTCGCCTTTTACAATGCAATGGTGCGGTGTAGTTTTGTAGTTTTTAAAGCGGTTGCCGTCCACAAGAATGTGTTGCGGTGCAATTGCGAGCGCATCTAAGGCTCGGTGCATTGCCAAAAACGATGCTTGCAGAATGTTTATTTTATCTATTTCATTGTTATCAACCACGCCAACTGCCCATGCAAGGGCATCTTGTTCAATAATCGGACGTAAAATTTTACGTTGCGCATCGCTCAGTTTTTTGGAATCGTGCAGGCGTTCGTTGGTGTAATCGGGTGCAAAAATAACTGCTGCGGCATATACCGGTCCCGAAAGACAACCTCTGCCGGCTTCGTCGCAACCGGCTTCGTGTACATTTTCGGTGTGGAAAGATAGTAATACCCCTAAATCCCCTAAAGGGGACTTGGGAGTCGTACTAACTCCGTTGTTTTGTTTATTTATAGTTTTCATTTTTTTCGTTTTTCAATCTGCTCGCACTTTCCTAAGCCCCCTCGGTTACTGAGCGTAGTCGAAGTATTAGGGGGTTGGGGGTTACTTCTTAGGAAATCGCCGCAACTGAATGTCTTGAATATCAGCCATAAGCAACACCCATTTGTCGCCATAC
This sequence comes from Bacteroidota bacterium, assembly GCA_009786075.1. Lineage (GTDB taxonomy): Bacteria > Bacteroidota > Bacteroidia > Bacteroidales > UBA1715 > WQTX01. The sequence continues at coordinate 56,648 of WQTX01000002.1, read as the reverse complement.
ACCGCCATTCCCATATACGTAAATTCGGGCGAATAGAGTTTTACGCAGTTTTGCGTGCGAGGTTGGTCAAGCCATTTTTGCACCATGGCGGCTACTACTTTTTTCATATCGTCTTCGGAATTTACACCGTGCAACGTGTAACCATAGCCCAGCACTTCGCCGATTTTGAGCGCTTGAATGTGTTTTACGCCCGTTTCGGTTTCGTATTGCGTGCCTTTTAAATAGGTGCTTCGTATTCTGTCCCACGGAGTTACGCCGTCGGGGGCAATGTTGTCGGTATAATTATAGGTAAACATATCGCGGGCGTGTTGTTCGGCAAGCATGGCAAGTGTGTCGTGCCATTGCAGCGGTTGCACCGGAAATACTTTTACCAATCTGCCCGTGTCGCACACAAATTCTTCGCTGCGCCATTGGTTTACAATTTCCAAGGCGGCATTTTTAAACTGTAAAACCTCAACGCCAATAGGTGCAACGTGAAATTCCCGATTGAGCGATTGTTGCTTAACTTCAAGGGTGGCACTGCGTGGGAAAATTTCTGTGGCAACGTCTAAAAACACGTATGTATCGCGCAGCAAAACCGTGTCAGCCCATGTGCGGTTTGCTTTTTTTTCGGTATTTCTGAATGTTTGCGCCGTAGCGTCAATCAAATCCAACCATTTCATTTCTATATAGTTGAGGAAATCATTGTCGTCCTTATACAATTGCACTGCCTGTTCCGAAAAAATTGCGAAATGCGATTTGTCGTCCACCGAATATGCGGTGTCGATTACCTTGTACATGGCGGTGCGCAAACCTTGCGAAATCACCTCGTTTTGCGCAAAATGGTCTTTATAATTTTCAACTATTGAAAATAAATCGTCGAACATCCAATTGTTCACAAGCAATAGCGGCGCTTTTTGCAGTACCGCGTAATCTTCTGCCGAAATTGCGCTACTGTTTTTGGCGCGTTCATAAAATTTGGCAATTTCTCGCATCGCTCTTTCGTAATCGCCTGATTTTGCGTATAGTTCGGCGTTTTCCAAGGCGTTGGTTTTTATATTGTACGCTCTATTCAATCGTTGATAAAATTGCACTGTCCACTCTTTGCCTTTTTCACGCATAACTTTATTTTGCCCTTCGCAATATTTATAAATCATATTGAGCGTGGCGGCGTTTTCATCGAAAATAAAACCATCGGGGTCTTGCACACGCAGGGCTGCGAGCGTTTTCACGGTTTCCATCAACGGGTCTTTTGTGAATTTTTCGTAGCGCATGGGCGATTGCGCCATTTCAAAATAACACAAGGCTTTTATGTAATATGCCTCCAAAAAACCGGCATCTTTTGCAATTGCCAAATCACAACGGTCTACGCATTTTTCGTAATTTTTACTGTTGTATAGTTCGTATAATTTGTCGGTGTTTTGTGCGAATACGATGGTTATTTGAAAAATTGCGAAAATCGCGAGAAGGGTTAGTCGTTTCATTATTTTATAGATATTTGGTTGATATTCAATTGATATTCGATGGATATTCAGTAGAAAATTATTACAATTTGATTTTTGTATTTTCTATCAATTCCTTGTTTATTTTTGCAAATATAACAATTTATTTTTTGATTATATTTCCCTCGTTCCTTGTCTCCTATTCCCTCGTCTCCTCGTTCCCTATTCCCTTGTCTCCTGTCTTTTTATTCAATTCCTCTTCAATTTCTTCAATCGAAGGCAGGCTGCCTTTAAATTGTTCGGGGAATACTTTTGTTAATTGATATTCCGAAATGCCAATTGGCTGATTTATACCACGTAAGGCATATTCGGCAACCAAATTATTTTTTTCTTTACAAATAATCAAACCAATGGTTGGGTTGTCGGTCGGGTGGCGCATTATATCGTCGATTGCCGATAAATAGAAGCTTGTTCTACCGGCTGCATCGGGCGTAAATTTCACGGTTTTTAGTTCAATCACAACAAAACACCGCAGTTTCAAATGGTAAAACAGCAAATCGACTGGGTAATCCGTACCGTCGATATTTAAGGGAACTTGCCGTCCAACGTAGGCAAATCCGGCACCTAATTCAATCAAGAATTTTGTAATATTTTCGGTCAAGGCATTTTCCAATTCGCGTTCAGTGTATTTTTCGGTCAATGTCATGAGGTCGAATACGTATGGGTCTTTCAAGGTTTGCATTGCCAAATCACTTTGCGGCGCAGGGAGTGTGACGGCAAAATTGGTAACGGCTTTTCCTTCGCGCGCGTACAAATTCAGTTCCAAATGATGCGTGAGCATTGAACGACTCCAACCGTTTTCTATGGTTTTGCGAACGTAAAAGAGGGCTTCGTTTACTGATTTGCATTTGGAAAAAATGTGAACATGATGAAACCAAGGAATTTGGAAAATAGGATTGTTTCCTAATTCTTCACCAAGTTGGTGAAGAATTACATTGTTCTCATTATTAGTAGTTTGTAATTGGTCAGCAAGTTGCTGACCAATTACGCCACCAATTTGTTGACGAATTGAAATGTCCTCCGTATAAAACAGATAAAACCGTTTGCAATACTTCAAATTTGTAGAAGAAAATCCTTTCAAATCAGGAAACTCTTTCTTCAAATCTTTGCTCAACTGTCGGATAACCGTATCGCCCCATTGCGATTTAAGTTGTTTTTCTACAATATCACGCCCCAAATCCCAATAAAGACGCAACAATTCAGTATTTACCTTTATCGCCGCCTTTATTTGCGTTTGCTTAATCCGTGTTTTTATGTCGGTCAGCCAACTTTTGTATTCGTTGTTATGTTTAATATTTTCCATTATTGTATTTCTATTTTCCTTGTTAACTTGTCAACTCGTTAGCTAAAAAACTATTTACTAAATCTCCATTGTCTGCAAAATATACTCCAAATCTTCGGGCGTGTCAACAGCTAAACTTTCGTAATTGGTTTGGGCGGTTTTTATTGTATAGCCATGTTCGAGCCAACGCAACTGCTCCAAACTTTCGGCTATTTCGAGCGGTGTGCGTTCAAGTTTGGTAAGCTCACACAACACCTGCGGACGATAGGCATAAATGCCGATATGTTTAAAATACGTATGCTGTTCAAGCCACTCGTTTTCGTCAACACCGCGCAAATAGGGAATTGGCGAACGGCTAAAATACAAAGCCTGCTGACGGTTGCCAATCACAACTTTTGGTTTGTTTGGGTTCCAAATATCGCTGCTGTGCGCAATTGGTTTTATAAGTGTGGCAATTTGTGTAGTTTCGTCTTCAAACAAATCTATCAATTGCTGAATTTGTTCGGCTTGAATGAAGGGTTCATCGCCTTGCACGTTGATTACCACGTCGCATTCCATGCCGTTGGGAATTTTTGTGATTGCTTCGGCTAAACGGTCGGTGCCGCTAGTGTGCGTTTCGGCAGTCATAATGCACTTTCCGCCAAAATTTTCCACTTCGGCTTGTATGCGGTGGTCGTCGGTTGCAACCCATACGGAATTTACTACCTGTTGCGCTTGTTCATACACTCGCTGTATCATGCTTTTGTTACCGATTTTTACTAATGGCTTACCCGGAAAACGGGTGGAGGCGTAGCGGGCGGGTATAATTACTGTTGTGTTAAGCCCCCTAAATCCCCCACAGGGGGACTTAAAGAACTGTGGTTTAATTATTTTGTTATCTTTATGTTGCATGTCTATCTATCTTGTTTACTTATTTTTTTGCTTCAGCAAGTCCCCCTTGAGGGGGATTTAGGGGGCTTAAATCCCCTCCGGTATGCGGCATATATAAATCCTCTTCAAAAAGATTAAATGTGTGGTTTTTAATGGATTGCATAAGGTTTTTCATGAAAATTTTGCGATGTTCTTCGCTTGGTTGGTTGGCGTGCACCAAATACATGGTTTTTTTGTATTTTACCAACAAAAATGTGTCGTTATCAAGTGGAATTTCAAAACAATTGTAAGAGTACGAGGGATTTGTGTAATCCAAAATCACACTGCTGTCGGTAACTGTGTATGTGCCTTCTTCATTGAAAGCTACGCTTTTTATGTGTTTTGTTTTGTAACTAAATGTTTTGTCGGCATTCAATTGCAATGTCATTGAAACATTATCGGTTTGCAACGAAAATACTACGGGCGTTTGCGCCGGACGATTGCAGGCGGCAAGTACGAAAATGAATGATATACCGTAAAAAAAGAATTTCATAGTGTCTTGTGTCTATAAGTCTTGTATCTAAAAATCTATTTATTTACAAAAGTACAAAATAGAATTGAGATATATAAAAAAAGTGTATTTTTGTTTGTATGGTAAAAAAATATAGAACAATAGGAGAATTTGCGTTATGCTAAAAAAAACCGAAGGAATTGTTTTGCATCGCATAAAATATTCCGAAACAAGTTTTATTGTTCACATTTACACGCGGCACGAAGGTATTGCATCGTTTATTATCGGTAATGCCCGCAGTAAACGGTCGCAAGCGGCATTTTTCCAACCTTTGCAGGTGGTCAATTTTGAGTATTATTGCAATGCAAAATCGAGTTTGAGCCGTATTAAGGAAATTTCATTTTCCTACGTACCGGTTTCGTTGCATCAGTCAATTCAAAAATCGACTATTGCTTTGTTTGTGAGCGAATTTTTGTATCACACATTTTCCAACAAGGAAGAAAACCAAGAAGTGTATGCGTTTTTGCGCAATTTTGTAATTACACTTGACACGCACACCGAACCGTGCAACAATGCGCATATTGCTTTTTTGCTCGATTTCAGCATTTTGTGCGGCATTGCTCCGCAAAATAATTACTGCGAAAGTTTGCGTTTTTTCGATATTGCAAAAGGCAGTTTTGTGGCATACTCTTCCGCCACAACCTGCACCACCAATTGCAGCAGAACACTAAGCGATGCGCTTGCCAAACGTTTTTCGCTCATTACCACCGGCGAACGGCGAGAATTGTTGCAAATTCTGTTACAATATTATTCGCTGCACACAAAAAAAATAGATATGACTCGCACTTTGGGGATTTTGGAGGCGGTATTTCGGTGATTGAATATGTGCCGTAGGTTTTGTTGTGAATTCCTTTCAAATTAGTATCTTTGACACATTGAAAACAACCGAGCCTCAAATATGGCAGACAACAGGTTGGTTGTGAATTCCTTTCAAATTAGTATCTTTGACACATTGAAAACAACCCGCGTCCGCAAGGATTAGATTACGAACTGTTGTGAATTCCTTTCAAATTAGTATCTTTGACACATTGAAAACAACTGGATTAAAAATTTGGTAGAACTTTACAAGTTGTGAATTCCTTTCAAATTAGTATCTTTGACACATTGAAAACAACGACCGAAGCCGACAACGCAATGGACGAGGTGTTGTGAATTCCTTTCAAATTAGTATCTTTGACACATTGAAAACAACCAAAACAACGAGCAAAACCACGAATTGCAGGTTGTGAATTCCTTTCAAATTAGTATCTTTGACACATTGAAAACAACTTTCAAACACACAAGTAGAGCAATACACAGTTGTGAATTCCTTTCAAATTAGTATCTTTGACACATTGAAAACAACATCTCGTAATTCCTGTGATAATTGTTTTTGGTTGTGAATTCCTTTCAAATTAGTATCTTTGACACATTGAAAACAACTTACGTGACGATTGGGAATGGTACAGGCAGTTGTGAATTCCTTTCAAATTAGTATCTTTGACACATTGAAAACAACTGAAAAAACTATTTAAAGAAGCATACATAGTTGTGAATTCCTTTCAAATTAGTATCTTTGACACATTGAAAACAACTAGGGAAATTTGAAGGTTGGGAAGCTCCTGGTTGTGAATTCCTTTCAAATTAGTATCTTTGACACATTGAAAACAACAAGCTAATTTTTACGTTGACGGCACAGACCGTTGTGAATTCCTTTCAAATTAGTATCTTTGACACATTGAAAACAACTGTGTTCTCTAGCCCTTTGTCGATGGTGTGTTGTGAATTCCTTTCAAATTAGTATCTTTGACACATTGAAAACAACAAAAGGTTAAACGTACAATACCCGTTTATGTTGTGAATTCCTTTCAAATTAGTATCTTTGACACATTGAAAACAACGACCTATGGAACAAGCATTATTCATTTTAGTTGTGAATTCCTTTCAAATTAGTATCTTTGACACATTGAAAACAACTTTATTAAAATTTTACACCTGCGTTTATAGTTGTGAATTCCTTTCAAATTAGTATCTTTGACACATTGAAAACAACGTTTAATAAATCATTATTTGATTTGAGCGAGTTGTGAATTCCTTTCAAATTAGTATCTTTGACACATTGAAAACAACTAAATTTTCAAAAGTTGAGGACCCTCTAAGTTGTGAATTCCTTTCAAATTAGTATCTTTGACACATTGAAAACAACTTTTTAAGTATTTTTATGAAAGTTATCATAGTTGTGAATTCCTTTCAAATTAGTATCTTTGACACATTGAAAACAACGAATGTTTATTTGAAGAAATAGAACAACTCGTTGTGAATTCCTTTCAAATTAGTATCTTTGACACATTGAAAACAACTTGACATTTTTAAAATGCCGCCAAAACCCGTTGTGAATTCCTTTCAAATTAGTATCTTTGACACATTGAAAACAACCTCTCACTGATATACCATTATTACTACCTTGTTGTGAATTCCTTTCAAATTAGTATCTTTGACACATTGAAAACAACTAATAATTATTTTGAAGTTTACGGATATAAGTTGTGAATTCCTTTCAAATTAGTATCTTTGACACATTGAAAACAACCATGAGCGCCATTATGAAATCGCACAAGCTGTTGTGAATTCCTTTCAAATTAGTATCTTTGACACATTGAAAACAACCCGCCTGATTTTTGACTTTGGCAAGAGTATGTTGTGAATTCCTTTCAAATTAGTATCTTTGACACATTGAAAACAACAAACTACAATCAAATTGCTAACGAAACAATGTTGTGAATTCCTTTCAAATTAGTATCTTTGACACATTGAAAACAACTGTTTTTTGTATTGTGTCAATCTTTGAGCGGTTGTGAATTCCTTTCAAATTAGTATCTTTGACACATTGAAAACAACTTTCATTCAAATAACTTTCTGCGTGTGTTTGTTGTGAATTCCTTTCAAATTAGTATCTTTGACACATTGAAAACAACGAAACCGCTGAAATTTTTGTGTCGTTATATGTTGTGAATTCCTTTCAAATTAGTATCTTTGACACATTGAAAACAACTCCAGAATTAATTGGAAGAGACGAATTCATGTTGTGAATTCCTTTCAAATTAGTATCTTTGACACATTGAAAACAACCAACGATGTTTTAAACGTTTCTGGAATTGGTTGTGAATTCCTTTCAAATTAGTATCTTTGACACATTGAAAACAACCCAACTGGCGCTGCTATATCAATCCCATTGGTTGTGAATTCCTTTCAAATTAGTATCTTTGACACATTGAAAACAACCATCTACCCGTACGATTTGCGCCATAGTGTGTTGTGAATTCCTTTCAAATTAGTATCTTTGACACATTGAAAACAACATTTGGCGATTTTTTAGAGGCTTTTATAGTGTTGTGAATTCCTTTCAAATTAGTATCTTTGACACATTGAAAACAACCCGTATATTTTAGATGAAATTTCGGAAGAGTTGTGAATTCCTTTCAAATTAGTATCTTTGACACATTGAAAACAACTTTAAACATAGTGCTAATAAGATATTAGCTGTTGTGAATTCCTTTCAAATTAGTATCTTTGACACATTGAAAACAACATACATGCGATAAAGCAAATGATTTTCAATCAATTACGTCAAAAATTAGAATTCTAAAAAAACGAACGTTTTCAATGCAAAAATCCCGATTGATGTCGGGATTTTTTGTTTCTATTTTTTCCACAAAAAAGCCCCGTATTGTAAGACGAGGCAACTTAAATGTTTTCACAACGGAATAATCCTTATTGTGAATTCCTTTCAAGCACAAAAATAATCGTTTTTTTATTGCTACAAAAAATATTTTCATATTTTTACGAGAATATTTTGAAAAACCACATTTTATGAAAAAGATATTAGGACTTGATTTAGGAACAAATTCAATCGGTTGGGCGTTAATCGAAAATGATTTCGATAAAAAAGAGGGGAAAATACTTGGACTTGGAAGTCGGATTATTCCAATGGACGCTGCTATAATGGGCGAATTTGACAAAGGAAACTCTGTTTCGCAAACGGCAACACGCACAGATTATCGCGGAACAAGACGATTGCGAGAACGAAATTTACTTCGTCGCGAACGCTTGCATCGTGTGTTAAATATTTTTGGATTTTTGCCCGAACATTATGCTAATCAGATTGATTTTGAAAAACGATTAGGTCAATTTTTGAATGAAACTGAACCGAAAATTGCGTGGAATAAAGTATGGAACAAACAAAAAAATAAGAATGATTTTGAATTTATTTTTCAAAATTCTTTCAACGAAATGGTTGAAGATTTCAAGTCAAACGGTCAAGACATAAAAATTCCTTACGATTGGACTATTTATTATTTACGCAAAAAAGCCCTTTCTCGGAAAATTGAAAAAGAGGAGTTGGCTTGGCTTTTGCTGAATTTCAATCAAAAGCGAGGGTATTACCAACTTCGTGGCGAGGAGGAAGAAGAAAATCAAAATAAATTGGTAGAATTTCATTCGTTGAAAATTATTGATGTAAAAGCAGATGTTGCTTATAAAATGATGTTGAGTAATGGTATGGAATATCGTTACGAAACTAACAACAACTTGTTTGAATGGAAAGACACGGAACGAAAATTTGTTGTTACTACATATTTGAACTTTGACGAAACGCCTAAAAAGGAAATTGACGGAACAAATAAACGCAGTATTTATATGCTCAAAGAGAATGAAACTGCTGCAATTAAAAAGAAAAAAGATGTATCTGTTGAAATTTGTGATTTAAAAATTGTTGATGTTCAAGAAGATACTGAAAAGAAAAAAGATGATGTTTGGTATTCTCTGATTTTGGAAAATGGTTGGATTTATCGCCGTTCGAGCAAAACATCTCTGTTTGATTGGAAAAACAAGGTGCGTGATTTTATTGTTACAACTGATTTGAACGATGATAAAACTGTAAAAACCGACAAAGAAGGTACAGAAAAGCGTTCTTTTCGTGCGCCAAGTGAAGATGACTGGACTTTATTGAAAAAGAAAACGGAAAATGATTTAGATAAATATATTGAAAAGTATGAAGAAAAAAACAAAATAAAAGGTACTGTCGGGGCATACATTTACGAAACTTTATTACAAAATCCGACACAAAAAATCCGAGGGAAATTAGTTCGTACTATTGAACGAAAATTTTACAAAGACGAATTGAAAGCAATTGTGAAAAAGCAAATTGAACTTCAGCCCGAACTTTTTACCGAAGATTTGTACAACGATTGCATTCGGGAATTGTATCGCAACAACGAGGCACACCAAACTATTTTGAGCAAACGAAATAGTTTTGAACATCTGTTTGTCGATGACATTATTTTTTACCAGCGACCTTTGCGAAGTCAAAAATCATCAATTGGAAATTGCACTTTGGAATTTAGAAAGTACAAAGACAAAGACGGGAAAGAGATAAAAGAATATTTAAAAGGTATTCCAAAGTCAAATCCTTTGTATCAAGAATTTAGAATTTGGCAATGGCTATATAATCTCAAAATTTATTCGAGAGAAGACGACAAAGATGTTACTGCTGATTTTCTTAAATCCACAGATGATTATACAAATTTGTTTGATTTTTTGATGAACAGAAAAGAAATTGACAATAAAGCATTGATAACTTATTTTCTGAATTTGCAGGGAATAAAAGGGAAAAATGCAGATAAAGAATTAAAAAAATATCGTTGGAATTACGTTTTCGATAATTCAAAAGATAAAGAAGAAGATAAATCAAAAAAATATCCGTGTAATAAAACAAGAGCACAGTTTGTTTCACGATTAGCAAAAGTTGAAAATCTCCCCTTGGATTTTCTTACACCCGAAATCGAACAAAAACTTTGGCACATAATTTATTCGGTTACCGACAAAAACGAATATGAAAAGGCATTGAAAACTTTTGCCGTTAAACATAACTTACACGAAGTTTCGTTTGTTGATAATTTCAAAAAATTACTATTTGAAGAAAAAGATTACGGCTCATTTTCCGAAAAGGCAATAAAAAAACTCTTGCCTTTGATGCGTTTGGGGAAATATTGGAAATGGGAAAACATTACGTTTGAAACACAAGGCAGAATAGAAAAAATTATTACAGGCGAATATGACGAAACTATAAAAGAGCGCGTTCGAGAAAAAGCAATTAAACTGTCTTCCGAAAATGATTTCCAAGGATTGCAATTGTGGTTGGCGCAATACATTGTTTATGGTCGTCATTCGGAAACAGAAAATGCAGACCAATGGAAAATGTCTTATGATATTCAAGATTATTTGGACGAATTTAAACAACATTCATTGCGAAATCCAATAGTAGAACAAATTATTACAGAAACCTTGCGTGTTGTAAAAGATATTTGGGAACAGTATGCGTCGGAAAATAACGTTGAATGTATCGAAATTTATGATGAGAAAAAAAAGAAGAATGTAAAAAGTTACGGCAAATTTTTCGACGAAATTCACATAGAACTTGGTCGTGAAATGAAAAACACGGCAGATGACCGTGCTAAAATTACCAATCAAGTTTCTGATAATGAAAATACAAATTTGCGTATCAAAGCAATGTTAATGGAATTTGCAGAAGATGGTTATTTTAACAATGAGAATAACGAAAATACTGTAAGACCATATTCTCAAAATCAGCAAGATATTTTGAAAATTTATGAAGAAGATGTTTTGCGCAGATATTCCGAGCAAGAATTGAAAAACGAAAAAACCGGTTTAATAGAGAAAGACGATAAAGGCAAGGAAAAAGAAATTACGTATTATGATATTTCAAAAAAATCTCAACCAACTAAAACACAAATTCAAAAATATAAATTATGGCTCGAACAAAAATATTGTTCGCCTTATACGGGAAAAATGATTTCATTAAGCAGATTATTTACACCCGATTACGAAATAGAACACATTATTCCGCAAAGTCGTTATTTTGACGATAGTTTAAGCAATAAAGTGATTTGCGAAGCGGCTGTCAATAAATTGAAAGACCGCAATCTTGGACTTGAATTTATAAAAAAACACACTGGCGAGAAAGTGGAATGTGGAATGGGTGTTGTTATTGAAATTTTTACGGAAGAAAGTTATAAAAGTTTTGTACAAGAACATTATAAAAACAACAATGCTAAGCAGAAAAAACTTTTATTGGAAGAAATTCCCGATAAAATGATTGAACGGCAACTCAATGACACTCGATATATAAGTAAGTTCGTTTCTGCCCTTTTGTCAAATATTGTTAGAGAAGAAAAAGATGATGACGGTGTAAATTCAAAAAATCTTATTTCGGGAAATGGAAAAATTACAACTACATTAAAGCAAAGTTGGGGATTAAATAATGTGTGGAATGAATTGATTTTACCTCGTTTTGAACGAATGAATGAATTAAAAGGCACTGATACATTCACTTCAAAAAATACAGAAGGACATATAATTCCTACGATACCGTTAGAATTTTCAAAAGGTTTTCAAAAGAAACGCATTGACCACCGACACCACGCAATGGACGCATTGACAATTGCGTGTATGACACGCGAACACGTTCAATATTTGAACAATGAAAATGCAAAATCGCAGAAATTTCATTTACAAAAAGGGCTTGCAAAAACATTACGCAAATACGAAACAATTGAAAAAACGATACAAAAAAAAGATGAAACCGGCATTTGGCGAATAAAAAAAGATGAAACCGGAAAACAAATAACAAAGCAAATAGAAGTTCCCAAAGAGTATTTTATGCCTTGGAATAATTTTGTTGAACAGGCTAAATCAGAACTTGAGAAAATCATAGTGAGTTTTAAGCAGAATTTACGAGTGATAAATAAAGTAAAATTTGCAGGTTTGACTTATAAAGAAAGTAAAGAAAAATCAAACAATAGAAATTGGGGAATTCGTAAGCCTTTGCACGAAGAAACATTTTCGGGAATTGTACAATTGCCTTGGGTAAAAGTTGGCAAAGGAGAATTTACTACAGCAACTCGAAAAGCTTTGGATAAAAGTTTTAATGAAGATAAAATTGAGAAAATAACTGATACCGGCATTCAAAAAATTCTAAAAAATTACCTTCAAAGTAAAAAAAATAATTCAGAATTGGCTTTTTCTCCCGATGGAATTGAAGAGTTAAATAAAAATATTTCACAATACAATGATGGAAAATTCCATCAACCAATATTAAAAGTACGTGTTTACGAGAAAGGAAAAGGAAGATTTGTCTTAGGAAATTTAGGAAATAAGAAAAGTAAATATGTACAAGGTGCACCAAACTTGTTTTTTGCAATTTATGAATACGAGGAATTTGATAAGAAAGAAAACAAAAATGTAATAAAACGTTCTTATGAAACTATCCCTTTAAACATTGTTATAGAGCGATTGAAACAAGGTTTAAATGTTGTTCCGGAAACGAATGAAGAAGGGCATAAATTATGTCTCGAATGTCCGTTTCTTTCTCCCAACGATTTGGTGTATGTCCCAATGGAAGACGAAAAAGAAAATATTCGTGCGATAGATTGGGAAAATTTGAGCAAAGAGCAGTTACAAAGATTATTCGTTGTAAATGATTTCAGCGGCACGTGCTATTTTACGCCAAACCGTTTGGCAAAAAACATTGTACCGAAAGAAGTTGATTTGAACTTTGATACGAAGAAAAATAAACTTTCAGGCTCTTATGATACAAAAACGGCAAGTTTTGAAGGGAAACAAATAAAAGATGTTTGTATCAAACTCAATATCGACCGTTTAGGAAACATTAAACCGGCATTATGAAAAAGCAACCCGAAATATCAATCCGCTCCTCCGCAGCCGAATACCTAACATTCGTAGCCGCCACCGGCGACAACCCACAAAGCGTAGAAATGCGCTACGAAGACGAAAACATTTGGCTTACGCAAAAAATGTTGGCTACGCTTTATGACATAACTGTTCAGGGAATAGGGCAACATATTAAGAAAGTATTAGAAGACAAAGAACTGAGCGAAGGGGCAACTGTAAAGAAATTCTTTATAGTTCAAAACGAAGGAAATAGGCAGGTTTCGAGAGAAATTGAACATTATAATCTTCAAATGATTATCGCAGTCGGTTTCAAAGTAAACAACGACCGTGCCGTGCAATTTCGCAAATGGGCAAACGCGATTGTAAAAGATTACACAATAAAAGGCTGGGTAATGGACGTGGAACGATTGAAAAACGGCGGCTCTATTTTGACCGAAAAGTATTTTGAAGAGCAACTCGAAAAAATCCGGGAAATCCGCATTTCGGAACGAAAATTTTATCAAAAAATTACCGATTTGTATGCAACGGCTTTGGATTACGATATAACAGCAAAAACCACGAAAACATTTTTTGCCACCGTTCAAAATAAATTGCATTTTGCCATTCACGGAAACACCGCCGCCGAATTGATAACACAACGGGCAAATCACACAAAACCATTTATGGGACTTACTTCTTGGAAGGGATTTCCCGATGGGAAAATTCAAAAATATGATGTGGCGATAGCAAAAAACTATTTGGAAATAGAAGAGTTGGACAATTTGCAGAGAATTGTAACGATGTATCTTGATTATGCAGAATATCAAACACTCCGGAAAATTCCTATGACTATGGAAGATTGGAAAAAACGATTGGACGCTTTTTTGAAATTTAATGAAGAGGAAATTTTGACCGATGCAGGAAAAATTACGCACGAAATTGCAAAATCTTTTGCCGAAAGCGAATTTGAAAAATATCGCATTATTCAAGACCAATTATTCGAGAGCGATTACGATAAATTTATTCGATTAGAAACCCAAGTAAAACAACTGAAAAATGATTAAGAAAACCCTCTATTTCGGCAATCCCACCTACCTGAGTTTGCGCAACGAGCAAATCGTTGTCAAACTACCGGAAGTGGAAAAGAACGACACTGTTTCGGAAGCATTCAAACGAAACAATGAAAAAACTTTGCCGGTAGAGGACGTGGGCGTGGTAGTTTTAGACCATAAACAAATTACCATTACGCACGGATTAATCGAAAAACTGTTAGATAATAATATTGCAATCATAACCTGCGATAGTCGCCGAATGCCCGTTGGATTGATGTTGCCGCTGTGCGGAAATACTACGCAAAATGAACGGTTTCGGGAACAACTTTCGGCGAGCGAACCGCTTAAAAAACAATTATGGCAACAAACCATAAAAGCAAAAATTACAAATCAAGCCGAAGTTTTGAAACAATTCCGACAGTGCAACATAAAAAATATGCAACATTGGGCAAACGAAGTGCGTAGCGGCGACCCCGATAATTACGAGGCTCGTGCGGCAGCATATTATTGGAGTCAAGCATTTCCGCAAGTCGAAAATTTCACACGAGATAGAGAGGGCATTGCGCCAAATAATTTATTGAATTATGGTTATGCGATTTTGCGGGCAATTGTGGCACGAGCCTTAGTAAGTAGTGGACTTTTGCCCACGTTAGGTATTCATCATCACAATCGCTACAATGCCTATTGTTTGGCTGACGATATTATGGAACCATACCGTCCATTTGTTGATACAATCGTATTTGCAATGGCTGATAAAGGCGTAATTCCCGAAGAACTAACGATTGAGTACAAAGCCGAATTACTGCGAATTCCTGATATGGATGTTATGATTGGCGGTAGAATGAGTCCGTTGGCATTGGCTGTGGCACAAACTACGGCTTCGTTGTATCAATGTTTTGCAGGAGAAACACGGAAAATAAAGTATCCTGAGTTACCATAAAACACGCTTCGAGAGCCTCAGCGTCCGGTGCGGTGGCTGAGGCTCTCGAAGCCACAATGGGAATGACAAAAAATATAACAAAATGGAACTTTCTTCACGTTTAAATCAATATAGAGTTATGTGGGTGCTTGTGTTCTTTGATTTGCCAACCGATACGAAAAAAGAGCGCAAAGTGGCTTCCGATTTTCGTAAGACCATGCTCAAAGACGGCTTTACAATGTTTCAATTTTCAATCTATCTGCGCCACTGCCCAAGTATGGAAAATGCCGAAGTTCACATGAAACGCATAAAAAACGCTCTTCCCGAACACGGGCATGTGGGCATTTTATGTGTAACCGACAAGCAGTTTGGCAATATGGAAATATTTTATGGCAAAAAGGAAAAAGAAAAACAAGTGGGGTGGCAACAATTGGAATTGTTTTAATTAGGGAACAAGGGAATAGGAGACAAGGAAACGAGGTCGAAATAAACAAATTCTACATTTTCTCCGCCAACTGATAAAAAAAACGCAAAGCCTCTTGTTTTTCCTCATCAAATTCATAACTAACAGCATTGTGCAAATAGCTGTAAATATCAAAAGTTTTTGGCGTATTGTTGTACGCAATCGCATCATCAATATGCGCCACACCATAACTCAATGCTTGTTCAAAAAGTTGCAAATAATCCTGCGGAATATCTTTATTGGCAACCCAGCAGGCAAATACAAATGGTTTGCCGAAAGCCTTGTACCATTCCTGCGCCAAATCCCATGAGTAGGCAAACGAACTTTTGTGTTGCAAAGCCCTGTCGCCTATGATTACTTTTGCTGTGCCGTCGTTTGCGGTTTCGTAACCTTGTGTGCCTTCCTCAAATTGCGGATTGATGCGCCACACATTTTTGCATAAAACTTTGGTAAGCATATTCGATGTTTGTGATTGATAATCAAGTGTTATGCGTTGAATATTGGGCAAATCGACATTGCTGCACAAACACACCGAATCAACATGCGTGCGTGCGCCAATGCAAAATTTTGAAATAATACGTCCCTGCGGAATTAACGGAATTGCCGCCACAGGAACTATACCTATATCAACTTGATTATTGCATAGCATTTCTACGGATTGTGCAGGGTAATGATAGAAAAATTCACTTTGTTGCACAAGTTCGGCATTGCTCTGCAAACCATATAAAAATGGAATGGTGTTGCTGTAATTGATGATTGATATAAGCCCCCTAAATCCCCCACAGGGGGACTTAATGCCCCCAACCCCCTCAGGGGGCTTTGAGTTGTGGTTCAATTTGTTGGGTTGCATAAATTTGGAGCAATCTTTCATTTTATTTGTTCTTTCTCCTCCCTAAGGGGAGGTCGGGTGGGGCTCTTTCCCAAGTCCCCCTTGAGGGGGATTTAGGGGGCTTTATATTTTCGCAATAACTGTCTGCCCCCCACGCACCCTGTCGCACAATTTTACGCACACTTCCATGTCCAAAGGAATAAATAAATCTACGCGAGAACCGAATTTAATAAAACCAAATTCTTCGTTTTGCTTCGCTTGCGTGCCTTTTTTCGCATAATTTACAATACGGCGAGCCATTGCTCCGGCAATTTGGCGGAATAGAATTTCTTTACCAAATTCGGTTTTCATAAGTATTGATGTGCGTTCGTTCAGTGTTGACGATTTGGGGTTGAAAGCCGGATATTTTGCACCATCGTGGTGCACGCTTTCTAAAATTTCGCCGCTACATGGGTAACGATTGACGTGCACATTGCTCGGCGACATAAATATTGAAATTTGCCGGCAAGGCGATTTTAAAAATTCTTCTTCAACAACCTCTTCTATTACCACAATTTTGCCGTCGGCAGGTGCTATAATTGCCTGCGAATCGTACACATACGTGCGCTTGGGAATACGAAAAAATGAAATAATACATAGCAAAAAAATAAATGATGCCACAGCTATGGGATACAAAATAAAACCCGGCGTGCGCAGTTGCAATAAAAATAAATTGACCAAAGCCAATACTCCTAAAACGGCAATAATAATTGAAGCGCCTTCTTTATGTAGTTTCATGCTATTGATTTTATAAAATTTCTACAATTTGCAAATATACAAAAAATGTTGGAATACTAAAAAGTACGCTATCAAATCGGTCTAACAAACCGCCATGACCGGGAAGAATGGTTCCCGAATCTTTAACACCTGCATAGCGTTTGAGCATTGATTCAAACAAATCGCCAAAGGTAGATGCTACTACTATAACCGTCGCTGCACCGACCCACTGCCACGCACTGAGCGGAGTTTCTACCCACTGCGCTATACAATATGCAAGCACAAGCGTTGAAAGCAAACCGCCAACAAAGCCTTCAACACTTTTTTTAGGCGAAATACGAGGAAATAATTTATGTTTACCCAAACTAATGCCCCACAAATAAGCAAAGGTATCGTTGCTCCAAATAAAAATAAACATAATGACAGCCACGTGCAGTTGCGCCGTGGGGAGCGTTGCAATATCGCCACCTACAATGTGAACCAACAAACAAAAAGGAATAGCCGCATAAAGAACGCCGAATACTGTGTAAACTATGCTATCAAACGGATTTTCGCTTTTTTGAAACAATTGCCACACGCACAATAATAAAATTATTGGAACAGCAACAAGTGAATAGGGTACGCTCCACGAATAACACACATTGCCGCAAGCAATTGTAAACAACGCCAAGGCAAACAAATACGCCGGCAATTTGTACACCACATGATTTTTAAGAGCAATTATTCCAATAAACTCTTTCAAAGTGCGGAGCATAATTATGGCAAAAACAGCATAGAAAACCCAAGAATAACTATACAACGCCACTATAACAAGCGATACGTAAACAATGCCGGTAAGCGTTCGTGTGAGTAAATTCTTTATCATGCACAATGATTTTAGTGAGAGTGCAAAGATACACAATATTTAAAGATTTAGGATTTAAAAATTTAAAGTTTACTGTTAATTTTCTATTTTTGTTAAATTTAAAATTTTTCAAATCACCAAATAAACAAATCACCAAATAAACCATGCAATTAAACACCATTTCAAACTTTTTTTTCGTTGGCATAGCCGGAACGGGCATGAGTGCCATAGCGCAATATTTACAGGGAACCGGCAAACAGGTTTCGGGAAGCGACCGCCTGTTCTCGCCCACCGATAAAATGCAGGTGCAAACACAATTTGAGGCACAGGGCATACAGTGTTTTTTTCAAGACGGCAGCGGAATAACGAGCGCAACACAAGTTGTGGTGGTTTCTACCGCCATTGAGCAAACGAATATTGAGTATCAAAAAGCGCTTGCGCTCAATATTCCTATCGTAAAACGTTCGGAACTGTTGGCGGCAATTTCCAACAGCATAAAAACCATAGCCGTGGGCGGCACAAGCGGCAAAAGCACCACAACTGCCATGATTTTTCATATTCTTGATGTTTGCGGTTATGCGCCTTCGCTTATTACCGGTGCCGGACTTTCGTGTTTGCAAGAAAAAGGCTTGCCCGGCAATGCGTGGAACGGTAGCGGCGAGTGGCTTGTGATTGAAGCCGACGAATCGGACGGTTCGATTGTAAATTACAACCCCGAAATTGGCGTACTGCTCAACATTGACCGCGACCACAAAGAATTCGATGAATTGATGCAACTTTTCGCAACCTTCAAACAACATACAAAATCGCAATTTATTGTCAATCAGGATTATGAGCGCACTCGTGAATTATCGCAAAATGCACAGTTTGATTTTGGAACACTCGATGCAAATGTCGGCGTATATGGCGAAAATTTTGTGCAACAAGGGTTTGAAATTTCTTTTTTCGTTTCGACTCCGCTCAACGACCGTGCGGTGGCTGATACTTCGACTACGCTCAGCAACCAGCGGAGTCGAAGCCATAATATTCTGTGTACAGTGCCGCTTATAGGCAAACATAATATGGAAAATGCGCTTGCTGCCCTTGCCGTTGCCAAAGCTGTAGGCATTGATTTGCAACAGGCTATTGAAAGTTTGGCATCGTTTCAAGGAATTTACCGGCGCACGCAATTGGTGGGCATACATAAAGAACGAAATATTATTGTAATCGACGATTTTGCGCACAATCCTGCCGAAGTTGCTGCTGCTATAAAATCATGTCAAAATATTGCATCACGAGTAATTGCATATTTTCAACCGCATGGTTTTGGTCCTTTGCGATTTATGCACGAAGAATTAAGCGAAGAAGTTGCTCAGGCATTGCGCCCGAATGATATTTTCCTTATTGGCGATGTATATTACGCCGGTGGCACGGTTGATATGAATATTTCGCCGCGCATAGTGAGCGATGCTATTCAAAAACATGGCAAACAGGCAATTTTTAGTGGTTCAAAAGAACAAAGTTTGCAAGAAATTCGCAATTGCGTGAGCAATAATTGTGTGGTGCTTACTATGGGCGCGCGCGACCCGAAACTTGATGAATTTGCACGATTGGTAAGCGAGGTTGTAGTTGACGAGTAGGGATTAAAATTATCTTTATTTTAACGCACATTGCAAGACACTTTCCGCAATCCCTTTCTCGTCCAATCCACAAAGCGCATAAAGTTCGTCTTGCGAGCCGTGGGTAATAAATTCGTCGGGTAAACCGCAAACGGTAATAGAAACCGCGGCATGTTGCTGTTGCGCATATTCTTCAATTGCCGAGCCAAATCCACCGGTTTTTACACCGTCTTCAATGGTTATTATGTGTTTGAATTGTGAAAATACCTCATCAAGCAAGGCGGTGTCGAGCGGTTTTGCAAAACGCATATTGTACACCGCCACATCTATATTGTGTGTGTTTGCCAATTCTTCGGCAACTGTATAGGCTCGGTAGGTCAATGGTCCAAAACCAAGCACGGCTACGTCTTTTCCGGTGCGAATGCAACAGCCTTTGCCTATTTCCAACTCTTCCATGGGTAATTTCCAATCTACAAATTGACCGCAACCACGAGGGTAACGAATTACAAATGGTCGTTCTGCCTTGTAGGCAGTATAGAGCAAATTGCGCAATTCAATTTCGTGCATGGGCGAAGCTACTATCAAATGGGGAATAGCCCGCATAAATGCAATGTCGAACATACCGTGATGCGTGGCTCCGTCGGCACCTACCAATCCGGCACGGTCAAGGCAGAAAACTACCGGTAATTGTTGCAGCGCCACATCGTGAATTACCTGGTCGTAGGCTCGCTGCATAAAACTTGAATAAATATTGCAAAACGGCAGCAAACCGTCTTTTGCCATTCCGGCAGAAAACGTTACGGCATGTTGTTCGGCTATGCCCACATCAAATACTCTATCGGGCATGGCGTTCATCAAAATATTCATAGAACAGCCCGAAGCCATTGCCGGCGTAACGCCCACCACACGAGCGTCTAAGGCTGCCAATTCCAACAGCGTTTCGCCAAACACATCTTGATATTTCGGTGCAGTGTTTTTTGCATCGGGTGCCGAAACCATTTCGCCTGTGTGTTTGTCGAATTTTCGGGGAGCATGCCACTCGGTTTGCTCTTCTTCAGCAGGTTTAAAACCTTTGCCTTTTTGCGTTTTTATGTGCAATAATTTTGGTCCGGGAATGTTTTGCAAATCTTGAATAGTGCGCACCAATTGAAACACATTGTGTCCGTCAACGGGACCAAAATAGCGGAAATTAAAAGCCTCAAACAAATTACTTTCTTTCAAAAGCATGAATTTGAAGGCATTGCCTATTTTTTGCGCCACTTTCCGTACATTTGGTCCAAAATCGCTCACTTTTCCCAAAAACCGCCACATTGATTTTTTTAAGTTATTGTAAAAACGCGAAGTGGTAATGTCCAACAAATATTGGTTAAGTGCGCCCACGCTGGCATCAATTGCCATATTATTGTCATTCAAAATAACCAACATGTTGGCATTGGCAAAACCTGCGTGATTGAGAGCCTCGAAAGCCATTCCGCCCGTCATGGCGCCATCGCCTATTACGGCAACTATTTGCTTGCCTGGATCGCCTTGCTTTTCGGCAGCAACCGCCATGCCCAACGCAGCAGAAATAGATGTAGATGAATGCCCTGCAATAAAGGCATCATATTCACTTTCGGCAGGATTGGGGAAACCCGAAATTCCGCCAAATGTGCGGTTTGAATGAAATTGCTCTTTGCGACCGGTAATAATTTTATGTGCGTAGGCTTGATGCCCCACGTCCCACACAATGCGGTCATCGGGCGTATTGAGCGCATAATGCAGTGCAACGGTAAGTTCCACCGTGCCAAGGCTTGCACCAAAATGCCCCGGATTACGACTACTTTCATCAATAATAAATTCACGCAATTCTTTGCATAATTGCGGCAATTGTTCTATACCCAATTTTCGTAAATCGGCGGGGAATTGTATGTTGTCGAGTAATTTTGTCATTTGGCAAAAATACACTTTAATTGTTAATTACGGTCATTGAGCTTGCCGAAATTAGGGCAAACACACGAAATTTATTTTTTGTTCATAATCTGAAAGATTAAATGTGAATAATTAAATTGTATCTTTGTAAAAATATAAGAATTATGAAAAACCCACTAAAACTCTTATTGCTAATCGTTACAATATTTGTGTGTACCATATCAGCCTTTTCACAAAATGCCTATCTTACTTATAGTGCAAATAATGGCAACCGCTATAAATACAGCGGATTACAAGGAGAAACAATGTCTAAATCCGATTTGCTGAAAATTCCCGAATTGTCAGTTGAAACAGGTTATGTTGTTAAATCATTCAAAGTAAGTGCTCACATAGGGAGTGCCGAAGCGGAACGTGCATCAACCTCAAGTGAATTTACCGATGCGCAACGAAGCGATATTTTTAAGAAAGCATCAGCAGGAACAAAAATTTATATTGAAGATATTGTGGTTGCAGACAAAAATGGGGTACGAAGAAAAATAAGTCCACTTATTATTACCGTATCAGCATCATCACAATGCGAAATAATTGAAGGACATTCTGTTGCGCATTTGACTTATACAGACGATGCCGGTGCGGTTCAAGAATACAAAATATTCTCAAATGACGCTGTAATTCCTCAATCTGTTTTGATAAATGCTCTCGAATTGTATCACAATGCAGAAGATATTAAATCATTCAGTGTTAGTGCCAAAATAGGAATATATTTTTTGGAATATATGAGTGGAAGTAATAAATTTACCAATGGAATGCGAAATGAGATTTTTGCGAAAGCACCAAGTGGCACAAAAATTTATATTGAGAATATTAAAGATGGAGCGGGGAAATCGTTACCGGTTATACTTTTTATGGTTAAATAAATCCCTCTGCTTATTTTTTGAATAAATCGGAATGAGTGCCCATTCTTGCAAGCTGAATAACAGCCTTTTTCCTGTCTTTTTTATAGAGCAATACCCAATCGGGGGTTATGTGTAAATCCCATTTCTTTTCTCTATCGCCTGTAAGAGGGTGGTTTTTGTATCTGCCGGGCAATTTCCTTCCGCAAGCAATTGTACTACAGTTTCAAATTCGTGCATTGGTCGGTTTTGGCTGATTGCCAACTTCATATCTTTTTTAAATGCAGTGGTGTATTCAAATGTGTACATAATTAACTATTTAATTGTTTCATTAAGTCTGCCACATTTTTTGCTTTAAAGGTCTTGCCGGCATCGGCATCGGCGAATGATTTTTTAGACGCATCATTCAAATCTGCAAATGTGTAATTCTTTGCTTGTTTTGTTGTGGTTATCAACCACTTAAACTTTTTAGCCAAAGGTTCAACAAGCGGAAATTCTTTTACCGGAATATTAAGGGTAACATACGGTTGTAATGCTATTGCTGCCATAATTGTAGAATTAAAATTAGTTTACAATGCAAATATACAACGTTTTTGTAAAATTCAATTAGAGAATGTCGGTAGATGTGTATATTTCGCGCATAAACTCCATTTCGGGCGGTATTTAATTACACAAAAGCAACATAATTTTTTGAAAACCCTGTTTCTTTGCAAAAAAAAACGTTTCTTTGCAAAAAAACTTAAAACATTATGGCACAAGACAAAGCACAACAAGAAGAAAAATTAAAAGCCCTGCAACTTACCTTAGATAAAATTGACAAAGCCTACGGCAAAGGTACCATTATGAAACTTGGTTCGCAAGTGGTGGAAGAAATGCCGGTAATTTCCTCTGGGTCAATTGGTTTAAATTTAGCTTTGGGCGTTGGCGGTTATCCTCGCGGACGTGTGATTGAAATTTACGGACCCGAATCAAGCGGTAAAACCACGCTTGCCATTCACGCCATTGCCGAATGTCAAAAACAAGGCGGCATAGCTGCTTTTATTGATGCCGAACACGCTTTCGACCGTTTTTATGCCGAAAAATTGGGCGTTGACACCGAAAATTTATTTATTTCGCAACCCGACAACGGCGAGCAAGCACTCGAAATTGCCGACCATTTAATTCGCTCAGGCGCAATTGATATTATTGTAATCGACTCTGTTGCTGCGCTTACACCAAAAGCCGAAATCGAAGGCGATATGGGCGACAGTCGTATGGGCTTGCAAGCGCGATTGATGTCGCAAGCATTGCGAAAATTGACCGCTACGATTAATAAAACCAACACTACAATGATTTTTATCAACCAATTGCGCGAAAAAATCGGTGTGATGTTTGGCAATCCCGAAACTACTACGGGCGGTAATGCGTTGAAATTTTATGCGTCAATTCGTGTAGATGTGCGCAAAGGAACTGCCATAAAAGATGGCGATACGGTGCTTGGAAACCGCACTCGCGTAAAAGTAGTGAAAAATAAAGTTGCGCCGCCGTTCCGCAACACCGAATTTGATATAATGTTTGGCGAAGGAATTTCCAAAATCGGCGAAATTATTGATATGGGTGTGGAATTGAATGTGATTAAAAAAAGCGGTTCGTGGTTTAGTTACGGCGAACAAAAACTTGGTCAAGGGCGCGATGCTGTGAAGCAATTGTTGAAAGACAATCCGGAATTGGCACAGGAAATAGAAACAAAAATCGTAGCCGAGCTACATAAAGAACAATAGATGGAATTTTTTAAAGATGGTGCACTCGCACCCGAAGTATTGCACGCAATACACGATTTAGGTTTTGAACGACCTACAGAAATACAAAGCGCTGCAGTACCTTTTTTACTTGGCAATCGCCGAGATTTAATAGCGTTGGCTCAAACCGGGACGGGGAAAACAGCGGCGTTTGGTTTACCAATCATTTCGCAAATCGATTATGAACACGTTGTGCCGCAAATGCTTGTAATTTGCCCAACGCGCGAACTTTGTATGCAAATTGAAAAAGATTTGCGCAATTATGGCACCTATTTGCCATTGAAAACCGTAGCCGTGTATGGCGGTTCAAGCATTCGCGACCAGTTTCGAGCCTTAGAACGGGGCGTTCACGTGGTGGTTGCTACTCCCGGACGTTTGTGCGATATTATTGGTCGCAACAGAATAAATTTAAGCAACGTGCGCGATGTGGTGCTCGACGAAGCCGACGAAATGCTCAATATGGGTTTCCAAGAAAGTATTGACACCATTTTGGAACAAACGCCCGAAAGTAAACGGACACTTTTATTTTCGGCAACTATGCCCAAAGAAGTGCGCCGCATTGCCAACAACTATATGATAAACCCCGAAGAAATTACCATCGGCACGAAAAATTCGGGAGCAGTTACAGTACTGCATCACGCCTATGTTATACAACAAAAAGACCGTTACATTGCGTTGAAACGTCTTGCCGATTTTTACCCCGATGTTTATGGGATAGTTTTTTGCCGTACCCGCCAAGAAACCAAAGATATAGCCGATAAATTGATGGCAGACGGCTACAATGCCGATGCGCTGCACGGCGATTTGTCGCAAGCGCAACGCGATTATGTGATGAAAAAATTCCGCAGCAAAAATTTACAAATTCTCGTTGCTACCGACGTTGCCGCTCGCGGATTGGACGTGCAAAATCTTACGCACGTAATAAATTACTCAATTCCCGACGATATTGAAACCTATACGCACCGTAGTGGTCGCACCGGACGTGCCGGACGCGAGGGGATTTCAATAGCAATTTGCAATTTGCGCGAAAAAGGAAAATTGCGCCAAATCGAACGCTTAATTCAGCGTAATTTTGAACTAAAACAAGTGCCGGGCGGCAAAGAAATTTGCCAAATTCAAATGCACCATTTGATTGAAAAAATCAAAGCGGTGGAAGTTGACGAAGAAAAAATCGGAACTTTTATGGCTTCTATCAATCGGGCGTTTGAGGGAATTTCAAAAGAAGATTTAATTCGTCATTTTGTGTCGTTTGAATTTAACCGAATGTTGCAGTATTACGAAGGAGCAAAAGACATAAATGTTTCGGGCAATGCCGACGAAGGTGAAAGCAAAAAATCGCGTCGCCGCGACCGTGAAGGCAGAGATGGCGGACGTGAACGCGAAGAGCGTGGCGCACGGACTGCAAGTCCGCGCGAGCGAGGAGGAGAACGTGGCGAGCGTGCAGAACGCAACGACCGCAGAGATAGTCGTGAGCGTAACGATAGAAACGATGATTTTACGGAAAACCGCAAATCGCGCCGCGAAAGAGAACTTGAAGACCGTGAGCGCGAAGGGCGAAGCGCACGCGCACAAGGCGGAGCGGGCGATTATACACGATTTTTTATCAATGTTGGTAAAAAAGAAGATTTCGATAAATCGAAAATGTTGCGTTTGCTAAACGAAAACCTGAACGACCGTGATATTCGTTTTGGCGCAATTGATATTTTAAAATCATTCTCATTTTTTGAAGTCGATAGCCGTTTCACAGGCAAAGTGCTTCGTTCGCTTGCCGGTGCCGATTACAACGGACGTGCAATTTCGGTAGAAGTGGCGCAAGCTCCGCAAGGGAAAGCAGCACGCGGCTCGAAAAATGATTTTATAAAAGGCGACGATTATTTTAAAAATCGCAATAAAGAAAAAGATAGAAACGATAGAGGATTTCGTGGTAACGGTGGCGGAAATGGTAGCGGACGACGGAATAAGCACTCCGGTGGGGGAAGAAAGAGGTATTAGGGAACGAGTTTGCAGGAAACGAGGAAAGAGAATTGTTAAGATTTTGTAAAAAATCACATAATTTGTAGTGTAAAACGTTTTTCAATTGTCTATAATGATATATTTGCAAAAAACTAACACCTATTTCCTGTTTCCTATGTTATGAAATTTATAAACACCCATTCCCACGTTTACTCCAAAGAGTTTGATGCCGACCGGGAAAAGGCATTGCAACGAGCCGCCGATGCCGGAATTATTCGCATAGTTCTTCCCGATATTGACGCTGCCCACAGGCGCGATATACTTGCGGTGTGCAAAGCTCACAAGCAATTGTGCGTGCCGCTTATAGGCATACATCCAACGGCGGTAAATGAGAATTATAAGACTGAGTTAAAGGAATTCGACAAAGCCGTGCAAAAACAAAAGCCAATCGGCATAGGCGAAATTGGCGTTGATTTGTATTGGAACACGACGTTTAAAAACGAACAGCGAGAAGTGTTTTTACACCAAATGCGTTATGCGCTTGCCAACGATTTGCCGGTAGTAATTCATGTGCGCAATGCGTTTGACGAAATATTTGAGTTGCTCGAAAGTTTTGATACTTCAACTACGCTCAGCAACCAAAACAATTTTAAAGGTATATTCCACTGTTTTTCGGGTAACTATGAGCAGGCACAAAAAGTTATTGCAATGGGATTTTACATAGGAATAGGCGGCGTGGTTACCTACCGCAAAGCTGGTTTAGACAAACTTGTTACACACCTGCCATTGGAACATATAGTACTCGAAACCGACGACCCATGGCTTATGCCTATTGGCTGCAAAGCACGACGCAACGAACCGGCGTTTTTATTGACTGTTGCCGAAAAAGTTGCCGAATGTAAAAAATTGCCATTGAGCGAAGTTGCTCGTATAACTACTGAAAATGCTATGAGTGTATTTTCTTTGTAAATATGACGAATTTCGCACAGACATACTTTTCCTACTTTTCAGTTGCCGAAAGTCATATAGAACCGCCACCGCAGCCGAATTTGGACTGCGTGCTCTGCATTCCCTGTTTTTCCGAACCTGATATTTGCGCCACTTTGCAATCAATTCAAAAAACAATTGCAGCACACAATGTTGTTGAAATAATTGTAGTAGTAAATTTTAGCGAAACGGCTTCGGACGAAGAAAAAGAGTATAACCGAGAAACATTCAAAACTCTGCAAGAATTTACCGCAGAGTTCAATACCAAAAATTGCACACTGTACCCTTTGTTAATTGAAAATGTTCTCAAAAAACAAGCCGGTGTTGGTTACGCCCGGAAAACTGCAATGGACGAGGCAATTCACAGATTTGCATACAATAACAATCCACAGGGAATTGTACTTTGTTGCGATGCCGACAGTTTGGTTGCTCCCAATTATGCGAGCGAAGTGATTTCATATTTTTCAAAAAATCCCACATGTGGCGTGGCAACTGTGCGTTTTGAACACCCGCTTTCGGGGGATTTGCCTCAGCAAAATTACGATGCCATAGCGCAATACGAATTGCATTTACGTTACTATGTGGCAGCTTTGCGAGCGATTGATTTTCCATACGCCTACCACACCGTTGGGTCGAGTTGTGCGGTGCGAGCGCAGGCGTATTGCCGGCAAGGCGGTATGAATAAACGACAAGCCGGTGAAGATTTTTATTTTTTGCAAAAATTGTTTCAAGCCGAAACGGTGGGCGAAATTAATTCGACAGCAGTTTTCCCATCGGCTCGCATATCGCACCGAGTGCCGTTTGGAACGGGCTTTGCCATGAAAACTATGTTGGAAGAGGGCGAAAATTCGGTGTATTATACTTATACACCCGAAAGTTTTGCGGTGTTGCAGCAATTTTTTGCGAGTTTTCCGCAACTTTACACTTTCCGTCATTGCGGGCTTGACCCGCAACCGGAGCAAAGCGGAGCTCGACGAAGTCAATCTCAACAAAAAAGTGGGGAGGTTGCGGGTCAAGCCCGCAATGACGAAGAAGTGTACACCTCTTTTCACAAAAGTTTACGAGAATTTGTGTCCTACGAAATGTTTGAGCAAAAATGCAACGAAGCGTACAATAATGCCGCCTCGCAAACACAATTTATAAAACGTATGTTTTTGTGGTTCAATGGTTTTCAAGTGTTTAAATACCTCAACTTTGCACACAGAGGTTATTTTGAGAAAATTCCTGTGAAACGTGCGGCGCAGTTATTTTTGGGGAAAACGAATATGAATGTAGTGGAATTGTTGGGGGATTTTCGGGAAATTCAACTTACATAACCATTGCCAAATCCCTGCTTATTTTGTGTATGCCGTTTACTATTTTTTCTCGTTGTTTTTGTCGTGGTATTCGGTGTCCCGAAGCATAATGACCTATTTGTTTTTCATTTATTCCCGATGCGCGGGCAATTGCCGAGCGGGTAAGAATACCGTCTAAGCTGTGGATTAATGCTGATGTTCCAAGAACGTAGTCCAACGTATATTGCCCACTCGTAAGCCATTCGGGCAATGTATCTCCATCTTGCAGACAGCCTTCTATATGAAATTGCAGACTTTCGTTGAACTCTTTTTTAAGACCTTCCAATGTTTTATTGGTTACTATAATAATCCCATTCAATACTTCATCATCGGCTACACAATCGTAATTTTTGCCGCTCCATCCTACTTTTACTTGAATTTTTTTCATGGTCATAATTTTATTGCTTACTCGTTTTTTACCCCTAAATCCCCTAAAGGGGACTTTTTGCTCTGTGGGAGTGCTGTTGTTCGGGTCTTTTACTGCTCTGAAAGCCCCCTTTAGGGGGTTGGGGGTAATTTTTCCAACAACCCCAAATTCACCTCACACAAACCACTAATGCAAAAATTCGCCTGCGTCAAAATTTCGGGCGAGCCGATTCCTATGCAATACATACCCGCAGCACGAGCGGCTTGTACGCCACTTATAGCATCTTCAAAAACCACACAATACTGCGGCTTCACACCAAGCGCAGCGGCTCCTCGCAAGAAAACTTCGGGATTTGGTTTTGCTTTTTCTATAACATTGCCATCAATCACCGCCTCGAAAAAGTGAGCTATTTGTAATTTTTCCAAAAGCAAAGGCGCATTTTTACTCGCCGAGCCTAAGGCAATTTTATAGCCATGCGTTTGTAAAAGCGTTAAAAATTCACGCACACCGGGGAAAACGTCTTGCGGGCTGATATGGCTGATTGATTCCAAGAACCATTCGTTTTTTTGTGCTGCAAGTTGTTGTTTTTCTTCGTCGGTTTTTTGCAAGCCGCCATGTTTCAAAATCAAATCAATGCACACGGCACGGCTTACGCCTTTCAGGGTTTCATTAAATTCTTCGTCAATTGCAATGCCAAGCGTTGCTGCCAAACGTTGCCACGCTTCAAAGTGATATTTTTCGGTGCTTACGAGCACGCCGTCCATGTCGAAAATACAGGCGAGAAGCCCCTCCCGACCTCCCCTCAGGGGAGGAGAAAGGACAGAGCTATTTTGTATGTTTGTATCTTTCATTTTAATATATTTTACAGTTTCTGCAAGTCCCCCTCCTGAGGAGGGGTTAGAGGAGGCTTTTAATTTCTTCAACATAATTCCGATTATTCGACAATCTCGGAATTTTATGCTGCCCACCAAGTTTCCCTTTCATTTTCAGCCATTTATAAAACGTTCCTTTTGGCATAATTCGTACGGTTGGAAATGCAAGCGTCATATCTTTATAGCGTTTTGCCTCATAATCAGAATTGAGTGCTTTTAGTTGATTATCAAGTAATTCTGCAAAACGTTGTATATTTTGCGGTTCTTCGTCAAATTCTATGAGCCATTCGTGTCCGCCTTGCGCAGAGTTGTCCATAAAAATTGGCGCAGCGGTGTATTCGTTTATTTTTGCGTGAGTACGTTTACAGGCTTCGGCAAGCGCCATTTCGGCATTGTCCACCATCAGTTCTTCGCCAAAGGCGTTTATAAAATGTTTCACACGTCCGGTAATTTTTATTTTGTAGGGATTGTGTGAAGTAAACATCACGGTGTCGCCAATAATATAACGCCACAAACCGGCATTAGTGGAAATTACAAGCGCATAATTCACACCCAATTCCACTTCGTGCAGGGTAAGTACTTTAGAATTTTGGTCGTAAAAATGTTCCATGGGAATAAATTCGTAAAACACGCCAACGTCAATCATAAGCAGCATATCGTCGGTTTCGGGGTCGTCTTGAATGCCAAAGAATCCTTCCGAAGCGTTGTACACTTCCATATAATGCATTTTGTCGCTCGGAATAATTGCTTTAAATTGTTCCCGATATGGCGAAAAATTCACACCGCCATGAATAAACAATTCCAAATTTTGCCAAATATCAAGCACTGAATCTACTTTGTTGATTTCCATCATGCGGCGCAACAAAACCAACATCCACGAGGGAACGCCGGCAATGGAAACGACATTTTCGGTAGCGGTAATTTCCGCCATTTTTTGCAGTTTTTCTTCCCATTCATCCATTAACGCAACGGAAATATCGGGCGTACGGTATATTTGCGCCCAAAATGGCAGGTGTTGCATCAAAATTGCCGATACATCACCAAAATAAACGTCGGCATTCACATTGCTTGTATGGTGGCTACCGCCCAAACCAAGGCTTTTACCTTTGTACAAATTCGTTTCGGGATTATTGCGCGTGTAAAGCAGTATAGTGTCTTTTCCGCAGCGAATGTGATTTTGTTCAAGCGATTCGGAACTTACGGGAATAAATTTGCTTTTATCGTTCGTAGTGCCGCTACTTTTGGCAAACCATTTTATAGACGTGTGCCACAAAATATTTTGTTCGCCTCGTTGAATACGCTCAATGTAAGGTTTCAAACCGTCGTAATCGTTCAACGGCACCGATTTTTGAAAATCTTCAATGGAATTAATTCCGGCGTAGCCATATTTTTGCCCCCATTCGGTATCTTGCGCATCTTTCACCAATTGCGAAAGCACTTCATTTTGAATATCTTGCGGATAAAGTTTGTACCAACTAATTTGATTAAAGCGTTTTGTGGTAAGCCACGAAATAATAGAATTTACAATGGGCATTGGTTGTTTGGTTTTTTGTTTTGCTCCAAAAATACGATTTTTTTTTATTTTATGGCTTAATTTCAATACGAGTTCCTATTTTCACAGCATTATACAGTTCATCAATTTCACTATCGGTTACTGCAATGCAACCCAAAGTCCAATCAAAGTAACGATGAAATTTTCCGATTGCGCCAGCACCATTTCTCAGTCCGTGTATTTTAATGTCGCCACCTGCCGGTTTGCCAAGTCGTAGGGCGTGTTTCAAATCGTTTTTGTTGGGGTACGAAATACCTAAATTTTTGTGATAACCACTATTGGGATTTTTATCGTTAATAAAATACACACCTTCCGGCGTTTTTCGGTCGCCTTCATATTCTTTGTGCCCGATTGGCTTTCTGCCCAACGAAATTTTGTAGGTCTTCAGCAATTCGCCATTTGCATACACCGCCATTTTTCGCTTTGATTTATGTACAACAATATTGTCGATTTGAGCATCGTTGGATAATTTTCTTTCAGGATAAAAATAATAAATCAGCAAGCCTGCCACTACAAGAAAAATTGTCAATAGTATAATTTTTCTTTTTTTCATACATTTATTGTTTCTCTTAATTTTTCATTAACTTCGTTGAGGGCTTCGCCGTTCTCAATTGCTCCACCGCCCTCAGCACCGTTTTATCATTTTCGTTAATTATTTTGTAAAACAACGATTCGTTGCCAAGCGCACTACGTACAATATAGGCGTGAAGCCGCTGTTTTATTATCCGGCGAGAAATTTGCTCTTGCTCTTTATTGACGGCTATACCTTTTTTTTCGGCAAAACGAAGCAATTGATTATAGGCATTTTCTCGTTCGCAAAAAGCAATAACTTCTTCTATGGTTTTTATTTTCGATAATTGTTCACGGTGTTTGTCGGCAAACGAAAACGCAAAATCGTAAATAATTCCTCTGTTTTCGAGCAACGACAGATAGCTGCTGTACCCTGTGGTGTCAATCGGCACAAAAAAATCGGGCATAATTCCACCGCCGCCATGCACAATTCGTCCGGCGCGAGTTTTAAATTGCAAACTGTCGGGGAATGAAATGCTGTCGCTATGTTCAAGTTCGCCGTGCAAAATGCGTTGTTCCAAATCGTTGTTATACGCATCAATGCCGTCGGCAAATGGTTTTTGAATACATCGTCCCGACGGGGTATAAAATTTTTGGATTGTCAGGCGCACCGCCGAATTGTCGTACAGCATAAAATCACGATTGACCAAACCTTTGCCAAACGAACGTCTGCCTACAATAATTCCCCTGTCGTTATCTTGAATTGCTCCTGCAAACACTTCGCTTGCCGAAGCCGAAAATTCGTTGATAAGCACCGCAAGCCCCAAGTCTTGACACGAACCTTTGCCATCGGCACGAAAATCTTCACGTGCGTAATTTTTTCCCTGCGTAAATACAATTAAATCGCCTTTTGCCAAAAATTCATTTGCCAAAAACACCGCCGAATTAAGTGCGCCACCGCCATTTTCACGCAAGTCTATGATGATTTTTTTCATTCCCTGTGTACGCAATTGTGCAATATGTTCGGTAAATTCTTTGGGTGTGGTAAACGCAAAATTTTCGAGTTTCAGGTAGGCAATTTCCTTGTCAATCATATACGAAGCCCGTATGCTATTGAGTGGAATTTTGTCGCGAGTAATTTCAAAATCAATCAATTGAGCCGTTCCCTGCCGTTTAATTCCCACTCGCACTTTGCTTCCTTTTGCACCTTTGAGCAATTTCATAACTTTACTGTTGGTAATGCTAATGCCTGCCACAACGCTATCGTTCACGGTTACAATTCTATCGCCGGCTCGGATTTTTACTCGTTCCGAAGGTCCGCCGGCAATAACCCGCATAACGGTTATGGTATCGTTTTGAATTGAAAACTCTACGCCAATGCCTTCAAAACTGCCTTGCAAAGGGTCGTTTACCTCATTGAAATCTTCAAGCGGAATGTACGATGAATGAGGGTCTAACTGTTCCAACAACAGCGGAATAAGCGCTTCGGTAAGACTGTCGATGTTTACTTCTTCGGCGTAATCTTGTTCGATGAGCGACAGAATTGCCGAAAGTTTGTTTGTTTGCGCAGTTGAATTTATACCGTTGTGAAATGGGCTTCCTGTCCACGTGGCAAGCAAAAAACCTGCGCTTATGCACAAACTTATTATTAATGGTAGCCAGATGTGATTTTTGCGCATGGGTTTTAATTTGTAAAATAAATATTTTCAATCAATATTTCAGTTTGATTGTCTTCCATAAAAAATTCAATGGTACAAATATCTTCAATATCAACGAATGCTTTGCCTTTAATAAAATATGCTTCCGATATATCAAATGTGCTTAAATATTCTCGTATTCTTCTGACAAACAACACCCGAATCCACAAATCATTTTCAATAGGTGTGCCAATATAATTTTCATAATACTGTCCAATTATGGCATCAACAATCCTGCTATAATGTACTGTTATCATAATGGTATATTATATTTTCTAAAAATGTCTTCTATTGTAATTCCTCTATCAAATTCGGCTCGTTGTTCGGGAGAAAAACCCCATTTAATTTGGGGTTTTTCCATTAATCCAAAATCAATTAAACGTTGTTGCTCACGCTTTTTTCGTTGTATAATTTCGTAAGTCAACACTTCTTCTTCGCGTTGCACAGGTTCTGCATAACGCACTGTTCGTTCATACGCAACTGCCGGTTCTTGTACAAGGTTTTGCGTTTCTTTTGAGATTTTGTATTGTTTCATAATCGTTTACAAATTAATCTGTTCCACATCAATATTTGCCCGTTTAAGCAACTGAATACCGTCATCAATCCGATACGGGTCGGTGTACACCACCCGTTTTATACCCGATTGAATAATAAGTTTGGCACATTCAATGCACGGCGAAGTAGTAACGTAAAGCGTTGCGCCATAGCTGTTGTTGTGCGATTTGGCAACTTTTGTTATGGCATTTGCCTCGGCATGAAGCACGTAGGCTTTGGTTTTTCCTTCGTCGTCTTCGCACACATTTTCAAATCCCGACGGTGTGCCGTTGTAACCGTCGGAAATTATCATTTTATCTTTTACAATCAGTGCGCCCACTTTGCGGCGTTCGCAGTAAGAATTTTCAGCCCAAATTTGCGCCATACGCACGTAGCGCACGTCTAAATTGTGTTGTTTTTGTTCGGGGCTGGGTTGTTGGCAGTTGCAATTCATTTTTTTGATTTTTTACAAAAATACAAAAAAACTCGCAATAGCAAGAGGGTACAATAAAAAAGCTGTCTCTGAAAAGTTTTAAACAGGTGCATAGCACCGAAAATATTTGTAGTTATCAAGACAATATAAAAACAAGGTGCGTAGCACCGTAATATAAATCAATGAATATTACGGTGCTACGCACCTTATGTTGTGTTGAATACTTTCGTACTACAAATATTGAGGTGCTATGCACCTAAACTTTTATTAGAATTTATACTGCAAACGAAGCGTAAAAAGATTATCACGCACATCTTCTTTATATTGCGCAATTTTGTCCGAAGTTTCGTTTTTGTTGATTTCATAGAATGCTTGCAAACGCACTGCCGATGAAATATTCCACAAACCGCCAAATCCAAAAGTGCTCATATTGAGGTCGGCTTTGTTGGTAACGGTGTTGCCGGAAATTTGCGTGTTGGGGTCTAAATAGCTGTATTTGAATACAAATGTAAGCGGTGTTTTGGGAATATCTTGAACGAAATACACGTGTCCGCCTTTGAATTTACGGTTGTATTTGAACGGAGCCGCCGCATCATACGAATTGCCTTTTGGCGAAGCAATATCGCCTTCTACCGATGGTTGCGTGCCGCCCAACATTTCGCCGCGCACGTTGGTTATGCCTGCTGCGGTTTTTACCGAAATTTGCGCATCTAAACCGTAATATTCACGTTTGTTGCGTTTGTTTGCTTCTACGGTTTTCGGTGTCCACACAGAATTTTCCATAGTAAACCATTCTGTTGAAGCATTGTTGACGCTGCCATTATAATATGAAACTCCCACGCCATACGTGAAATCGTTCACTTTATTATCGTATTTCAAATGACCTATAAAATCCAATTTGCCGTTATCGTCTTTGCGAATACCGTTGCCCGAAAACAAACCGGCATCTAATTTCAATCCTGTGAACATGGTATTTTGCGGAGCGGCAAGCAAAATCGAAGCACCCAAATCACGTTCATCGGGGAATAATTTTTGGAATACTTGCGAACGTTCCGGAGATTCACGATGTGATGATGAATATGAAATTTCGTCGCCAAACGGACGGTTGAAAATACCAAATTTAAAACCTACAACTCTGTCGAATAATGGATTTTTGCTTGGTACAAAAAGCTGATAATACACATCTTTAACACCAATACCACCATCGGTAATGTCTAATTGAAATACTGCATTTGAATTGGCTGTAGCAGCATAATCAAATTTTATACGACCACGGCGAATACCGTAACGCACGAAATTATCGGCATCGGCGCCGTCAATTTTTGGGTCAAACTTTGTTACATTTCCTGTTTTTGTCGAAGCGCCTGCTTTTGCAACCGTATCGTACTGCCCAAATTCTGCTTGTGCCTGTATATAACCCGATACTTTTAATTTTTGAAGACTTTTAATTTTCGATGCATTAGCATCAATTTGTTCTTGCATTTTTTCAAATGCGGTTTTTTCGGTTTCCACTTCCTGCGCTTGCGCAAATAGTGCCACGCTCGAAAGTAAGCCTACTGCGAATACTGTTTTTAAATTTTTTCTCATTTTGAAACATTTTGTTAAATTTTTGCTGCAAAAATAATAAATTTCATGTTACCGGTAAATTACGGAAATGTTACGAAAATGTTACGTGTGGTTTTTGCAAAAAAATGCCGCGAGTTTGGAAACTTGCGGCAAGCTGAATATTTTATTCAACAACTATAACAAGCATAACCGGCAACATTCTTTCTACTCCATCTTTTCCCTCAACTTTAATATTCTCAATATAGATTTTTGAGCCTCTTGTTACTTTCATGAAAATGTCATTTCGCATTTGGTCGGAAAACTGATTACCTAAAGCTGCGTATTCCGTATAATACAGTCCTATCTTAGTAGCAACTTGGAATGATTTAATAACATATCCTGCTCCAAAATCTTCTACTAATAATTCGGGTGCTTTTAACAAGATAGATTTAGAGATGTATTCATTCCCGAACCCCCTGTATTTTTGAATCTTGCCGCTATTATTATCTTTGATAGGTAAATACGCATAAGCACAGGTTTCAGTTTGTTTGTTTTGTGAAAAGACTGATACACTACACAAAAACATTGTACCGATTAGCAACAAAAGTTTTACTGTTTTTCTCATAATTCCTTACCCTAATTTGTGGCGGGTGCAACTTTAAATTTCCACGAAAATACAAAATAAATTTCTCACAAAAGAAAAAATCTTGTAAATCTTTTAATCTTGAAAAAATCGTGGTTCAGACAAAATTCGTATTTTTGCGCTCAAATTAATATAAAACATACATGAAGCACATTCGTAATTTTTGCATCATAGCACACATTGACCACGGGAAAAGCACTTTGGCTGACCGGCTTTTAGAATATACCAACACCATTTCGCAGCGCGATGCGCAAGCGCAAATTCTCGATAACATGGATTTGGAACGTGAACGGGGCATTACCATAAAAAGTCACGCCATACAAATGGATTATGAACTGAATGGCGAAAAATATGTTCTTAATTTGATAGACACTCCCGGACACGTGGATTTTTCTTACGAAGTTTCGCGCTCGATTGCCGCTTGCGAAGGTGCATTGCTGATTGTTGATGCCACGCAAGGCATTCAGGCTCAGACGATTTCAAATCTGTATTTGGCAATTGAAAACGATTTGGAAATAATTCCGGTGCTCAACAAAATGGACTTGCCCAGCGCAATGCCCGAAGAAGTGATAGACCAAATTACCGACCTCATCGGTTGTAAACCCGAAGATATTCTTTCGGCAAGCGGAAAAACCGGTTTGGGCGTTGCCGAAATTCTCGAAGCAATTGTACACCGAGTGCCTGCCCCAAAAGGCGACCCTGATGCGCCGTTGCAAGCGTTGATTTTCGATTCGGTTTTTAATTCTTTTCGAGGAATTATTGCCTACTACAAAATTGTGAACGGCGAAATTAAAAAAGGCGACAAGGTAAAATTTATCAATACCAAAAAAGAATACGAAGCCGATGAAGTGGGCGTTCTGCGGCTCGATATGGAGCCTCGCCCTGTGATGAAAACCGGCGATGTGGGCTATATAATTTCGGGCATAAAAACTTCGAAAGAGGTGAAAGTGGGCGATACTATTACTACGGTTGCAAACCCGTGTGAAGAAGCAATTGCCGGTTTTGAGGACGTAAAACCAATGGTTTTTGCCGGAATTTACCCCATTGATACCGAAGATTACGAAGAATTACGTGCCTCGATGGAAAAACTGCAATTGAACGATGCGTCGCTTACCTACGAGCCGGAATCGTCGGCTGCGCTTGGTTTTGGTTTCCGTTGTGGTTTCTTGGGATTGTTGCACATGGAAATTATTCAGGAGCGACTCGACCGTGAATTTGACATGAGCGTAATTACCACCACGCCCAACGTGTCGTACTATTGCTACACCAAAAAAGGCGAAAAACTGCTGGTAAACAACCCCACCGACCTGCCCGACCCTACGAAAATCGACTACATTGAAGAGCCGTACATAAACGCGCAAATTATTACCGATGCCGAATACATTGGCGGCATTATGACTTTGTGCATTACCAAACGGGGAATTTTGAAATCGCAACATTATATGACGGGCAACCGTGTGGAAATTACCTTTGAAATGCCGCTCGGCGAAATTGTATTCGACTTTTACGACAAACTCAAAAGTATTTCAAAAGGTTATGCCTCATTCGATTACCACGTAATTGGTTTCCGAGAATCGAAATTGGCAAAACTCGATATTCTGCTCAACGGCGAATCGGTTGACGCGCTTTCGGCGCTTATTCATCAAAGCAATGCCTATGAATTTGGTAAAAAAATATGTGAAAAACTCAAAGAATTAATTCCACGCCAGCAATTCGATGTGGCAATTCAAGCGGCAATAGGCACAAAAATTATTGCCCGCGAAACGGTAAAAGCCGTGCGCAAAGACGTTACCGCAAAATGCTACGGCGGCGATATTTCGCGTAAACGCAAACTGCTCGAAAAACAGAAAAAAGGAAAAAAACGTATGAAACAGGTGGGGAATGTTGAGGTTCCGCAGAAGGCGTTTTTGGCTGTGCTTAAAATAAACGATTAACTTCAAACAAACTTTGCCAAAGTTTTGAACTTTGGCAAAGTTGCTCGTTATGGAATTACTACCTATAAAAAATTTGATATACGAATTACGGGGTTATAAAGTAATGCTTGATTTCGATATTGCTGCAATGTATGGAGTTGAAAATCGCCGTTTGAAAGAACAAGTTCGACGCAATATTGAACGTTTCCCCGATGATTTTATGTTTCAACTAACTAAAAATGAGTGGAATGAACTTGTCGCAAATTGCGACAACCTCCCCGAAGGTGTGAAATTTAGTCCTGCAACACCGTTTGCATTTACCCAAGAAGGAGTGGCAATGTTGTCGGGTGTTTTGCGTTCGCCTATTGCAATAGATGCTAACATAAAAATTATGCGTGCCTTTGTAGCTGTGCGCCAATTTGTCCTTAATCAGCCGATTGACAAAACAAGCAAACTCGAACAAGAAGTAAAAGAGTTGAAACAATATATGGAAGAAGTTTTTGCCGATTACAACGATATAAACGAAGACACTCGCCTGCAATTGGAACAAATAGGCAGAGCACTTGCCGAAATGCAGACACAAAGCCGCCCACCCGACAAACCACGCCGCAAAATCGGCTTTTTTACCGAAGAACAACGGCAGAATGGGGAAGATATAATTGAGTAGATTGTAAAGTAATGTATTTGCATTAAAATTAAAATTCATTTATATTTGCATTTGTAATAAAAACAATATGAACAACAAACCACAACTCCACCGCCGAATTTTTTGGGACGTCGATTTTGATAAACTCGACTACGACAAGCGTGCCAATTTCGTTATTGAGCGTGTGTTTGACCGTGGCGATGTTGATGATATTCGGCAGTGCAGGCGGTATTATGGCGATGAAAAAGTATCGGACGCGCTTTTAAATGCCAAATTTTTGATGTATGATACTATATATTTGGCTTCGGCAGTGATAAATAAACCAATAGAAGATTTCAGATGTTACAAATTAAGACAGTTGAACCCGGAACTTTATCCATACTGAAAATCTCATTTGGCGCAAGTTTGTAACTTGTGCCACGAATAAAAAAGATTAAAATAATTACAAATAGACACAAGTTACAAACAAACCACAGTTCCAAAAGTCCCCCTTGAGGGGGATTTAGGGGGCTTTTAATAGAATATCAATGAATATCGAACAATTAGCAAAACAAGCCAAACAAGCATCAATAGAACTTGCGGCAAGCACGACAGAACTCAAACAAGCAGCATTGGAACGCATAGCACAACGTTTGCAAGAACACGCAATCGAAATTGCCGAAGCAAACCGAAAAGACCTCGCTCGCAGCGAAGCCGAACATTTGGCAATGCCACTTTTAAAACGTTTGAAATTCGACGAGGCAAAAGTTGCCGAAACGGTACAAGGCATTCACAGCCTTATTCGCCTGCCCGAACCTGTGGGCGAAACGCTTATGAGTACCGAACTCGATAAAGGTTTGGAACTCTACAAAGTGAGTTGTCCCATTGGCGTGATTGGCGTAATTTTTGAAAGTCGCCCCGATGCGCTGGTGCAAATTTCTACGTTGTGCCTCAAAAGCGGCAATGCCGTGATGCTCAAAGGCGGTAGCGAGGCGTTGGAAACCAACCGCGTGTTGGCTCGCATTATTGCCCAAGCAAGCGCCGAAGTGGGCATTGCCGAAGGTTGGATTCAATTGCTCGAAACTCGCAACGATGTAAACGAAATGTTGAAAATGGACAAATCTATTGACTTGATTATTCCGCGCGGCTCAAACGAATTTGTGCAGTATATAATGAACAATTCCAATATTCCGGTGCTTGGGCACGCCGACGGAATTTGCCACGTGTATATTGATAATGAGGCAGATATTGCAATGGCTGTTGAGGTTGCAACTGATTCAAAATGCCAATATGTGGCAGTGTGTAATGCTACCGAAACAATTTTGGTGCATAGCGCCGTTGCGGCAGAATTTTTGCCGAAATTTGTAGAAGCAACCAAACAATATAACCTCGAAATATTTGGCGATGCGCGTACGCAAAAAATTATTTCCTGCGAACCTGCAACCGACAAAAATTGGAAAACCGAATATTTGGATTACAAAGTATCGATTAAAATAGTTGACAGCATAGAAGAAGCCTTGCAACACATAAACACCTACGGCAGCGGACACACCGAAGTAATACTTACCCGCAATGCGCAAAAAGCCGAAACATTTATGAACCGCGCCGATTCGGGCAACGTGTTTTGGAATTGCAGTTCACGTTTCAGCGATGGTTTTCGTTACGGACTTGGTGCCGAAGTGGGCATAAGTACCAACAAAATTCATGCTCGTGGTCCTGTTGGCTTAGAGGGTTTGCTTATTTATAAATGGAAATTAAAGGGGAATGGACATATTGTGGCTGATTATTCTAATGGGCGTAAAGCGTTTACGCATATGAAAATGAATAAGGAATTTTCTGTTTGATTGTCTGAACACTTTGGCTATTTTTACAAACTACTTACTATAAAAATTAAACAAAAAACAGAAATATAAAAATTTAATTTATTGATTTGAGCTTTTAGCTCTTCATTCTCACAAAGTCAGAAGCCTGAGAACTTTCCAACTATGTCAGAGAATAAGTTTGCAAAAGTTCACGTCTTTGGGCGTGAATTGTTTGTACTTATTTTGGCATACGCGGTCATTCTCAGGCACCGGACTTTGTAAATAAGTGTTAATAAACAATTTGCGCTTTTTTTATGCCTCACAAAAACAACATACATATCGGGAATTTAATTCGGAAAAAATTGCACGAGCAAGGGCGAACGGTAATTTGGCTTGCTACGCAAATGAGTTGTGAGCGAACGAAAATACATCGAATTTTTAACAGCAAAGATTTATATTCTGATGTTATTTTTACGGTTTCCAAAATTTTAGATTACGACTTCTTTTCTCATTTTTCAGACACGTTGAATAACGAAAAATGAAAAAAGTGTTGCATAATTCGCACGTTTTTGTTGCAAATTTTGTATCAGTTTCGAGCGAATTGTGCAACACAAAATCAGCCTTTTTCCCACAATATTTTTTCACCTTTGCAGGAATTAATAAAACCTTTAAAGGTCTGCGTAAAGGACAGACGTTAAACCAAAAAGTCAAATGAAAAAAGTATTAGTGATTTTAACGGCAGTGATTGGATTTGCTTTAATTGCAACAACAATGACTTCTTGTAACAAAGAAAAAGACATCAACCTGAAAGACAATACCGAAAACACATTTACGATGAAAGTTACGGATTACAGGACGGGCGATGTGATTGTGGGTGCTGTTGTAAAAGACAGTCAGGGCAACACTGTGGCAACAACTGCTGCCGACGGTACGGCTACTTACACTAAAAAAGCAGGAGATAATCTTCTTTTTACTGTTGAAGCTAACGGTTATGCTGCAATGATGGCTGGTAACAGTGTTGCAATGTGCAAACTTGATGCAAAATTTTTAGGCGTTGCAACGTATTCCGATAAATCGGGCAATTTGAGTGTTGTTCCTTCCGGCACGGAATTATCTATACAAATAGGTGGCGAAAAATTTGTAAAACAAGTTTATAAAACTCGAGTAGTAGACGATGAAGGTAAATTTGAATTTACGTCTTTACCAAACGGCGCTTATTTTTACTTTATGTCGCCAACAAGCATTGGAAACAATACGTATAGTGCCGAGTCTTATTATTCTGGTTTTGAGGCAGGTACAACAACTTCAAGAGGAATACATTATTCATATATTAACAACGAACTTCCGCTTGCTGTTGTTTCGAGACCGGGTACAGTAACTGCAACCGGCAAAATCGTTTTTAAATTTAACAAAGAGGTAGATACGGAATATGAAAGTAATTATGTTTATGCCGGCTACGAAACCAATTTTACCAAAGAATGGTCGAGCGACAAAAAAATGTTAACGCTTACACCTACTACAAATTGGGGTTCTGTTGGTAATACCCGCTCTATTGAGTATCGTTTTTACACACCGGCAGTAGATGGTGTGAGACAAAGTGTAGGTTCTTATTATTATATAAACATTGTGGAATAATTTCGTAGAACTGTCTTATTTGGTGGCGGTTTAGCACAGTGTAACTTGTGTTTTTCAAATCCAAATTAAATTAGCCTTGCAAAATTTGCGAGGCTTTTTTTTATTTTCGAGCATAGCATTTCAAAACAATCATTTTTTTTCGTTTCTTTGTGTACTATTAAAAACCACATTCTATGTTAAAAAAATCCGTTCTTATATCATTGTTTGCCTGCTTTTTTACGCAAGGATTTTCACAAACAATCAACCTGATTTTCCCCAAATTACCCAATAGCGAAGCATGGATTTACACTTTTACGGGCAATAAAGTTGATTCTGTTCAAATTTTTCTTGACAAACAGGGCAAAGCCACACACATTTTGCCGCAGAAATTGTATCGGGGAATTGCTTATTTATATATTCCGCAAAAAGGCGGCGGCGAATTTATTGTTGCCGAACCGCTATTGACCGTAACAAACAATGAAGAACGCTTTAATTCCGGCTCGTTGATTTTCCCCCATTCTAAAGAAAATGAGTTTTTGCGATACATTTTTGAACGTCGTAATTTCCTTTCCCAAAAACAGGAATGGCTTATTGCCGGTTCAATGTTTATAGAAAAAGGCAGTCCGTTTGCTGAAAATTTGCAGTCCATGAAAACCAAAAACGAGCAGGCTTTGAAACAATTTACCGATAGCGTGAAAAATTCAAAATTCTACGCCGCACAATATAGCCAACTTGTGCTTTTTATGCAAAAACTCTACGAAAATGTACAAAAACCGGAGCTTG
Organism: Bacteroidota bacterium; assembly: GCA_009786075.1. Lineage (GTDB taxonomy): Bacteria > Bacteroidota > Bacteroidia > Bacteroidales > UBA1715 > WQTX01. The sequence goes on along the minus strand of WQTX01000002.1, from coordinate 13,534 downwards.
CACAATTTGAAGAATTGAAAAATGAAATGGAGCGCACGTTGCCTATCGAGGCTTTGTATCATGCAGGTAATTTGTGGACAAATGTGCACAATTATTACCCGGGGTTGTTTGCCGTAAATTTTGAGCCTGCCAAAGCACAAGAAGCCTACGCTCAATCAATTATCACAACCATGAGTCGTTTGCAAGAACCTGTTCTGACGGAATTTTTACTATCGACTATTACTGCATGCGAACGGAGCAATCAGCAAATTGCAATCGACAAATTATTAGACTATGTGCTTGAAAAACACCCAAAAACTATTGCCGAAAATCCGAAAATGAAGCGACTCCTGCAATCGCACACTCTAAAACAAGGCAGCAAAGCACCCGAAATTACAGGTTTGAAAACCAAACTCACGCAACCGGCTGTGGTTATATTTTTTGAAAGCGATTGCGGTCATTGCATACATGAATTGGACGAACTCAATAAAAATGCAGCACTCCTTCAATCAAAAGGCTACCGCATAATAAGCATTGCCGCTGATGTAAATAAAGATTTATACAACGCAGCCGCTAAAAATTTCAAATGGAACAAAGACGACCAACTCTGCGATTTCAAAGGTTTCGACGGCGAAAATTTTAAAAAATTTGCCGTTGGTGCTACGCCTACAATTTTTATGATTTCGGCAGATGGGAAGATTTTGGGGAAATATGCGCAACTGAAAGAAATACAAACCCCCTAAATCCCCCTAAAGGGGGACTTGGAGCCCCGAAAATCCGTAAGATTTGAACAATGAATGAAAATTTAAAACAAAATATACAATTAAAACAAGTACTAATAATTAAACCACAGCCCAAAAAGCCCCCTTTAGGGGGTTGGGGGTAAACATTATGAAAAACCACTTATTAATCCTCGCAATCACGCTATGCAGCATAGCCTGTGCAAACAAAAACGAAGAGCCTGCAACCCAAAACGAAGAAGGCAAAGTAACGCTCAAAAAAGACAAACCCGCAAAACAAGAGCCGCTAACATATCGTTTAGATACGATTGATTTAATTTCGCCGGAAAATGCCGAAAGTATGAAAGAGTACAATGATGATGACGAGTATTATTATGATGATGAGGAGTATTATGATTAAAAAATATTTTTTACTCGTATTATTGCTCGCAAGTGCAGTTTGTGCAAACGCACAATCGTTTGAAGGAACGGTAATTTACAAAGTTACTACAACATTTTCCATGTCGGACGAATTTGTGGAATTAGGTGTAAATGAAGAAGAAGCGCAGAGTTTGTTCGACGGCTTGTCGGCTCCCGATACTATTGTTTACCTTCATCGTACAAACGGCGATTACATTGCTCGCCCCAATGGCACTGCTGCCACGCGAATGATTTACAAACAAAAAGAAAATAAAATTTATTCTTTTGACGACGATGCAGCCGAAGATGCCGATGTTTGTATGGTAATTAATGTGGCGCAAACTATAATGCAAGAAATGCCAACGGTAACAAAACTTGATACCATTGTAAAAGTAAATGGTGTGGATTGCGAGATTGTGCGAATTACATGGTCGGAAGGCGAAACGGATTTTTATTACAATTCTTCGCTATTGCAAATTAATCCGAAATTGTATGAAAAACACTTGTTCGACGGATTTGCCGATTTTACACAAATTTCAAAATCGTTGCCGCTGCAAATTGTGAAAAAAGCAGGTTTTATGAATTTTGTAATTACCGCCGTGCATTATACCGAAGAACCTATTGACGCAAAACTTTTTGTCATTCCAAAACTCAAACCTGCCAAAAACTTAAATAAAACAGAATTTCCGGGTGCGGAATATATGAGAATAGTGAATTAAAAGAGTGAAAAAGAAAATTGTACAATATTTCAACCGATTTTTGGTATGGTGCAAAACCCACAAATTCACCTATCGCCACCCCCGATTTTGGATTTCGTGCGTGGCGTTTGCATTTCTTGTGTGGTTTTATTTTTGTTTGCCCAAGCCGCTGTTTTCCGTTCCGTATTCCACTGTGCTGCAAGACCGTAACGGCGTTTTACTTTCGGCTCGTATAGCTGCCGACAATCAATGGCGGTTTCCGCTCAACGATAGTGTGCCGCATAAGTTTAAAGTTGCGCTCCGTTATTTTGAAGATGAATATTTTTATCGCCACCCGGGCATTAATCCGGTTTCAATGGCGCGTGCGCTGCGGCAAAATGTGAAACACAAACGCACAATCAGCGGCGGCAGTACGTTGAGTATGCAAGTTATTCGTTTGAGTAGATATAACCCAAGCCGTTCGATGCTTTCAAAATTCTACGAAATGTTGCTTGCACTGCGTTTGGAATTGCGTTACTCGAAAGATGAAATTATGAACTTATATGCCGCTCATGCGCCTTTTGGCGGCAATGTGGTGGGCTTAGATGCTGCTTCGTGGCGTTATTACAACCGTCCGCCCAATATGCTTTCGTGGGGCGAAATGGCTACTTTGGCGGTGCTGCCCAATGCGCCGGCGTTGGTTTTTCCGGGTAAAAATCATGAATTGTTGCTTAAAAAGCGAAACCGTTTGATAGATAAATTGCAGGTAAAAGGCGTAATAGACCACGCTACCGCTGAATTGGCGAAAATGGAAGACCTGCCGGGCAAACCGCAAGAATTACCACAATTTGCACATCATTTGCTTGTAAAAGCGCAAAAAGAGGGCTTTGACGGACAGCGCATACACTCCACGCTTGATTATACATTACAAAAATCGGTGCAGGCAATTGCACAAAAATACGGTAGTTATTACGCCGAAAATCTTATACAGAATTGCGCCGTATTGGTGTTAGACACGCAAACCGGCGCAGTGCTGGTATATGTGGGCAATATTACGTTGCGCAACAAGCAGAGCAATCAATTTGTAGATAACGTTGTGTCGTTACGCAGTTCGGGGAGTATTCTCAAACCATTTTTGCATGCTGCCATGTTGAGCGAAGGCGCAATTTTGCCACATTCGCTTCTTTCCGACATTCCCACTCGTATAGGCGGTTATGCGCCGAAAAATTTCGAGAAAAATTTTCTTGGCGTTGTGCCTGCAAATCAAGCTCTGGCACTTTCGCTCAACATTCCGGCAGTGCGTTTGTTGCAAGAATATGGCGTTGATAAATTTCAACAATTATTGAAAAAAACAGGATTTAGCAGTATCACAAAACCTGCCGACCATTACGGGCTGTCGCTTATTTTGGGCGGCGCTGAAGTTTCGTTGTGGGAAACCACATCGGCGTATGCCTCAATGGCTCGTTCGCTCGCATCGTTCAACAACGGCAGTTATCAAAGCAGTGATTATCGCCCGGCACATTATATATATGGTACAAAAATTCCTTCGGGCGAAAAAACCGAATCGGCGCCGCTTGATGCCGGTGCACTGTACAGCACATTTTCGGCAATGTTGGAACTGAAACGTCCGTGGGGCGAACTTGGGTGGGAACATTTTTCGTCGAGATATAAAATTGCATGGAAAACCGGCACAAGTTTTGGTTTCCGCGATGCGTGGGCGGTGGGCACAACGCCGCGTTACACCGTGGGCGTGTGGGTGGGCAATTCCACCGGCGAAGGTCGTCCGGCACTGACGGGAATTTCATACGCCGCGCCTGTTATGTTTGAAGTTTTTAAACAATTACAAAGTGGCGCATGGTTTGAGCCTCCGCAAAACGATATGACCACAATTGCCGTATGCAGCGAAAGTGGGTTTCGAGCCGGAAAATATTGCACAGCCGTGCAGCAACAAGTGCCGAAAATGGGCGTTCGCGCCAAAGAGTGCCCATTTCACAGAGCGGTGTTTTTAGATTCCACACGGCAGTATAGAGTTACCGGAGCCTGCTATGCGCCTGCAAATATGGTTATTGCGCCATGGTTTGTGCTTTCGCCCACGCAAGAGTTTTTTTACAAACAACACAATCCTAATTACAAACCTCTGCCACCCTATATGGAAGGCTGCCAAGCGCCAAAAGAACAGGTGCTTGACATAATTGACCCCGACAACAACACCGCCATTTTTATTCCTCGCAGCGAAAAAGAGGACGAAGAAAATAAAATTATTTTCTCAGCCGTGCATCGCAATCCCAAAGCAATGTTGTTTTGGCATATCGACAATGAATTTATTGGCAGCACGCAAAGTCCGCACACAATTGAAGTTGCGCCGCCGCCGGGCAAACACACGGTAATTGTAATGGACGAAAATGGAAATTCGGTGCAGCGGTGGTTTAGGATTTTGGAGAATAAGGGGAAATAAATTGTTGAGTATGTTTCAAATGGTGTTATTTTATCGTGAATTAGCGGTATGCCGGACAATGATGACAAAATCGGAAACAAAAAAATAATAGTAGACAAGAAAACGAATGACAGTAAAAATGAGAAAATATATTTGACAGAATATTCTTACTAAAAATAGAGAATTACCGGTAATTCTCGGTATTTTTTGAAATAAATAGAGAAAAACAGTATTTTATTGACATTACATTTGTTTTATTAAAAATATATACGTATTATTGGGAAATAATGTCAAATATCATAGATATGCAGGAAAATAAGTTAAAAGAAATACTATCTGTAGAAGGAATAACCCAAGCAGAACTATCAAGAGAGTGTGGATTGTCTGAAAGTTCAATATACAATTTTAAGACAAATAAGAGACAACCTAATGAAATCTCCAAAGTTAAAATTACAAATGCAATTAACACTTTGACTAAAAAGAACAAAAATTATACTGTTGTTTTTGTTTTTCCAGAATAAATGATTATTTTCGCAGTCCCAAAACTTTAAGTCTTTACATGTAAAAATGACAATGCAAAACGGAACTAAAGAGTTTTTTATGTGGATATTAGTTAATCTAATTCTTCCAATAGCATTGCCCGTCGCGTTTGCTCTTGTTGCCAGTATTGTGGCAAATATTTTTGACTATTCAAACGGAGTTTTTTTTGTTTTAGCTAATGTATTAAAAATGCTTTTTTTAAAAGGAATTTACTTGTTTTTGGGAATAACTCTATTGCTAAGTTTGTTGCAAGATAATAGTAAAGAAACAAAGATTGTTTTTAATGGGTTTTTTTATCTCATTTTTTACGTATTGCTTTTTATTTCTAGTTTTATCTTTATAAGTGGAATCGGAATAATTACAGGTGGCAGAACAATAGAAGATAATAAAGAAATTCATTTGATTACGATAGCACTTTGTGTTATAGCAGCTATTGGGTTTAAAATACAATTGATAATTAATAAAAAAAAATATTTGAGTTATGGCATTGTTTGAAAATATATTGGTAGTGGTCGGCATAGTATTAACATGTGCTTATTTTGTATATACATTTTTGATAAAGAGAAGTATATCAACGCTTAAAAATGGAATGGCATTGTCAAACAACTATGAAACAAATGATGATGTTGAGGTAATCCTTGCTCAAAGAGAAAAAAATTTTGGAGAGTATTACGAAGAGGATGTATACATTAAAAGAGGCAATTCAATAGCAGATTCTTTTTTTTCTAAAATCAATTCATCAATTGAAAACATTACGAACAACAACTAATTACTATCTTTCATATATATGTCTGAAAAACTAGAAGAAAATATAGATTCTTGTGTAAAATGCAAAGAATGTCATGAGGTTAGACTTGCGGAACGAGAAGAACAAGAAGTGAAAAGACTCAATACCATAGTAAGTCTTTTTGATACTTATAGTAGTAAAAACGTTCAATTTTTAGAAGATACTATATACTTAAATAAAGATTTAGTAAGAATGGTTGTTAAATCTTATTACGATGATATATACAGATTTAAGGACTATTCGGGTTCTGGACGCGCAGACAGACATAAACAAGCTGCTTATACAATAAAGTGGATTTCAAAGATTAAGCCAATACAGATTAAACCAGATAAAAAGAATAATAAATTTACGATAACCGCTAACTCTTCATTTGCCCTCTTTGTTGGATTTACTTTTTTTGATGTAAATATAGCTCGACAAGTATCTGAACACTATATAAATAATCTTCTCTATTTTACACTTTTTAGAAATATTTCAGGAAGACAGTTAGCGAGTACTTTATATGTTCTTGAACATGCAGTAAAAGGAGAGCAAGTATAAATACAGTTAAATGAAAATGAGAATAATTGTTTGGTTATTCTCATTTTTTTATTACCCAATCACCTCAGCGCAAGCCGCATATAAATTATCGACCAATAGCCCGATTTTATCTTCGGGCACAGCCGAATATGCTATACGAATAAGGTCGTCGAACACGATTACGCCGGTAGAATATTTTTCTAATAATAGTTTGCGCACTTCTTCGGCATTAACTTCAGATTTTACCCGCACACACATAAAATAACCCGAATTGTACGGAAGTTCATCGTAATATTTCCCGCCTTTTGCTTGCAAAGCGTTTTTAAGAGCCACATAGCGAGCTTTCAAAATATCGTATTTTTCTTTTTTATAACTGTTGTATTCCGGTGCGTTGTACAATTTCACAAGCAACGATTGCGAAAGGTTGCTGCTGTTTGAAATATTGCCGCGCAATGCTCCGGCGGTTTTTCCTTCAAGTGCTTCGTACAATGCCGGTGTGCCGTTTTTAATTCCGTAGGTCATAAATCCTACACGGAAGCCCCACACATAGTCTTCTTTTGTAGCGCCGTCGAGTTTTACGCCAAGCACGTTTTCGTGCAAATTACAGAATTTTGTAAAGATTGATTCTTCAAAAATTCCGTCTTCATACACCAATCCAAAATAGGCATCATCGGTTATAACAACTACTTTTTTGCCTTTTTCGGCAACGGCAAGCACGGCTTTTTGCATTGCTTCGGCTTCGGCAGGCGTAGGCGTGTAACCGGTTGGGTTGTTCGGGAAATTGAGCAATGTTATAATTTTATCGCTTTTTGAATTGTTGAGCGCAGTTGCAAATGCTTCTACGTCGAACGCTCCGTTTTTGAACGAATTGAATGTTTCTATTTTCGCATTGTTCGATTGGCAAAACAATAATTCGTAATTTTCCCAGAATAAATCGGGCATTAAAACAGTATCGTTTTCATCGACAAACATAAATGCTGCCATGCTGATAGCGTGCGTCAAACCATTGGTTACAACCGGTAAACTTAAAACCTGTTCGCCCAACGCCGGATTTTTTACGTACAATAACTTTTTCCACGCTGCACGCAAATCGGGACGACCGAAACTTGGAGCATAGGGGTAGGTGTTTTCTACTTCAACTTTCACATACTTGTCAAATTCCGCGAAATACATTGATTTTCCGTTATCGGCAATAGCTTCGCCAATCGTGGCATTTATATCTTTGCCCTTAGCTTGTGCGCCTTGCGCCAAAATTCCGCCTTTGGGGAAATAAATGTTTTTACCTTTTTCCGATAACATTGCGAAAACCGCCGAGTTTTCTTTCTGAATTACTTCGTTTAATGCAATTGCTTGTTGATGTGCCATAACTATAAATTTTTTATGCAAAGATAAACATTTACTTACAATTTGAAAGCATTTTTTGAAAAATTCTTTATTTTTTGTTGAAAATTTCGGTTTTTGATTTGAGGAACGCGGATAACGCAGATAATAAAAAAATACTTCTAAAAATCTGCGAAAATCTGCGTTATCCGTGTCATCTGCGTTCTAAATTCTACTGTTTTACCAACAACAAATTCAATTTATTGAAATCAGCCGCCGCATTGATAACTGCCACATATTCATTGTATTTTTCGGCAGGGTAATACACTCGTTTATAGCCTTCGCTGCAAATAATGGTAAGTGTTTGACCGGAAATAGTGTAATCGGAATAGAAAAACGCTTCCACATTTCCGTTCATTACAAGTTCGGTTTTCATTTTCAAAACTTCGGGGTTGGAAATTGTGTAGCCATCGGGAATATGAACAATTATTTCACGTTCGTAAAGACGTGCCGCATCTTTTTCTACCGGCAGCGTGCGTTCTTCTTTTTCACGGTACATTTCCATTTGTTTTCCGATTAATTCCCCCACTTTGAATAAAATATTGTTTCCGGCACGGCTCAACAGCACATCGCCAGAATATTTACAGTTGATAATCAGCGGTTTTACACCCCAATTTTGTGGTTTTTCGTTCAGCACTTCGTAACTCACAAGTTTATCTTTGGTGGAAGTTTCGCCAAAAAAGAAACTGTCCATGAATTTTTTCTTATTTTCTTCATTGGCATAATACATGAATGGCTGCATAAACTGTGCGGAATAGCCGGAGAAACCGTTGTTCCATGTGTAATTAGCCGTGAGATTTTCGGCATCTATGCGTATCACAACATCGGTAGTGTGGTTTGTTTCTTTGTAATCGTTTTCGGGTATTCTCTTTACCGAAGGCACAAACGATTCTATGCCGCTCATCGACACGGTTTTAAGAAATAATCCTTCCGTACCGAGATATTCTTCGTCGATAAATCCCAGACGGTTCATCATCGAATTGGGGTCTAAAAATTTGTTGATATTGGGAAAATAAATCAAGAAATCGTCCAAGAAATTGTAGCCGTCGAAATCGCCGTCGAATTTCCGGTCGCTTTTAGCTGTTGTCATCACAAGTTCATAAGGAATTTTCTGTTGCCGGAATGTAGCCAATAAAAGCCGCACATAACCGGCAAGATTAGTATATTTATTCGATATAATATTCGGAATGTACGACAATTCGGCATTGTTGGGAGCTTCGGAAAATAGCTGAATATTGGTTTTGATATGGTTTTCAATTGCCCTGATTTTTTGTTCTTCGGTCATGTCGTTTTTCAAACCCATTTTTTTGACGAATGAATTCAAACTTTTGGTTTCTTTATCGTTACTTTCTATAAAATTGGTATATACGTTTTGAGCGGCAGTGGCACGTGAGTAAATGCGGCGTTTGCCATTGGCGTAATTGTAAGCCAAGGTATATTCTACCCGTTGCAAATACGCATTACCATGCGCTCTTGTTTCTGATTGTAACGCAGGAATGTTTTTGTTTTCAAACATTTGCACTCTTTTTTTATCGGTAGAATCCACCGTTTCGGTCATTCCGGGGCTGGCGTTGTACGATTTTGTTATAAATTGCAGGTTAATGGGGCTTGTAATCGAAAATTGAGTATATTTTATGGGGACATAATTTTGCGTAAAATAGTTTCCATAGTAGTTTCGGGAACCTTTTTTTACCCAATAATATTCAATAATACCGCCTGCCTGCGCTCCTTCAATAGCCAAGAGCATATACGAGTTTTGATTTTCGTCGCTTACTTTTTTTACATTCGATTTGTCCAATTCAATTACATTGCCTTTTTCGTCGAAAAAGCGCGCTTTGAGGGTTTGTATTTCATTGTACGCATAATTCGACAATTGAATGGTATTATAATTTTCCAGCGCTTTGTTGTTGTTAATCTTAATTTTCCGATGCAGCACCGAATGGCAATCCAATTCGCCTTTATCGTTATATGCCCATTCTACATGGTCTATTTGTTTGAGCACAACGGCTCCGGTGGTGTCGTTTTCGGCTATGTTTGTTTGCTCAAAAACGGGTTCGCCCCAATTGTAGTTTAACAGGTTTTGTGCTACGAGTGCTGTGTTAATTTGGCAGATTGCTGCGATTAGGAGGATTGTTTTTTTCATGTTTTTATGTTTTTGTTTATAAAATCAGGTCAAAATTAGGTTATTTTTACAAATATGGCAACAAAACGATTTTGAATAAACAGTTTTTACCAAAAATTTCCATTGTGTAATAATAGGTGGTAGAACTATAACGGAAAACTTTTTGAGAGAAATGGTGTATGCAAATCCCTTATTGTCTTAAATCAGACTTTTTTCGTATCATTTCATACACAATCGGCACAATATATATATTCAACAGTGTGGAAGTGAGCAATCCGCCCAAAATAACCACTGCCATGGGACTTTGAATTTCGTTGCCCGTCTTGCTGCCTTGCAACACAAGCGGAACGAGGGCTAATGCCGATGAAATAGCGGTCATTAGGATTGGGTTGAGACGGTCGATTGAGCCTTGTATAATAGTCTCTCGAACAGCCCCCTCTAACTCCCCCTCAAGGGGGAGAACTGCTTGCGCAAGATTGTTTCCGGCAGGCAAGTCCCCCCCTAAGGGGGAATTTAGGGGGGCTTTTTCATACCGAGAAATCAACAAAATCCCATTCCTCGTAGCAATCCCAAACAGCGTAATAAACCCAATAATCGACGGTATACTGATAATATTGGAAGTAAAAAACACCGCCAACACGCCGCCAATCAACGCCAGCGGCAGATTGAGCATAACAATTGCCGAAAGCGTAAGGTTTTTAAATTCGCTGAAAAGCAACAGAAAAATAACAAAAATTGCCAGCAACGAAGCAAAAAACAATGTGCGTGATGCGTTTTCGGCACTTTCAAACTGTCCACCGTACTCAATGCGGTAACCTTCAGACAGCGTTATGTTTTGGTCTATGTTTTTCTTAATATCATTTACCACACCTTTCAAATCTCGCCCCGAAACATTGGCAGAAACCACAATTTTACGTTGTACATTTTCACGGCTAATGGTGTTTGGTCCGCCAACAGAAACAATGTCGGCGATTTCTTCCAAGGGAATTTTGCGACCGCTTTTTGTGTCAATCAAAGCAGAACGAATTCCCTCAACAGTTTCGGTGTAGTTTTCGTTTAATCGTAACACCAATTCAAAACTACGCTGCCCTTCGTAAATTTCTGCCAATTTTTCGCCGGCAAAAGCCAACTCAACAAACCGGTTAAATTCTTCAATCGTAATACCATAGCGTGCCAACATTCCACGGTTGGCTCGAATTTGAATTTGCGGCGTTTCGGTTTGTTGCTCTACCGACACGTCGACCAAACCTTTGATGTCGGAAATAGAATTTTGAATTTGATTGCCAAGTAAGAACAATGTACTCAAATCTTCTCCAAAAATTTTAATCGCAATATTGGCACGAGTTCCCGAAAGTATATGGTCTATGCGGTGCCCCAGCGGTTGCCCTACGGTAGTTGCTACGCCCGGAATGGCGGCGAGGGTTTTGCGCACATCTGCTAAAAATTCTTCGTGGCTTCGGCTCCGCCGGTTGCTGAGCATAGTCGAAGTATCAGCCACCGACAGGTCGAAATTCACATCAATTTCCGCACCGTTGGTCGATTGCGAATGTTCGTCGAGTTCGCCTCGTCCGGTGCGTCGTGCGGTGCTTGTAACTTCGGGAATTTTTAAGAGTTCGGTTTCTATCAAATTGCCCAAACGGTTGTTTTCTTCCAATGATACGCCCGGTTTGGTAACTGCCGAAATGGTCAATGAACCTTCGTTAAATTCGGGTAAAAAACTTTGTCCCATAGTGAAAAATAATCCAACGGAAATAACGAAAACGGCAATTGTGGGAATTAAAATTTTCTTTTTATTGTTCAATGTCCACATAAGCGATTTTTCATAAACCATTGATAGTTTGCGTGTTAGTAATTTATCTTTTTCATTTTTTTGCAAATATTTGTCGCTCGAAAGCATGAGTTTACACATCAGCGGCGTAACGGTCATAGCCACCACGAGCGACATAAACAGCGATACAATAAACGCCACGCCCAACGGTTGCAACATTCTTCCTTCCATTCCCGAAAGGAAAAACAAGGGCGTAAACGCTACAATAATAATAAGCGTTGCGTTGAAAATCGAAGCCCGGATTTCTACCGAAGCATTGTACACGACATTGAAAACAGTATCTTGTTCTTCTTTGGGTTTGCGAAAATTTTGCCGCAGGCGTTTATACACATTTTCCACGTCAATAATTGCATCGTCGACCAACGAACCTATGGCTATGCACATTCCGCCCAAAGTCATGGTGTTGATATTCATTCCCAAAAGATAGAGCACAATCATAGTACCAAGCAACGAAAGCGGAATAGCAACCACCGAAATAAGCGTAGTGCGCCAACTGCCCAAAAACACAAAAAGCACGATAATCAAAAACAGCGCGCCTTCTAACAACGCATTGCCCACATTACGCACCGAAGCCTCAATAAAATCTGCCTGACGGAAAATTTTTGTATTCATTTGCACATCTTCGGGCAAGGATTTTTGCAGTTCCGCCAATGTGCGTTCAATGTTTTCGGTAACTTGTAAAGTGTTAATATTGGGTTGTTTGGAAATGGAAAGAATAACAGCAGGTTTGGCGTTGAGCGAGGCATACCCCATTTTTACGGCACTGCCGATAAGCACTTCGGCAACGTCGGCAACTACCAGCGGTTTGCCGTTTACGGTTTTTACGAATGTTGCGCCCAATTCTTCCAAATCGTTGGTACGGGCTATTCCGCGCAGGGCGTATTCGTTACCGAAATCACGCAGCACACCACCCGAAGAATTTTCGCTCATTGTTCTGCCCACTTGCGCCAATTCGTCCATTGTAACGCCGTAAATGTTCATTTTTTGCGGGTCGGCAAGGATTTGATATTGTTTGTAATCGCCGCCGATAATTGTTACCTGCGACACGCCGCCGGTGGCGAGGATTGCGGGTTTAAGAACCCATTCGGCAAAAATACGAGCCCCCCCCAGCCCCCCCTCAAGGGGGGAGTTGGCTTGCGCGCGATTGTTTCCGGCAGGCAAGTCCCCCCCTGAGGGGGGATTTAGGGGGGCTAAGCCCACAAACAATATTTCTCCCATCACACTCGATTGCGGCGCAAGCACAGGTACAATACCATTTGGCAAAACGCTCGAAAGCGTTACCATTTTTTCACTCACAATCTGCCGTGCCTTAAAAATATCCGTTCCCCAATCGAACTCTACCCACACAAAGGAATAGCCCTGCGAGGAATTGGAGCGCACACGGCGAACATCGGTTGCACCGTTTACTGCCGTTTCTATATGGAAAGTTACAAGCCGTTCCACTTCTTCGGCGCTCATTCCGTGTGCATCGGTCATTACTACTACTGTCGGGGCTGTGAGGTCGGGGAATACGTCCACGTCCATTTTTTGCGTGGTGTATAGTCCGGCGACTGTTATCAGCACCGCTCCCAATAATACAAATAGTTTGTTGTTGAGGGAGAATTTTATTATACTATTTAACATAACTTTTTTTATTTTAATTATCAATCGCAACTTTTCCAAAGTTTAAAACTTTGGAAAAGTTTGTTTTAAGATAAAATTCTTGTTAATCTTTTAATCTTGTAAAAATCGTGGTTCAGACATTAATGCGCATGCCCCGCATGCGGGTCTAACGCACCCGAAGCCTGTGCCAATTTTACAAAAATAGCCCCTTTACTCACAATTCGGTCGTTTGCCGAAATTCCTTTAACAATTTCAGTACGCAAACCGTCGGTAACGCCAATTTCTACAAATTGTTTTTCAAAAAGTTCCGGTGCAAGCTGCACAAATACAAAGTGATTGCCCATTTCTTCGATAATCGCTTCGTTGGGAACAGTAAGAGCCTGCGCATTGGTTTGCGTTTTTATGAACAATTCTACGAAAGAGCCGGGTAGTAGAGACGTGGTGCGCCGCGTCTCCTGTTCAAACGAAGACGCGGCACGCCACGTCTCTACAGAAAACGTAACCGAAATCAAAGGATTATTCACGTC
>WQTX01000001.1 GCA_009786075.1 Bacteroidota bacterium | reverse complement strand
ATGCCAATACGACAATTAGAAAATTAAACAATTAATTACATTTATTGGCACATTGGCATATTATCTAATTGGCACATTAAAACAATGAATATCAATTAATATCTTAATACCAAAACCGTTATGAAAAAATCAATTTTATTAGCAATCTTTACTGCTATTGCGCTAATAGCGAGTGCACAAAAAAATGCCGTAGAACTTCGTCTCAATTTAGAAAAAGGCAAAACCTACACACAAACAGCCACTATAAATATGAACATGAAAATGGATATGATGGGCACGAAAATAGACGCTAACATTCCAATGGGTATGACAATATCAATGAAAGTTGTTGATATTAAAAACGATACAATTGTAATGGAAACCACTTATGATGCCATAAAAATGAATTTTAATATCTTGGGACAAGAAATGAAATTCGATTCTTCGGACAAAAATCAAGACCCTGAAAATCTGTTTGCACAAATTTTCTCGTCGTTTATTGGCAAACCATTTACTGTGATTTTAGATAATCGCCAAAATATTATTGCCATAGAAGGACTCAATAAACTGATTGCCTCAATGCTTGAAAACGAAGCTTTTGACGAAGAGCAAAGAGAGGAAATGAACACTATGTTGCAAGGAATTTTGGGTGAAGAAAAAATGAGAGAAAATTTTTCATCGAGCAATATGGTTTTTCCGAAAGAGCCTGTGTACAAAGGTTTTTCGTGGACAACCGAAACAGCAAAAAACGTGCAGGGAATAGATATGCAGATAAAAAACACCCACACGGTAAAAAAAATAACCGCAAAAGATGTAGAAATTTCGTTGATTTCGGAATATGCTATGGCTGCAACAAGCACCGAAAACGAACTGCCGATACAAATAACAATGGAAAAAGGACAAGTTACCGGTACGTACATTATTGATTTACAAAGCGGTTGGACAAAATCGGCAAAAAGCAACACCGTTATGAAAATGCTTATGACCGCCGGCGAAGTGTCTATTCCCATGCAGATAACTATGGAAATGATTATGAAATAATTGTGGAGATGTAGCGTGCTACGCCTCTACTTTTACAAATATATTGACAATCCAACTCCAACATCATTTCTTTTCTCAAATCGCTCGAAAAATACATTTGCATTAAAAACTTCCCTTATTTTCTGCACTCGGAATGATTTTGATAGGCCTATTTTATAATCAATATGTTGCTTGAAAATAGAAGTTTGCAACGCTATAGATGGTAATTTATATGGCAAGCGATAGCTTATATTAAACATTCCGCCTATTTCTTGTTTGTTGCTTAAAAAATCAAAGCCTGTACCTATAGATAGTTTGTCCATTGCTAACAAACAATGTATTTTATGATTTCGATATATGGTTTCATCGGATTTTCGTTGCCGGTATTCGTATGATATATTATTTTGGTCAAACAAATTTTTTCTAAAACTTGTCGAAAAATCGTATGAATTATTGGTGTTGAAACGATGGTTTACAGAAATTCCAAAGTTTGTTTTTATATTAGCTTTCATACTCGGTATGTATTGAGAATAGAGCGAAAAACTATAGCCCAAAGGCAAACGAGCAGAACCGGAATAACCGAGAAGGAATGAATTATATAGAGGACATACACCCGAATAATCGTGAAGATAGCACCCTCTTTTGGGAAGATTATATTCAAATTGTCTTCGTTTTACGTTTAATTGCAATAATGATTCTAATTGTTTGTTGAAAGTATTTATTATTTTCCCTTCCGGTATTTCATTTCGTGGGTATTTATACCTCTTTCTTTGATACTCATTTTGGTTTTTATATTCAAATTGAGTTGTAGCGCAGTCTCCACAGAATTCTTCATCCCAACCTTTAATTTTTTCCATTGAGGGTAAATTCCAAATAACAGTATCTGAAACCAATTCATATACTTTCTGAATGAGCGAAGTATCAATGGTTGTAACTTGTATTATTGCATCTTGTTTTCTACGATTATGCCCATAATTTCGTTGAATATAATTGGTTATAGTTCCGCCTAAAGAGTCATTATTTTTCCAAACATTAACAATAGTTTCTCGTCCGGTTGAATAGCGAAAATGAAAATCATTCGTTGATTGTTGTAAGGATTTGAACATTTCGTGTTCGTACACATTATAATATTTGTATCGGAAAGAATACGAATCGGCATTTTTTTTGTTTTGCGCCTGTGCGCTCAGTGCTGATATGGTTAAACATAGTATAAAAAATGCTGTTCTCATAGAGTGTTTTACTATTTAATCGCCCCCAATTCTTTAATGATTTTATTCGCAGTATGCCCCTTTTGCTTACGCTCGGTGCTTACAATAATGTGCGCCGTGTGCGCATACAAACCCTTGCGGGCATCAAGCAATTCCTGTAATTTTTCCAACGGATTTTCTACTTGCAACAATGGGCGTTTCGATATATCAACACGTTGCATAATGGCTTCGGGCGAGGCGTAAAGCCATAGCACAATAGAGTGGGAGCGCAGCAATTCACGATTTTTTTCATTGAGCACTATGCCGCCGCCGCACGAAATTATATGCGGCTGCTCGGCGTTGAAACTTTCCAAAAGTTCCTCGTATTCGAGTTGGCGGAAAAAATCTTCGCCATGGGTGGCAAATATTTCGGTAATAGGCTGTTGTTGTTTTTCTACAATGGCATCGTCTATGTCTTTGAATACGTAACCGAGTTTTTCGGCAAGCACTTTCCCGTGGCTTGTTTTTCCTGCGCCCATCAAACCTATGGTTGAAATAGTGTGCGCCAATTCGCTCAATGGTTTTTGTGCAAATCCGCTTCGCATAATTTCTTTATCGGGTTCTTCGCCAAGAAAAATTTTATATGCCATTACGGCTTGATTCAAAAGCCAATCGTTGGCAGGTACTATGCGGCATTTTCGTTCTTCGGCAAGCGGCACAAGCGCCGAACCTTTGTAATTGGCATCGAACACAATATGTTCGGGCGAGAGCCATTCGCTATTTATAACATTAATATTTTGCGGCAAAGCCGAAATAATAATCTGTGTATCGGCAAGTAGTTGCGGTAAATCTTCAACAGTGGCGAATTTACATGATTGTTTTTTTGCAATTTTTTGCGCTTTAGCCTCGGTGCGATTGACCACCGTAACCTGCGCTCCTGACCTGTTCATACCAAAAATTGCCGCTTTTGCCGCGCCGCCTGCGCCTATTACCACACATTTTTTTTCTCGCACATCAATTCCTGCATCAACAAAACTTTGGGTAACGCCGTAATAATCGGTATTGTAGCCATATAATTCGCCGTTGCGTGTAACAATGGTATTAATTCCGCCAATGGCTGCGGCACTTTTATCGACCCAATCAACGAGTTTAAGCATTTTTTCTTTGTATGGCGATGTTACGTTCATACCGCTCACGCCCAACGATTTATACAGGAAAATTGCTTGCTCGGCATCTTTTGCCATTATACGCAAATAAGCGGCATTTTTACCCGAAGCCTTAAATTGCGCATTGAACAAATCGGGGCTTTTGCTGTGAAGAACGGGTTTGCCGGTAACGGCGAATAGTTGGGTGGTTTGTTGTTCTTTAAATTGTGGTTTCATACGCTTTATTCTTTCTTTCCGCTTAGCAACCAAAGCACTCGCTTGCCGGATTGCGTGATTTTGTAGGTTTGTTTGGGACTTGTTTTTTTGTCGGGAAATTCCATTTCTACCCAATTCAACGAGAGTAATGGTGTTAAATATTTTTCTATATTAAAATAGTGATTGGTCAATCCTACTTTCTCAAAAAGTTCGGCTCGCAACATTGGCATTTGCAAAAGTTTCAACATTTCTTCTACTTTACTATGAACCTCTTTGTCTAATATTTTTTTAACTTGGTCAGTAGCTTGGTCAGTAGCTTGGTCAGTAGCTTGGTCAGTGAATATGTTGAACGATTCGCAATCGTCTATATCACAATTAATTATGTTGTTTTCAGCTTGGTCAGTAGCTTGGTCAGTAACTTGGTCGTTAGCTCCGTTAGTAGCTCCGTTAGTGCTTTGATTGAAGTTGTTGCAATCGCCTGTTTTACAGCTTATTATTATTGTTTTAACTCCGTTAGTAGCTCCGTTAGTAACTTGGTCGTTAGCTTGGTCGTTCACACTATTCGCAAAGGCAACAATATCTTTAAAATTGTGAAAATCAAATTTTATCGGTTTTGCAAAATTTTTCTCTGCCAATGGGTGCGCCAAAATTGTTGTCAGAAAATAAGTGCTTTCCTCATCGGTTTCAAATACAGGTTTGGGCGAGCCGTTTGCTTCCAAGGCATCGTAAATGGCAGGAAAACCGGTTCCTCTGCCTTCGGTCAATTGTAATTCTTTAAGAAAATCGCCAATGCGCCTATTGCGGTATTCGCGGGCAACGATACGGTGTTTGGTTTTCAGCACATTGGCATCAACCGGCGGAACTGCTCCGGGGAAACTCAATATTTCTATTTTGTCGTGCCACACTTGCACTTCGATTGGCGATTGCAATTCATAACTTTTGTGATATACGGGATTCCAACCGGCTTTAAATTCAATGCGTTCCCACTCAATGGTGTTGCCATTTATTAAATATTCTATGTTTATTGGTAATCCCATATCAAATTGCTTTTATAAAACAAAGGTAGATTTTTTCAATTAGTCTGTTCGTTGATTAATCATTTTTTAGTACATTGAATTTCGTGCCCGCGCATATCGTCGGAAGCAAGAAACCGAAATATTTCTTTTTCATAAATAAAATGATTTAAGATTGAGGACAAATGTAGCAAAAACAATTTGAAAAAGACTAATGTGAGGAAAATCATAAAAAAATAATGTAATAAAACATGAAACTTATACCATTGTTTAAATGATAATTTGTAACTTTCGCAAAAATTAACCATTTATCATTAACCATTAAAATTTACAGTTATGAAAAAGTATGTTTGTACCGTATGCGGTTATGTGTACGACCCCGAAGCAGGCGACCCCGATAGTGGCGTTGCAGCAGGCACAGCGTTTGAAGATATTCCCGCCGATTGGACTTGTCCGGTGTGTGGAGTAGATAAAGACAGTTTTGAGCCGGAAGATTAGACTTTTTTTAGACACAAGACGGTTAGACTTTTAGACACAAGACTTTTAGATTTTTAGACCTCTTCTAATCTTATGTCTAAAAATTTTATGTCTAAAAGTCTTCCGTCTAAAAGTCTTATGTCTAAAAGTCTTATGTCTAATGGTCTTGTATCTAAAAGTCTATAAATTATGAAAACCCAAAAAATCTCACACTCAGTACATTACGTCGGCGTAAACGACCGCCGGAAATCGCTTTTTGAAAATCAATTGCCATTACCGTATGGCGTATCATACAATTCCTATCTTGTTGTCGATGAAAAAATTGCACTCATCGACACGGTTGATGCCTGCTATTTCGATGTGTTTTTAAAGAAAATAGAAACAGCAACAAACGGCAGAAAAGTAGATTACCTTATTATCAACCACATGGAGCCCGACCATTCCGGCTCTATTCGTTTGATAAAACAGCAATTTCCCAATATTGAAATTATAGGCAATGCCAAAACATTCGATATGTTAAAAGGCTACCATGGCGTGATTGATAATTTGTTTGAAATAAAAGATGGCGAAGAATTAGTGTTGGGCAACACCTCCTTGCAGTTTTACCTGACTCCTATGGTGCATTGGCCCGAAACTATGATGACCTACCACAAACAAGAAAAAATACTTTTTTCGGGCGATGCTTTTGGCTGCTTTGGTGCGTTGGACGGCGGTGTGATTGATACCACAATGAACTTAGATAAATTTTGGGGCGAAATGCGCCGCTATTATGCCAATATTGTGGGCAAATACGGAGTTCCGGTGCAAAATGCGCTGAAAAAATTGGGTGGTTTGGAAGTCAATATAATTTGCTCAACTCACGGACCCGTGTGGACAGCAGAACGAGCAAAAGTGATTGATTTTTACGATAAATACAGCCGTTACGAAGCACTTGAGCGTGGTGCAGTGATTGCCTACGGTTCCATGTATGGCAACACCGAACAAATGGCAGAAGCAATTGCCGCAGGAATTTCAGCCGGCGGCGTAAAAAATATTGTGTTGCACGATGTTTCCAAAACCGACCTTTCATTTATTCTTGCCGACGTGTTCAAATATTCGGCGTTGGTAATAGGTTCGCCTACGTATATGAACGAATTGTTCCCGGGGGTAGCAATGTTGTTGCACAAAATAGAAGCGCGAGGCATAAAAAATCGCATTTTTGCAGCATTCGGCTCGTGCACATGGGCAGGTGTGAGTGTAAAAACAATGCTCCCATGGGCAGAAAAATTGCAATGGAATATTGTAGGCTCTGCCGAAGAAAAACAGGCTTTGAAAACTGAAAAATATGAGGAATGTTATGCGCTGGGGTTGAAAATTGCAGCCTCCCTAAATCCCTCCTCAGGAGGGACTTTCTGAAGCATTGAATAAAAATTGAATAAAAAAGATAACTAACAAATTAAACCGTGTTCCTTTCTCCTCCCCCTTGAGGGGGAGGTCGGGAGGGGGCTTACTACTATGAACAAAACCGCATTACAAAATCTTACCTACGGAATGTACATTATTAGCTCCAAAGATGGTGAGCGTTTTGTAGGTTGCACTATCAATACCGCCATGCAGGTGTCGTCGGAACCTGTTATTGTTTCGGTGTGTGTCAATCGCAGTAATTACACCAATGAGTGTATTAAAAAAACAGGCGCTTTTGCACTTTCTGTTCTGAGTGAAGAGGCAACGGCGAAAACTATCGGTATGTTTGGTTTCCAATCAAGCCGCACAGTCGATAAATTTGCCACTGTTGATTACCAACTTACCGGCGACGGTTTGCCGGTGTTGAAAGACGGCGTGTGCGCTTATCTTTCGTTCCGTGTGGTCAATAGTATTGAAATAGAAAGCCACACCGTATTTTTTGGCGAATTGACCGATGCCGAAAAAATTGAAAGTTCGCAACCACCAATGACATATTCCTACTATCATAGAGTAATTAAAGGGAAGGCACCTGCTGCTGCGCCTACTTTTGGGGTGTAATACCAAAGTGATTTATATTTCATGCTGGATTAACTTCGTTGAGCCCTTCGGGGTTGCTTCGTCGTGCCTCCTCGCAATGACGCTCTTTTGTTGATTTGTGCTAACTTTCGAAAGAGCGTCATTGCGAGCGGAGCGAAGCAATCTATTATTACTTCGGAATGAATAATATTTCACTTTGGTATCACTTCTTTACACACCGCACCGTTTGCCCCACAGCGTGGGTAACATTCGATTTTGCCATAAAATCCTCCGCAAGCAACCAACCGTAAGCAAATTTTTCGTTATAAGGCGTAGTGCTCCAATAATAGCCATTATTATCAATCATAAGAACTTCGCCGCTATTGTTGGCACGAAAGCCTGACGCAGGCAGGAATAAAAAATCTTGTTTGTTGGGGTAGAATGGGTAGAATGCCCAACCGTCAATGTAATAATACAACCCAACACGATAGTATTTAACTTCCCAATCCACACTTTGCAATTCTTCAAATTCGGCAAGCGTGGGAATTCGCCAACCGGCGGGACAAGGGTCGTTTGCCGGTTGCCACTGTGTGCCGCCGGAATAATTAGCATTCCAATTGTTTACTCTACCGCTCGCAGGATAAGCTGTGGCACTGTTCCATTGATAAAATTTCCCGTAATCACGAGAATTTGTGGTAAATTTTCCAAAATCACCAACATTGCGAGTAGCCCACGTGGTATTACCGATTTTTATGCCTGCGTCAATTGTGGCAGGGTCGGGCACCACGGTTACTTGGCAGGTGGCAGTGAGCGCGCCCGCTGTGGCGGTAATGGTGGCTGTGCCAACGGCTACGGCGGTTACTATTCCGCTTGAGCTAACTGTGGCGCAACTTTCGTCGCTACTCGTCCACGTAACCACATCGGTGGTATTTGCGGGCTGTACGGTTGCCCGCAAAGTATAATTTCTGCCAACAACAAGTTGCACACTTTGTGCATTCAAACGAATGCTTGTTGCGGGAATCTCGGTTTCATCGCCAAGAAACTGCAATCCGGTAGCGGCAGGAGTTTGCGGCTCTGGTTCATTACCGCCGCAGGCGTGGAAGGCTGCAATGGAAATCGCAAGGGCTATGAATAATGATAATGTGGGTAATTGTTTTTGCATGATTCTTTTTATTAAGGCAAAGATATAACAATTACGAATTAAAAATTACTATTTACGAGTTTTTCTTTTTTCATTTATATTAAAACTTCTCGTTCCATTCTATTTATTTTTTATGAATCCGTGTTTATACCTAAACCTAATTTCTACCTGATTCTTTACAAAACAACCTAAGTAACCAAAAGTAACATCTCTCTAAACCTGATTACCTGATTTTTCATTTTTATCAGGTAATCAGGTTTTTATGTGTGTATTTCATAGGTTACTTAGGTTGTTTTGTTTTTTTATCAGGTAAAAATTAGGTGGTTGCTGAGCTTGCCGAAGTATCTTTTTCAATTGGAAAATATCTTATAACATTACCATATTTCAAATTCCGAACCTGCTTCTATTTTAAAATCGCCTTGTATAATAACATCGCCTTCGGCTTTAAGAATTAGTTTACCCCCTTGTTCAACATTGACATTTTGTACGTTAATGTTGCCGCAACTTGTAACCTCTTTTTCTTCGTTTATTACGTCTTCGTTGATGAAATCAACAACCATTGGCGTAATTACAGCACAATTACCATATTCGTCCATTGGACCTAAATTAGGATTCGAATCATCGCCATCGGGTTCATCGGGAGCGCATGCAGGGCAGTGTGCAGGTTTTGGTCCTATACCCCAATAATAATAACCATCGCCGTCTCGGTCTTCGCAGATGATGTTGGCATCGGTGTAATTGAGGCTTGTAATCGGTAACTTTGTTGTTGTATAATTAGCCACATCTTCATAGGCATCTATCAGTATGTAACCAAATCCATCATCTCCCCAATCACTACCCCAAGGATTTTTTACTGATATTGCTGTTTGACCTATTCTTGAATCATTATTGCCTATAACTACCCAACTCATTGTAGTTTTTATAAGAATAGAATCCCCTGCTTGAATGGTTTTATATCCAACTAATGTCATAGCATGATTAAAAGGATAGGTGCAACTAACAGTAAGTGGGGATTTAATAATATCTCTTTTTATTTCATCAATATGAAAAGGATTGTGAATATTAGCATCTTTAATGGTTATTTTTTCATTTGATATTGTTGGTTTTTGACTACAATTAGTATCTATAGCTTGATATGGAAATGAAGCCTCATCAATTATACCATAATCTCTGATGTAACGAAACGCATCAATTGGCGAACCAAAAGCACATCCTGCTGCCAATTTATTACAAGAAACCAATTCTTGTTCTGATAAATCCATATTTATTTGTTGATTATAATATAAATTTACGACTGCCTCGAGGGCACCAACGGCTGCAAAAGCTCCACAACTACCGCAATTTCCTTGGGCTTGCACAGGTGTAATCCAATTTCGACCATGCCTATCACGCCAATCAAAAGAGGCTACATAAGAAGAACCTCCTCTCATTGTATGTTGAGTGGATGCAACACTATCGCTATGCAATTCAAAAATACCGCCTTTGTAATATTCAAACCCCTGTAAATCGGGAACTTTCCCGCCAAACATTTCTTTCTTTTCTTGATAACTCATTTGAGAAACGGAAGTTTCTCCTGCTACCCATAGCGCATTTTGAGCACGAAGGTTGTTATTCATCAACACTATTCTATCTGTTCGTACTTGTTGTTGCGTTTTGGAATTTCTTGTATTCGATGCTTCAATAGATACATTTCTTAATTCAACGTTCTTTATTTCTACTCGAATTTTTGTTAATGCAAGACGAGAGGGAATGTCTTCGGTTTCCAATGAAACGTTACTAAAATTATCTATTCCATTGGTCGCAAATAATGGAGTACTTTCATATACCAATACATCATAACCGGAATCATCGGAAAGCAGTATTCTCACATAGCCAGTTTTTGAAGAAAATACCGCTTGCCCCGATGCGGTTACTGTTTGAGAAGTAAGACTGTTTTTTTGAACAGTGGCAATAGTTGTGTCTTGTGTAATTGTTTTATTGACCGATACAAGAGTTTGTGCAGATACTGCGGTGCTTAAACCTACAAGCACACACAATAAAATATATTTCGTTTTCATCTGTTTATTTTTAATTGTTTTTTCAAAGGTCAGATGGAACCCACATGATAATCATTTATTTGTATGATTTGGTATCATGTGGGTTTCATATTTTCTAATTTTTTATAAATGTAAGTGTAGTAGTAATTCCGTTATCTTCGCGTATGACAAGAAGATAATTGCCCTTAGCTAATGAACCCACATTTATTTCTTCACCATGTGTTTGATTATACATTTTCTGTCCGGACATATCAAATATTTCTACAAGCGCAATATTTTTGTCTTGTGCAGAAATAGTCAGTATATCAGTTGCCGGATTGGGATATACCGTAATACCGGAATTTTGAGATAAATTACCACCTGTGCCTACCGTTTCCTGCCACACAAAACACTCCTCACTTTTTGCATTTTCCGGTTTATATATCAATTCTTCGTTTTGTAAAAAGCAAAGCAAATATAATTGCTCTCTTCCCATTGTTGACAAGGCATCGGTACTTCGCAAAAAACCGTTCATATTTCCAACACCTTCTATCCATGTGTGTCTTTGAGATTCCTGATAGGTGGTGTTAAGTGTGGTTGCTCGTACTTCCATTCGTTTTCGTAGCGTATCATTTATTACAATATAATCTACTGCTTCTACCTTTATTTCAGCTTTTTCATATCTTGTGTTGTATAGTGGACCACATGTCCCATCAAGACACTGTATGTCATACGATTGAAATACATCTCCAACCTCGGCACTAAAATTATATAATAGTATTTCCGACATATCTATCTTTGGTTTATAATATACTTTACGATTTTCCACATCTTCTCGTAAATAGCCTACATTTTCCCAAACGCTTGCGTGTTTGTCTTTTGTCATTACAAGTTGATAATACAAAGTGTCATTCAATTCTATTTCGTTTCCTATTTTAGTAGTGTATGTCTTTTTATAGTGATTCTTCGGAGCAAATATAAAATTTTCGGCATATTCATTCCATTGGTTTTTAGATGAAAGTAGCGGTGTGTACTCTTTTTCATTTTCTTGATTATTATAATAACATTCGGAATATTCCGGATTTTTGTATACCAATTCTTCGTTTTCAAAATAACATAATAAATCAGAACGCACGCCAACACAATAATAACAATTAGGATACAACAACCCCGATAAACTACCAACGTTTTCTATAATTGTATCAAATACATAAGTAATGTCGTTTTTGAGTGTAAGTATCAAACGTTTTTTTAACTCATTGTTTATCAAAACCGAGTCGCTCTGTAAAACATATAGCGTTTCCATTTCTGAAGGCTTGCCCACGTTTGCAATAAATTCAAATGTATCGCCTTGTTTCAACGAAAAGTCATATAAAATTTGTTCAATTTCAGAATTTGCAGCAATAAAATATGTTTTTCGATTTTGCTCTCGCATTAAACCTGCAAAAAGCCGTTCAGTGTGTTGTTTATCACTATAATAAAAAACCTTTTTGTAAATTTTTCCATTATAAACTGAATCGCCGTCAAAATAAATATAGTCTGTTGAAATAGGGCAGTCAGGGCAAACACCCTCATGTCGTACTGCCCATGAACTATTTTCATTTACAATTGTATTAGTAGTTGTTTGCCACACAAAACACTCCTCACTTTTTGCATTTTCCGGTTTATACACCAATTCTTCGTTTTGTAAAAAACAAAGCAAATATAATTGTTCTCGTCCACTTGCTTGTAAAGCATCAGTGCTTCGCAAAAATCCGTTCATATTTCCAATACCTTCTATCCACGTATGTTTTTGATGTTGAGGAAACGAATAATCTGTTGCTGCTCGCACTTGCATTCGTTTTCGTAAAACGCCGTCTATCAAAATATAATCTATGGCTTCTACCGTTATTTCAACTTCTACTTTTCTGTTGCGTTGTTCATCCAAAATATCAAACGACTGTATGTCATGCGATTGAAACACATCTCCAACTTTAGCACTAAAATTATACAACAATATTTCCGATACATTTACTCTTGGCTTATAATATACTTTGCGATTTTCCACATCTTCCCGTATGTAGCCTGCATCTTCCCAAACGCTTGTATTCTTGTCTTTTGTTATTAAAAGTTGGAAATATAAGGTGTCATTCAACAGCGTTTCATTTCCAATTTTGGTGGTATATGTTTTTTTATATAGATAGTTCGGACCCAACGAAATATTTTCGGCATATTCATTCCATTGGTTTTTCGGCGAAAGTAGCGGTGTGTATTCTTTTTCTTCTGAACTTAAAAGAATTTCTTCAGAATCCACTTCTTCCCAATCCGAATATTCCGGATTTTCATTTGTGCCACCTGTTTGAAAACGATTCATTATTGACACAATTGCATTGCGGTATGTATCATTTTTTATTTTTATGGTGGTTTGTTGCGGTTGTTCGGTAAATGAATATAGAATATTTGCCAGTATTGTAGAACCCTCTTCTTTGTATTCCACTGTATAATTATCATAGCCGCCGAGTGTTGTAAAATATACAACGTATGTTGTGCTATCTTCAGTAGTTTCTGCTACACGAATACTATCTATTCGTTGTTGGAAATCTTGTGCTTGTGTTGTTATTGCACACAATACCAATAAAATAATTAGTAATTTTTTCATAATCCAATCCTCCCTATTTAGTTAATATCATTTGTTTAGTCTCGCTTGCAGCACCGTCGCCTATCAACACATAACTGTAAACGCCTGCCGACAACGCTCCTGCTTCTATTTGAAGTTCAACATTACCCCGTTCCTCAATAGACAAACATTGTACCTGTATACCCTTCATTGTATATACACATAATTGTACTTTTTTTATGTGTTGCGGTACGTAGCATTTTATTGTGGTGCGTTCGTTAAACGGATTTGGCGCATTTTGGTAGAGTTTCATTGTTTCTGCATTAGCATTATCTGAAAGATACAATTTTTGGGTTGCTGAAAATTCGTTACTATTTGTCGATTTAAGAGAATTTGTATTTGCGCAACAACCGCTAAGGGCTTTTTCCAAAGCCTCTATTTTTTGTTGCATTTCTTGTTGTTGTGTTTCCATGGTTTTGCGTTGGTCTTTTAGTGCTTCTACAATCACCGGAATTAAGCCGATGTAATTTACCGCATAATAGCCTGTTGTAGAATCCATGCTTACCAATTCAGGGAATATTTCTTGTAATTCTTGTGCTAAATAGCCAAATTCGGCAATATCTTTAACAGGCTCTCTTTCCGCTCTCAAAGCTATTGATAATGAATCTTGCAAATCAAAAACAATAGCAGCTTTTTTATATGATTTTCCTTGTAGTTGATACAGTTTATCTTTTTCTGTGCTTAAAGGTTTTATGTCGCTTTTTAGGCGTTCGTCGCTTTGAAGTTTCATGCCACGAGCATACACATCTAAATTTGCGTAAATATCATCATTCACAAACACTTTACCGCCGGTAAAATAGCCTGAATATCTTTTTGCAGCAGTTGAACCCGAAACTATTGAATATAATCCATAGATGTCAGTTTCTGCAGCAGTCCCTATAACTGATAAATACGCACCATAACCTGAGCAAAAACCAACTGAATTGAAATTATTTGTAGAATGAATCCCGTATAGATTACCACTATTAGAACTGCTGCTGGTATTTATCGCACGAAACCCATACGCACTACCATAGCTGGTATTAGAAACATTATTTGCATAAAACCCATATATTTCGCCCTGACTACCTGTGCTAACATTATTGGCGTACGCACCATATAAGTTATTAGCATATCGCTGAGCGGTATTATCTAAATACACCCCATAAAGATTTCCACCCGTAAGAGCTCCAGTTTCTAATAAATTGTTTTTAAAATATGCTCCACACACTTTAGTATTTTTTACACTATTTTCCAAGGTGGAGTATAATCCAAACGTTGTATCATTTGCTGCTGTTAAGTTGCTCAACAGCAACTTTGCTTTTGCATTAGGCAATGCTCCCAAAGCCATATTTCCCAGAGTGTTTACTCTAACTTCCTGTGCAAAACTCATGCTTGCTGCACATAACAAGCTAACTAAAAGACTACTTTTTTTCATAATTTTAACTTTTTAATGAATATTTATTTGTTCTTATTTTGTTTATTCTTTGGGGTAAAAAAGCGGATTTAATTCATCCGCCTCTAAGGTTCTTCGACTACCCAAACTCAAACAAGTTAAATCCGCATTGCTGCGAACATTTATACTTATCCTTGAGTTGTTGAATTTTTCGAAGATTCAGAGACGGGAATTATAGCAAAACGCTATTTTTTCAATAAATCCTTCAGTTTTCAACTTCTTGAAAATGGAATTAGTGCAAATATAATAAAAGGATTTTGTTTTTGGTGGTTTTTTGGGGGAAAAAGTGAAAAAACTGTTACAAAAGGTAATGTGTGGGGCGACCGTTCCCCCCTCAATCAAAATACGCAATGGGGCTATATGAAAAGACTCGAAGTTGTAATAAATGCTGCAATAACTGACGAAATAATTACCGTTAATCCGTTCAAGCATATTAAAGAAGAAAACAAACCGACAAAACACCGAGCAGAAATTTGTTATTTAACAATGGAAGAATTGAAAACGCTTGAAAACACCCCGTTGAACCCACCTATCATCAAACAGGCGTTTCTTTTTAGTTGTTACACAGGATTGCGGTTTTCAGATGTTACACGTTTGAGTTGGGGCAAACTGCAAAGGGACAACAACGGCGATACAATCATTAACTTTGTGCAGGAAAAAACTGACAAGCAGGAATATTTACCTATTCCCAAAAAGGCGTTAGCTCTTTTGCCCGAAAGAGGCTTGGCAAAGGCGAATGACATTGTTTTCAAATTGCCCACGAACAAATTTACAAACGTGGTTTTAAAGAATTGGGCTTTTTCCGTTGGAATAACAAAAAAAGTAACATTTCACGTTGCGCGGCACACATACGCCACTTTACTTTTGAGTTTGGAAGTACCGATTGAAACAGTGAGCAAAAATTTGGGACATTCTGAAATCAGAACAACACAGATTTATGCGAAGGTGGTAAATGCGGCGCAACGTGCAGCGGTAGATAAGTTGGACGCTTTGTAACTCCAAATAAAAAAACACTCATTTTCCGGCAATAATTTTGTTTATTGCCGAAAAATGAGTATTTTTACAATCTCAATCCAAACAATGTAAGAATGAATATTAGTGATAAAATAGTACATTTTGCAGCAAGCAAACAATCATTTTCTCGCAAAGAATTGATAGAAAATTTTGGTAATCTATCGAAGCAATCGTTATTGCGACAACTTTATAGATTGCTGAATACTAATCGTTTGGAGCGACTAAAACAGGGGACTTATTGTTTGCCTGTTTCGTTGTTTGCTGTTTCAGAAGAAATAAAACAACTTAATGATATTTTGAAAAATCAGTTTCCATTTGCTGATTTTTGCCTTTGGAGTAGTGATGTTTTAATGCCGTTTATGCACCACGTTCCTAACCTCAATTTTATTTATATTGACGTGGAAAATGATGTAGCGGAATCTGTGTTTAATTTTCTGAAAGGCAATCAAACAAAATCAATCTTTTTCCGCCCAAACAAAGACGAATTTAATCGTTATATTGCAGGTACAGAGGCGATTATTATTCGCGGGTTAATTTCCGAATCGCCTTTGCAAATAGTTGAAAATGTGCAGACACCAACACTCGAAAAAGTTTTGGTAGATATTGCAGGCGATGTAGAATTTGATTTTATGCAAGGTGCGGAAATTACCTATTTTTATCGAAATGTATTGGAGCGCAACGAGATAAACAAACGAAAATTATTGCGTTACGCCTCTCGCAGAGGTCGCCGAGAAGAAGTTGAACAATTATACAATAATGCCCTATGATACTGCCCTATGATACTGCCCGAAAGTCGCACAATAGAATGGTTGCAGAGAATTGCAACGGAAAATAATTTTCCGAATATAACGATGTTGGAAAAGACAATTCGTGCATTTTCGCTGTTGGAATCGTTGGCATTATCGGGTTGTCCGTTTGTGTTTAAAGGCGGAACTGCGCTGATGTTGCATTTAGATAGTGCAAAACGTTTGTCTATCGACATTGACATTATTTGTCCGCCCGAAACCGATATTGTAAAATATTTGAGCAAAAACGCTGAACTATACGGCTTTAACGAAATAAAATTGGTTGAGCGGAAAACCACTCGCAATATTCCAAAAAGCCACGCAAAATTCTACTATCAAGTAACTTACAACACTAACACAGAAACTGATTGTATTTTGCTTGATGTGCTTTTTGAAGAAATCCATTATAATAATGTGGTGCAGTTGCCAATTGAGAGCCGACTTTTGAAAACTGACGGCGAAAAAGTTTTTGTAAACGTACCGAGCGTTGCCGACTTATTGGGCGACAAACTCACAGCATTTGCACCAAACACAACAGGAATACCCTACTACAAAGGTAATAAAATGTGCTCAATGGAAATTGTAAAACAACTTTACGACATTGCCTCATTGTTCGATGTTACAAATGATTTGAGCGTTACAACTGAAACATTCCGAAAATTTGCTGTTGTAGAATTGGCGTATAGAAATCTCAATCTCAACAATATACAGCAAGTTTTAAACGATATTTTTCAAACTTCACTTTGCGTTTGTTTGCAAGGACAAATTGATAATGAGAATTTTAAACTTTTGCAAGACGGCATAAAACGCATACAAAGTTTTATTCACAGCGAAAGATATATGCTTGATACAGCAATTATTAACGCTTCAAAAGTTGCGTATCTTTCCACCTTGATAGCAAACAATTTGACAAAAGTAGAGCATTTTGACAAAAACAACATTTCAGAGTTGCAAAACGCAATAATAGAAAATCTGCTACCAACAAAGCTCAATAAATTGAAAATGAGCAATATAGAGGCTTTCTTCTATTGGTGGAAAGTATTTGAAATTGTAACACACAATATAGTTGTGAGTAAATAATTCGTTTTTACGGGTGTTCCCATTTTTTGAATTTTATAATCAATTACACCTCCTGAATATCGGATGCTTACGGTAAACCTATTTAACCATACAATTCTTCTAATTCTAATTTTTTAATTCTTGACCTAATTGCCCCATTTGTCCGCCCGAAATGTTTCGCCATATCTCTGACATTGATACCTTCACAATACATTATTGTTAGTTCTTCGTCAAGTTCCTCAGTCCAAGGTTTGTAAGCATCTTTGTGTTTTTCTCTTACTGTTTCAACGGAATATACTTTGCCATTTGCAACGTCTTTCTTTTCTATTTTTTGTTTCTGTACAGCAAGTTCTTCTTTTTCTTCTTTGCTCAACGTTTTCATAACGTGAATTTTGGACGAAGATGACAAAAAGTCTTTTGGTATAAGAGTTGAGGGAATATGAACGCTGTTTTTTGTTCGTGTAACAGCAACATACAAAAGATTGATTTCTTCGTTTATTTTATCAACATTCAAAATTTTGTTTTTGTCTTCATCAAGATTTTCCAAAGTTTCCTCTGTAATGAAATCATTGACGATTTGAATAGTGTCATATTCCATTCCTTTACAGCGATGAACTGTTGTAAAAATCATTTCCGCCTCTTCTTTTTTGTCGTTTTCAACGTGCTTTTCCTTGATTTTTTTGATAATATCAGGAATTTTGTTGCCATATTCTTTCACGATTTCAACTAACATTCCAAGTTGTACATCTTCGGTTTTATCAATGTAATCTTCAAGTTCTTCAAGATTTTTCATTTGCTTGATTAACTTGTCTTTGATAAGGTGGTGTTTCCCGTTGTACAAATTGAGTACGTCATAAAGCGAAGCACCGTCATCAGCGTAAGTGTACGAATTGATGTTGCCTTCAAAGTAAATATTCTTAACGTTTTTCTTCTCGGTTACATATTCAATGGCTTTTACAAGCAATCCAAGATTAGTTCTTGCAATTACCGCTTTTGATACAATTTCATCGGAATTGCCTTTTCCTGTGATAGAAATTTGCAGTTCATCTTGAATATATTTTTTCAATGTTAACATTTGCATTGCCAAATTTGCGATGTCTTGACTGAAACGAAAACTTGTTGAAAGGTTATAAGTTTTATAATCGGCTTTTTCAAGGGAATTTACCGCATAACGCCAACCATAAATTTGTTGGTGCGTGTCGCCGACAATTACTTTTGTTGCTTTTTGTTTAAAGAAAATATCAAGCATAGCGGGCGATGCGTCTTGTCCCTCGTCAAAGAGAATGTAATCGTAATGAAGTGTTGGGTTTGAAAGTTGAAATTTTTTGAGATAAAAATCATGCGTAACATCAATTTCGCCCTTATCCATTTTCGCTAAAAGTAAACGAGTTTGTGTCTCTATATAATTGTAAGAAGTCGAAACGAATGCTCTGGCTTTACTGTCAGAAATCGTATCAAGGTAGTTTAATTCTTGCACTTTTTGTTTGTCGCTGTTACAAAAGTATGCAAGAAATTTATTGATATGATTTGCTACAATATATTCGGTGTATTTTTCTTCACCTCCTTGTAAACCAAGTAATTCCGCAATTTCGCCGGTTTTGTAACCTTGTGCTCGAATTTTGTAATCGTGCTTAAAAACAATGTGCTTATACGCAAGCGAATGAGCAGTTTCAACTTTCACATTATCAAGCCCTTTGTCTGCAAATTTCTTTATCGCTTCCAATTTTACGGACTTGTTGAAAGCAAGATAAAGAATTTTGGCAGTTTTTGGTCGTGCTTTTGCGTATTCAATTATGGTCGTAGTCTTCCCCGAACCTGCAACCGCATTTATTTTGATGTTGCCTGTCGAGTTGATGATGTTATATTGTTCTTGGGTAAGTTCCATAATCTAAAAATGAGGTACGCAAAGGCTATGGGTATTGTTTTACTACTATTTTTTCAGTTTTATTGCTAAACTATTAGAATTACAAACAACACAATATCAGTCGTTTAATTTATTCTTATTGCTAAAAACTCGATTTTTATTGCTAATTTTTTACAACTTTTTACAACTAATATTTAAAAATGTTAAATATTTGAATATGAGCTGTTTTGTGGATTTTTACTACTTTTTTCGTTGTTTTTACAACTAATCTTTTTCAATATACAAAGTCCATTCCGCATATTTATCCGATGTAGATATATTTTTTATTTTTCTTTCTTTTTGCGATAACTCTGTAATAAGATTTGATATTTTCTTTTGCTGTTTTGCTGCGGGCAACCCCTGTGGCAAAAGCGGCAGAAGCATTTTTTCTATTTCTTCTCTCGTTGCAGAGCCTTTTTCCGCAAGCAAATTCAATATCAATTGTTTGTAATCTTTATTGCTCAAACTATTCGGTTTTTCTGTTCCAACAATTTCAAGTGAACTTGTGCGCCCTTTTACCATTTTCAATGAACGCAAACGACTTACTGCCTCTTCGGAAATCTCCTGTTTCTTTTGCACCCTGTCCAAAGCAATCACGTCTTCCATCGGTAATTCGGGGTGGGAAAATAATTGATACGTGTAATTTTCATTCAAAAGTTTGCCGAAAACGGTAACTTTGGTGTGCATTTCGTCTGAAATATCGTAAGTCGGCATTGGAAATAACCGTTCTCTTTGAATGGCAAAGATTTTTTGTATTCCGTTTCCAACCGTTTCTATCATATTCAGATTAACCATTGCTTTGGTCAAAAACGGATTGCGATAATAATCCTGCGGACTATTGTGCCGAATAACTTCTTCTACCGAATTGGGAATAAAACTGCCCGCATTTTGAAAAATCAACCTGTCTTTGTACTCCAACACAATCATACGACGGCTTTTACCGTAATCGGTGTGTGCCACGCAGTTGTGCAACAATTCTCGCATTACCCACTTGTCGTAACGAGTTACTTCTTTGGGAAACAGCGAATTATCGTCAACCATATAACTGAATTTCAAATTGCGAATACAAGCAAGTACCTTTTCAACAGTTAGAATAAATGGTGTATGAAAATGTTCAAAATCGCCCGGCTCCTCTTTCAATGCCCACGTTATTTGCGCAATTGCAGGAGAAATCAATGAACTTGCCTCGTCTTTACCAAGCAACAGAATAGCGGTATTGGTAATTTTTCCGTTGAGCGTTACTTTGGCTTTGTTCAGAAAAGTTACATCGTCCCAATTATCTACATCGTTCACTAAAGACGGATTCCGTAACTTGAATTGCTCCCGCGCTTTCAAAATCGCCTCCTTGTCCAAATCGTCAAAAGTGGCATCGGGAACAATTTTTCGAGACCAATCCCTATCAATTGCCTGATTGCGTATTCGTTCAATTTTTTCAATATTCAGTGCCGTCAAACTTTCATTAAGACGACCGTGATAATACCCCTCAAATGCAACAGGAATACCCTGTGGTGCAGCAGGTATTTGAAACATCACAACACGACCTTCGGGCGTAGTGAGTTCGTAGATTTCTATAAATGAAATATTGTGAGTGGTTTTGTCGCCAATTTCTTTTTTCAGGCTGTCCAACTTTTTGCGGTTGGTACGATAATGGCTACCGACGATTTGATGTTTATTGTTCACTCCAAAAATAAGCCACGCACACGACCTTCCTTTCAAATTGGCTTCGTTGCTTAACGCTGAAAAGTATTTGCCGAGTTTATCGAAGTCGTAGCTTTCTTTTGCCTCTTTAAATTCAACAATCTCAATTTCTGCCGGAAGTGCAATAGCGTCTGATAAGATTTTATGTAATTCTTGTTCTGTCATTATTTTTTAGTGTGCCACAAAAATACAATAATATTGTGGTGTTGTCCCAATTTTCAAAAACAATTCGCAAATTATTCAGAATATTTTAATAGCTTTGCCTCAATCATAAAACAAAAAACCAAAATAGTGCCAACAAGCACTGTATGATACATATATAAAAATAGCGTATAGCTTTTTATTCTAAGTATTTGCATTTTCCACATTTGCCCCGTTTATGGGCTATACTCCAAGAATAGTTAGCGAAACGCCGTGTATTACGGCGTGGAGCAACTTGCCGGAGTATAGGCGTGGAAACCTGCAAATAGACAGGTTGTTTCACGCTATTTTTATTAAAAAATAAATTACAAACCAATAATTTTAAAATTAAAGTCGTATGAATAAGAAATTTACAAAAACAAAAAATCTTTTAACAATAGCAATGCTATTTGTTTTGCTTGCCTTTACAAACAATGTAATGGCGTGGGAAGGAAACGGAACAAAAATTAGCCCTTGGGTTATTTCTGACAATGAAAATACCAGAGGGGAAAACGATGTTAGAGCATATATAGATGGCAAAATTCTGTATATTAATGGTAGTGGAGATATGTCTGATTTTTGGGATACTGCGATTGACGGTGTTGCCCCTTGGCGCATTACTAACCTTAATACCATAGAAACCGTTGTTATAGAAGACGGCGTAACGAATATTGGAAATTATGCGTTTAAGAATTGTAGAAACTTGCAAGCAACAACAATTCCCAATACTGTTACTATAATTGGAGAACAATCATTTTATAATTGTACTTCTTTGCCTACTATTACAATTCCCCAAAGTGTTGATACCATAGAAAAAGAAGCATTTGGAAATTGTGCCGCTTTGA
Source organism: Bacteroidota bacterium (assembly GCA_009786075.1). GTDB lineage: Bacteria > Bacteroidota > Bacteroidia > Bacteroidales > UBA1715 > WQTX01. The sequence continues at coordinate 59,959 of WQTX01000001.1, read as the reverse complement.
CTGCCGTTTATAATATGGCAACTACGCCACAAAATATAAATAACCTTAATGTTTTTAGTGGCATAACAGTTCCGTCTATCTATCTTGCTACTCCCAAAGAGGCAATAACAGCCTATAAATCAGAAAATGTGTGGCGTAATTTTAAATCCATGCCACAATATCTTCTTATTGAAGAAGATTTGGGCGATACCTTAGATGCTGTTATTATGGACTTATATGGCACTGTCTATTATTTTGAATATCAAGAAAATAATCAGAATTTACCCAAGCGACTTACTATTTATGATGATGAAAAAGATGCAATCAAAATGATAGTTGAATACAATAATAACGGGTTGCCTGATAGAATTTTTTCTGATAGCGTAACTTTTATTTTTGACGGCTACGCAGGAAATACTTGTAATGTTGCAGCACTTTCATACAATGGCGTATATAACAGCATAGAAGGAGTTGAAATGGATTTTGCTTCTTTGGGTAGTAGTTTTGTTGAATACACGTGGGATTTTGCTTTGAGCACGTTAGCTGAATGTGTTGAAAAAACTATTTATAACCCTGAGAATTTAAGTCGCTTAGTGAATGGTATGTTTGACAATCCAACTCTTCCAAGTTTCGGGTTGGGATTTGGAGAAAAATTCCTTAGAGATATTATTATAGATAACTTTGCGCCTGATGAATTTAAGGTGCTTTGGTATGGAGCTAAGATGACACTTTCAATAACAAGTACTTTTATTCATTGTGGTAATGCGTTACTTTCAGCCGCAGCCGGACCTATGACATTGCCTCTGACTTTTTACTATGGAATACGTTGTGGTATTTCGATATACAATTTATTAGGAGATGCAGACAATTTATATAGTGCAGCATCTAATATTTCTTGGGGAAATGGAAAACCAAGTTGTTCTGTTACTGCCACATTAATTGGTGGCACACTTATTATTAGTGGTAGCGGTGCTTTATGTCAGTCAGAAATTGATAAATATAAACCGACTTTTTCAAATGATTATACAGATAGGCGCTCCGAAATAAGAACACTTATTATTCGTAGTGGAGTAACTTCTATTCCAAATAATGCTTTTAGAGATTATACTAATTTGAACAATGTAACTATATCTTCTACTGTCTCAACAATTGGTTCGCGTGCATTTGACAACTGTACTCAATTGCAGAATGTTAACATACAGGATGGTAGCGAAATTTTATATCTTTATTGTGTTAGTGGCGACAATGGCGTTTTTGGTAATTGTCCCGTGAAAAGTTTATATTTAGGAAGAAATTTAGGACAATGCGGAGATGACTCCTTTTCAGGGATAACAACACTTAAAATCTTAACCATTGGCAGTTTAGTTACAACATTGCCAACTTATTCATTTAGAAATTGTACAGGATTAGCTTCTGTAGCATTTGAAGGAAATTTAATTGCCGAAATTCCTTCTTCTTGTTTTTATGGTTGTTCGAGTTTGCAAGCAATTAATTTTCCAAGTTCAATTACTTCAATCGGCAATAATGCTTTCAGAAGTTGTAATAGTTTAACACAATTAACAATTCCTTCTACAATCACTGAAATTGGTTCGCGTGCATTTGACAACTGTACTCAATTGCAGAATGTTAATATACAGGATGGTAGCGAAATTTTATATCTTTATTGTGTTAGTGGCGACAATGGTGTTTTTGGAAATTGCCCCGTGAAAAATTTGCATTTAGGGAGAAATTTAGGACAATGCGGTGCAGGTTCGTTTTCAGGAATGACAACACTTGAAACTGTAACAATAGGCAGTTTAGTTACAACATTGCCAACTTATTATCAACCATTCAAAAATTGTACAAGATTAACTTCCGTAACATTTGAAGGAGATTTAATTACTGAAATTCCTTCTTCTTGCTTTTATGGTTGTTCAAGTTTACAAACAATTAATTTCCCAAGTTCAATTACTTCAATCGGCAGTGATGCGTTTAGAGGTTGTAGTAGTTTAACACAATTAATTATTCCTTCTACAATCTCTGTAATTGGTTGGCGAGCATTTGACAATTGCACACAACTACAAAATATTAATATACAAGATGGTACTGAAATTTTATACCTTTATTGCACTGCTGGCGATAATGGTGTTTTTGGAAATTGTCCTGTAAAAAATTTACATTTAGGTAGAAATTTAGGGCAATGTGGCGATGATTCCTTTTCGGGAATGACGACACTTGAAACTATAACGATAGGAAATAAAGTAACTACAATTCCATACTATGCTTTTTCAGGTTGCACAGGATTAAGTCAAATAATTTGCAACGCCACTACACCGCCAACGCTACAATCCTCTACTTTTAACAATGTTTCCCCAAATATTCCTGTATATATTAATTGCAATTATCTTTCCGATTACCAAACAAGACTTTATTGGAAAGTATTTACAAATTATCAGTGTGCCGTACAGGTTGTTCCTACGCCAAATTCCGCCAATGTTACTTTTCCCAAAATTAACAATGCAATTAATTACGAATTAAATATTTACAGCGATGAAAATCATATAAATAAAGTTGCAGAATTGAATTTAGATGCTGACGGCAATCCTTTCCTTAAATCGACATTATTCTACACTGTTCCGAATTTGACGGCAAATACTCGATATTATTATTCGCTCACGCCTTACAATGTCGACGGCTATATGCTAACCGTTTTCACAGGCGATTTTATAACTCCCGCAGAAGGCGGAATTACAACTTACAGCATTATTGCTACGGCAGGCGAAAATGGCAATATAGACCCAAACGGTAGCATAGAACCAAGCGGAAATGTTCCTGTTAATAAAGGTAGTAGTCCAGAATTTATTTTTACGCCAAATGATGGCTATGAAATAGACCAAGTGAAAATTGATGGTGTTATAAACCCAACTGCCAAAGCAAACGGACGTTATACTTTCCCGAAAGTTGAAAAGGATTATGAAATATCAGTAACTTTCAAACTAATTAATAATCCGGCAAATTATTACACAATTGTTGCATCGTCAGACGAAAACGGTAGCATAGAACCGAGCGGAAACGTTCGTGTTAATGAAGGAAAAAGTCAAACATTTTATTTTACGCCCAATGATGGTTATGAAATAAATTACATAAAAGTTGATAATGATTATCTTATAAATTCAATAGCTCAATTGGACGGATATTATACTTTTCCACCTGTTACAGAAAATCACAAAATTGTAGTAACTTTCAAAGAGAAAACAACCGATATTGAAACCATTGATGAAAGTTCACTTATAATTTACCCTAATCCAACCACCGGCATAGTAAACATAAGCGAGCCAAGCGAAATCAAAGTATATAATTCATTTGGCGCATTGCTGATTACAACATTCGGTACACAAGTTGATTTATCGAATTACGCCAATGGTGTGTATTTTTTACAAATAAATGGTAAACGAATAAGTGTAGTGAAAAAATAGAAAATTCCTCTAAATCTTCTTTACAAGGGAACTTGTGGAAACCCCAAAATCGAATAAAAATTATTTGACTTTGGGGTTTCTTCTTTAACGATACAAAACATAAAAAGAAAAATCGCTATCTTTGTTCATTCTAAAACAGAATTCCCAACAATGCCCAAAACAACTCTCCACAAACGAATCGAAGAACTTGAATCGGAAGTTTATTTTCTTCGTGCAGAAAATGAGAAATTACGGAAAATATTGGGGTTGTCGGTTGAAGAAATAGCCAAAAAGCAAAATATCGTTCCCGTTGAAGAAGAAAATACCATACAGGAAACGGAATCGTCTATAACCAAACACAGCACACCCGAAGAAAAAATAGAATTGTTTATGTCGTTGTTTCGTGGAAGAACAGATGTTTACGCCAAACGCTGTTACAGCAGAAAGCACGAAAGCAGTTATTATATTCCTGCCTGTAAAAACGAGTGGGTTAGAGGACTTTGCAACAGAACAAACACCAAATGTAAAGATTGTACCAATCGAGAATTTTTGCCTTTGACAGCGGAAACTATCAATTTCCATTTACGAAATAAAGACGAAAACGGAACAGGAATTGTCGGGGTTTACGCTCTCTTGTCAGACGAAACTTGCTTGTTTCTTGCTATTGATTTTGATGAAGAACAATGGCAAAAAGACATTTCCGCCTTTCGTTCTGTTTGTAAAGAGTTGAATATTCCGGTGGCAATTGAGCGTTCTCGTTCCGGAAACGGCGCACACGCTTGGTTGTTTTTTAGCGAGCCGATTTTGGCAATGTCCGCACGAAAATTCGGGAATGCAATTCTGACAAAAGCGATGTCCGTTAGGCACGAAATAAAATTTTCGTCCTACGACCGAATGTTCCCCAATCAGGATTTTATGCCAAAAGGCGGATTTGGCAATTTGATTGCTTTGCCTTTGCAAGGTGGAGCACGAAAAAACGGAAATAGTGAATTTATTGACGAAAATTTCCAATCTTACCCCGACCAATGGGCGTATTTATCTTCCATTAAGAAAATTTCTTCGGCAGAAATAGATGAATGGCTCGACAAATTATGTATCGGCAATGGTTTGGGAGAACTTGGAAATATCGAAATAGACGATGATGATGTTCCAAAACCTTGGGAAAACAAAAAGCCGGAAACGAAACTTGAAAACAACGATTTTCCCAATAAACTGATTATTATTGAAGCAAACAGGTTGTATATTCTGAAAAAAGATGTCAGCCAATGTGCTTTAAACAAAATCAAACGACTTGCCGCCTTTTCAAATCCACAATTTTACAAAACGCAGAAAATGCGAATGTCCACGTTTGGTATTCCACGAATTATTTATTCTTTGGACGAAACGGCTGAATATTTGGGCATTCCGCGTGGTTGTCGTTCTTCACTTATTGCTTTGCTCGAAAATTCCAATGTCAATTATGAATTTGACGATAAGCGAAATAAAGGCAAAGAGATTGATGTAAATTTTAAAGGTACGCTCCGCGAAGAACAACAATCGGCAACCGATACGTTACTCCAACACGAAAACGGTATACTTTCCGTTCCAACCGCCTTCGGTAAAACCGTTATCGGCGCATCGCTCATTGCCGAAAGAAAATGCAATACTTTGATATTGGTTCATTTACAAACATTATTTGACCAATGGAAAAAATCTTTGGGACAATTCCTCGAAATAAACGAAACCTTGCCCGAAGCGGAGAAAAGACGAGGAAGAAAAAAGGTTCGTTCGCTTATTGGACAAATCGGTTCAGGCAAAAATACTTCATCGGGCATCATAGATATTGCACTCGTTCAGAGTTTAATCCGTGATAATGAGGTTGATGATATTGTAAAAAATTACGGAATGGTAATTGTGGACGAATGTCATCACGCCTCGTCTGTCAATTACGAAAAAGTTCTTGGAGCGGTCAATGCACATTATGTTTGTGGTTTGACGGCAACACCCACCCGTCAAGACGGACAGCACCCGATAACCTTTATGCAGTGTGGCGCAATTCGCTACTCTGTTGATGCAAAATCGCAGGCAAGCAAACGGAATTTTGAACACTATTTAATCCCGTGTTTTACAGGATTTAAAAAGCCGTTTTTGCAAAATGAAACCGATTGGCACATTACTAAAATCTACGCTACTCTTGCCGAAGACGAATTTCGTAACCAACAGATTGTCAATGATGTTACGGAAGCAGTTACAAACAACCGAACACCAATCATTCTCACTCAACGTAAAGAACACGTCTCGCGATTATTTGAATTACTTAAAAATCAAATAGATGCACACATCATCACGCTTGTTGGAGCGGATTCTACAAAAGTAAAAACCAAAATGATGGAATCGTTAGCAAACATTCCGAAAGAAGAAAAACTCATTATCATTGCCACAGGAAAATATGTTGGCGAAGGTTTTGACTATCCACGTTTAGACACCTTGTTTCTCGCCTCGCCAATTGCTTGGAAAGGTACATTGGCTCAATATGCCGGACGATTACACCGAGAATATCCCGATAAAAAAGATGTAATGATTTACGATTATGTGGATATTCACGTTCCGGTTTTGGAACGAATGTACCACAAACGCCTTAGCGGTTATGCGCAGATAGGTTACAAAACATTATCAGCTCAAAACCAACCCGACAAAGTCAATTTGATTTATGACACCGATAGTTTTGCGGAAGTAATGAAAAATGATTTTGTCGAAGCGAAAAAAGAAATATTGATTGTCAGTCCATTCTTGCAAAGAAAACGAGTAAACACAATCCTCGAATGGTTGAAAGAGCCGTTAAAAATGGGCGTTTCAATCACAATCGTTACTCGTCCGCCGGAATCATATAAAGAACCGGAGCGGATAAAAGAGTGTATTGAATATTTACAATCGATTGTTACGGTTGTGCAAAAAAGCGACATTCATCAAAAATTTGTTCTTATTGACAATCGTCTTGTATGGTATGGAAATATTAACCTTTTGAGTTACGGGAGTTCGGAGGAGAGTATTATGCGGTTGGAATCGAGAGAATTGGCGGAGGAATTGCTAATATTGATTAAGTAATATCCGTAGAATACCATATAACATAGGATTTTTTGCTTAAATTTTGGGTATTTCTTAACACAAGATTTTTTTGTAGCTAATCAGTGTCCATTCGGTGTCTAATTGGTAGCCAACAGGTAGCTAATAGGATTTATTCAAAATTATTCGGAGGAAATAGGAATTATTCGGTAGATAATAGGTGTCTTATTGGTGTCTAATAGGTGTCTGCTAAAAATTCCTATTAGACACTTGATTTTTGGTAATTGATACTTGAAAAATCCTGTTGGTTTTGGATTGATACGGAATGGATTTTAGTGGATACGGGAAAATTCCTATTTGTTTTTGAAAGACTACAAAATTGGAACAAGAGGCTGTAAATTAAACTGTGTGTCTTTTCCTGTGAGGCTGTTATTACTTTTAATATTATTCTGTGAAAACTCAAAATTGGTGTAGTCGGTTGTTGTATTAATTGAAAAATGATTATCTTTGCAGTACAAAATTCTCCACAATTCTCAATAAGGGAATGTTTTGTTACTCATTTGTCACTGCATACTTGTAAAAAACTATCTTTCTATCTTATAATCAATCTATTATCTAAATCCTTGCGCTTTTAATCCGCCTTAGAGGTCGTGAGAATCACCTGTACACCAAATAAGTAAATCCGCATTCCTGCGACTTTCAACTTACCTTGGCGTACTTGAAATTTCTCACGTTCCAATGACCAGGACATAGCAAAACGCTATTTTTTACAAAATGTCCTTCCGGTTTTTAACTTCTTGAAAATGGAATTAGTGCAAATATAATAAAAGGATTTTGTTTTTGGTGGTTTTTTGGGAAAAAGTGAAAAAACTGTTACTAATTGAGGGTAAATTTCGTGCGGTTGCCATAGTATCTAAAATAATTGTTTGCATAAATAGATTAAATGTGTTATTTTTAACGTTTTTTAGTTAGGTTGACTAATAGCTCCGCAACCAAACAGTCAGTTATTCAGTCATTCAGTTACTCAGTTATTCAAAAAGTTATGAATCTACGAAAGCTACTCCCCATTATTTTTACGTGCGCCTTTATTTCGGCTCACGCCCAAATGCCTGTGATTCACTTTACCGAGAATAAAAATCAGTGGCAATCGAGTGTTCTTTACCGCACACAATTGTACGGCGGATTTATGTATGCCGAAAAAAATTGTTTGACCTATTTTTTCTACGATACGCATAATGCGCACAAGCATTTTACAGATAGTACCGACCTAATCAAAATTTCGCCGGAAGAAAAAGCGGAATTTTTAAAAACCGGCATGCCGTTGAATTTGCGATTGCTCAAATCGCAACACTCACATAACGCTTGCAGCCACGCCGATGACGATGAACCGCAACCTAAAAAAACACATGCTTACAAAGTGTATTTTGAGGGAATGAACAATCGCACACACGTTTCGGCTCATGAACGATTGCCGGGTGTGGAACATTTTTTTCTCGGAAATGATTCCAAAAAATGGGCGAGCAATGTGGTAAGTTATAAAAAAATAAAATACCACGAAATTTATAGATACACCGATTTGTATTTATACGATGCCGGAGGAACTATGAAATACGATTTTGTGGTGCGTCCGGGTGGCAATCCCGGTAAAATAAAACTGCGTTACGATGGCGTAAACCGTATGGCAATCGACCAAAAGGGAAATTTGATTATCACAACTTCGGTAAACGAAGTAATTGAACAAAAACCATACGCATATCAAATAATTGGCAACGACACGGTTGCGGTTGAATGTTCCTACAATTTGCACCGCTTTGAACTGACCTACCGTGTGGGAGATTATAATCCCGAACACACACTGTACATCGACCCCGAATTAATTTTTTCGACTTACACAGGCTCCACAAGCGACAATTGGGGATTTACGGCAACGTACGACCTTGAAAATAATGTGTATTCCGGCGGCATTGTCGAAGGTTTTGGTTATCCGGTAAGTATAGGAGCTTCGCAAACAACCTACGGCGGCGGTTCGTGGGACGTGGGAATTATAAAATACGACCCCACGGGAACAAGACGCCTCTATGCGAGTTACATAGGCGGTGCAAGCGCCGAAATGCCGCATAGTTTGATTGTCAATTCCAAAAATGAATTACTTATACTCGGCACAACAGGCTCGGTCGATTTTCCTGTGAGAAATGCCATTCAGCCAACATTTGCCGGAGGAACATCAATAATTTACGGGCACGTTATTAATTTTGAAAGCGGTCTCGATATATTCGTAACTCGTCTGAGTGCCGACGGTTCGCAACTGCTTTCGTCCACATATATGGGCGGTAGTGAAAACGATGGTTTGAATTTCGATAGAGGGTTAGTCTCATACCAATATTACGGTAGAGATTCCCTGTATTACAATCACAGCGACGGTGCACGGGGTGAAATTATGCTCGATACGCTCGATAATATTTATATTGCTTCCACAACGTTTTCCACCGATTTTCCGGTAAAAAATGCGTTTCAACCTGTGTCGGGCGGCTCGCAGGACGGTGTAATTTTCAAATTAAACGCCGATATGACCAACCTTGAATGGAGCAGCTACATTGGCGGCGAAAGTAAAGATGCTGCATACTCAATTACCATTGACAAGGAGGGCAATGTGTTTGCCACCGGCGGCACCTGTTCACAAACTATGAATGTGCCGTTCAATGGATTTATACCCAACAGAATAGGAGGTACGGTCGATGCCTTTCTTATAAAATTAGACCAAAGCGGTAATTTGCTCGCAGGCACCTATTTTGGCTCCGACCGGCACGACCAAGCGCATTTTGTGCGTTGCAATTCTTTGGGCAATGTATTTTTATTCGGGCAAACTACCGCCACAGGCTCAACTTTGATTTATAATGCGAAATTTCAACAACCCAATAGCGGACAATTTTTGGCATCGTTTAGCAATGATTTATCTACGCTGAATTGGAGTACGGTTTTTGGTTCGGGAAATGGCACGCCCAATATTACGCCCACAGCGTTTGAAGTTGATATTTGCAATCGTATTTATTTAGCAGGTTATGGTAGAGAATGGGAAACGGATTATTCCATTGGTACTTATTACAACGAATATTGGAAAGAATGGATGTACGACAATGGCTGGTATTTTATGCAAGGCACAAAAAATATGTTTATTACTCCCGATGCGTATCAAAAGCATACCGATGGCAAGGATTTTTATCTGATGGTAATCGACGACGAAGCAAATGAAGTGGGCTATGCCACCTATTTTGGCGAAATACATAATTACAATACTTGCAGAGGAAGCGGACGCGAACACGTGGACGGCGGAACAGCACGTTTTGACAAAAAAGGCAATATTTACCAAAGCGTGTGCGCAAGTTGTGGCGGTTGCAATGGTTTCCCCACCTACCCCAAACCCGGCGCGTGGAGCAACAACAATAATTCCAGAAATTGCAACAATGCCGTATTCCGGTTTTATATTGGTTTTGGATTGCTCGTTGCCGATTTTGAATTACCCGAAATAACCTGTTCGGCAAATGAATTGACGTTTATCGACAAATCGCAGCACTTGTACAACAATCCGCAATTGGAGTACGAATGGTATGTTGACGATAGTTCGATACTTTCTACCGACGAACATTTTACACATATTTTCCCCGAACCGGGCGAATACGAAATAAAACTCATAGTGCGCGATGTGTCGTCGTGCAATTTGGTTGATTCTATTTCAAAAAAATTGATAATTACCGAACAAATAGCGTACGACGTGTTGCCTGCAAAATATATTTGCGCAGGCGAAACTATTGAAATTGGTATTCCCAACGAATATAATCCCAACTACACCTACACGTGGAAGCCAAGCGAAGGACTTTCCACACCCGACCGTCCGCAAACCAACGCAACGCCCGGCGAAACCACCGATTACGAACTGACCGTTGCTTCGAACTGGTGCAAAACTATTTATACGCAAACCGTGAATGTATTTAAAAACGATTATCATATTTTAGAATTAAAAGTTACACAAAACGGTGAGGAGCGCAATCCGGTGTGTTCCGGCGATTGGTATACCGTAACGGCTTACACCAGCGCACCTACGCGCCGCTATATTTGGTCAACTTCGCCCACGTTCAATCCGGTTATCAATCCCGATTTTTCGCAAAGTTCCATAACATTTATGCCTACCGGCAAAGTAACATATTATGTGCGCACGTTCAGCGAATATTGCAATTTTCAAACCGAGGCAATGGTTGAAGTCAATGTTTCGTTCAACGATGTAAAAGCCTTTGGCGAAACATTTATTTGCAAAGGCGATGTGGTGGAAATTGGCGTAGAAAATCTGTATCCTGCAAATAGTATGACCTATTCGTGGAGTCCGCAGCATTTCATAGTTTCAGGTGTACAGTCGGCAACTCCTTTGGTAAAACCCGGTGTAAGCACCAATTTTGTGGTTCATGCCCGAAATCAAGACGGTTGTGTGAAAATAGACACCGTACACGTGGCGGTTAATGATTTAGAGATGTTGACCGTTGTCAATACGCCAATTTCGTGTTTTGGCGAAACCGATGCTGCGCTCGAAGTTTCGCACGTTGGCGGCACTGCGCCTTACACCTATTTGTGGAACGATGGTTCAAGTAATCCTGCGAAACAAAATTTGGGCGAAGGCGTATATAGCATTACAATTACCGACGGTTTGGACTGTGTGGTAACAGAAACGTTTGAAATAATTGAACCGCAACCGTTGGAATTGAAAAATATAGCAGCAGCAAATGTCAATTGCGAAAATGCCTGCAACGGCTCCATACAATTAACAATAGAAGGTGGCACCAAGCCGTACAGCGTGCAGTGGAGCAACGAACAAAACACACAGGATTTATATAATTTGTGTCCGGGAATTTACACAGCTGAAATTACCGATGCGCACAATTGTGCGGCAATTACAACGCAGGAAATTACAATTACTGTTGAAAATAAATTGCCGCTGTTAGATGCCACTGCCGATAAATATATTGTATATAAAGGTCAAAAAGTGCAACTTTCGGCGTTGCCAACTCCTCAAGAGGGTGTTTCGTATATGTGGACACCCATGATATGGATTGAAAATGCCTATTCGGCTCATGCCACAGTTACGCCGCCGCACAGTTACACCTATGTGGTTCATGCCACCGACAGCTATGGCTGTACCAATACCGATACGGTACATTTGCAAGTGGTTGATTGGGATTGTACAAAGGAATTTATTTTTGTGCCAACGGCATTTACACCCAACAATGATGGTGTAAACGATATTTTTGAAATAAAATCAGGAGCAATTACCGAACTTGAATTTGCAATTTTCGACCGCTGGGGCGAAAAAATATTTGAAACAACCGATTTGCACGCGCAGTGGGACGGAAAATATAAAGGAAAACCATTAGAACCGCAAGTGCTGGTGTATTATATTTACGCTCGCTGCTTAGATAATCGGGAGTTTAGAGATAAAGGGAATATTACAATTATTAAATAAGTTAAGAAGTTGACAAGTGAACAAGTTTAAAAGATGAACAAATAATACCAAAGTGAAATATAACTTATTCTAATTTCTGGATTAACTTCGTTGAGCTCCGCTTCGCTACGGTTGCTTCACTTTGTTCGCAATGACGCTCTTTTGAGAGTTTGCACAAATCAACAAAAAAGCGTCATTGCGAGGAACGAAGCAATCCAGAAATATAAAAAAGAAAATGAATAAACACCTACAACGAATATTATTAAGCGTCAGCTTATGCGTTGGAGCAATTGCGGTGTCGGTTGCTCAAGATATTCATTTTTCCAATTTTTTAACAAATTCGCTCAACGTAAATCCAGCAATGGCTGGGCATATAAAAGGGAAACTGCGTTTCAATCTCACGGCTCGCGACCAATACCGCACCGTAGCAGTTCCTTACAAAACGTTTTCTTTTAGCGTTGATAGTCGTTTGCACAAAACCTACTCTCCCACACCACCGTTTGGCATTGGACTTGTGTTTAATTACGATTTAGCCGGCGATGCGCATTATGGAGCTTCGCAAATAGCGGTGCCTATAGCTTTGCACTTGCCCATCAATCAATGGACGCTTTCGCCTGCGTTGATGCCCGCGCTGGGTTTTCACTCTCTCGATTACAGTTTGCTCCGTTTTCCCGACCAATTCAACGGCACTCATTTCGACCCGAATTTGATTACAAGCGAGAATTTTGAAATAACAAGGAAAACGTTTTTCAATATGAGCGCCGGATTTATGGCAACATTTACGCCAAGTGTGCTGTATTCCTATACGCTCGGTTATGCTGCCTACAATATCAACCGTCCGAATATTTCGTGGTTCGACGATAATGACGTGCGTCTGCCGCTACGCTCGTTTATTCATGCTACGGCATGGCTGCAAATTACCGCCGATTTCGACGTAGTGCCACAAGCAAAAATACAATTTCAGCGCCGCCAACAGGAATATCAGTTTGGAGTAATCGGTATAAAATATTTCTACAATTCCACCTCGTTCAACAAAAGTATGTTCGGCTTGTTTTACCGCGCACGCGACCGCGATGCGGTGGTTATTGCCCTTGGCACTAATTACAAAGGCTACGATATTATTTTCAATTACGATGTAAACGTGTCGCAACTTCGCACCGCCAGCCATGGGCACGGAGCCTTTGAATTAACAATTACCAATGTGATTATGGGTGGCAGGCATCGTGTAAAATATGGAGCGGTGAAGTGTCCGGGGCATATTTAATCATTATCATTTTTAATCGCTTTCCAAGCAAATGCCGCCAATGCCGCACCACAAATAGGAGCTGAAATAAACACCCACAATTGTGGTAATGCTTCGGGGTTTTGCGAGAAAATTGCTTGACTGATAGAACGAGCCGGATTTACCGAAGTGTTGGTAAGCGGAATGCTTATTAAGTGGATTAATGTAAGGGTAAGACCAATTGCCAAACCTGCAAAACCCGGAGTTGCACTTTTAGCAGTTACACCCAAAATTACGAGTATAAACACGAAAGTCAATACCAATTCAATCATAAATGCGCCAATTCTCGAAAGGTCGTGATAGTCTGCACCGCCATTGTCGAAATCAAAAAACTCTTTGCCAAAACCATTAGCAGCAAATGTGCTGAGCGAGCCGCCAAACTGACTAACAATAAATGCAAGAATACTGGCAGCAACAATACCACCAATAATTTGCGCTACAATGTAGCCTGCCAAATCTTTCGCCGTCATACGTCCGGCAACAAAAACACCAACCGAAACGGCAGGGTTCAAATGCGCACCCGAAATTGCGCCAATACCATACGCCATAGCCACTACCGTGAGCCCGAAAGCCAAAGCTACGCCTAAAAAACCGACAGAGCCGCCGGCAAAAATTGCGGTTCCGCAACCGCCCAAAACAAGCACAAAAGTGCCAATCATTTCTGCAAAATACTTTTTCATACTGTGTAAAATTTATGTGTTAATAAGGGCAAATGTAGTAAAGTTTTGTTACGATGTTGCTGAACAGAGTATGTTTTTGGTCATATTTTGTAAGCAAATTACAATTTTACCGAAACACCGGTATTGATAAATCCTTTGTAGCCCCAACCAAATTCGGCAAAACCGCCCACCATGTTACCCACTCGCACGCCAAACGGCGAAATGTGCCAATTGAAAAACGGGAATTGTTTCAAGCGGGCATCTGGATTATCGGCTTTGTTGTTGGAAAATTGCACAAGCGTTGAACCCATACCAATGTTGCCGTACAATTGGCACATGGGGCGGTTCATATAATTCCAATTGAAATCCAGCGCAAATGTGTAAAAATAACGGTTGTGAATGCGCCAATCACTGTTGGTAAAAGTACCGTGATTTGCTTTTACCGAATTTTTGTCGAACGCAAAATGAGCGCCAATGCCAATGCTTTTGTTAAACCAATATTTATACCCGATAGAAGGCGTGAAAGCCCAATATCTGTCAGGCTGTACCTGACCAAGAGTAAATATTGTACCAAAAACATCGCCAATCATACTAAACATTTGATTGGTGTTGAGTAAACCAAAACCACCATAAAATTCATGATGCTGAACAGTAGGAGTTGTTTGAGCAGGGCACACAATTATCATTGTAAGCCCAAGCATAAGAGTTGTAAAGAGTTTTTTCATAGTATTTAGTTTAGTTAGTGAACGAGGTTGTAACAAACGGAGAAGAACAGAATTCTTACAAAGATAAAACAATTTTATTGATTTTCAATATTTTGTAAAATTTTAGGCAAAAATCACAAAAAAAGCATAAAATTTTTATGAAGTATTGAAAAAATACCTATCTTTGCCCTGCTTTTTTAAAGCAACTTAATTTATATTCCCGAATAGCTCAGTTGGTTAGAGCATCTGACTGTTAATCAGAGGGTCGCTGGTTCAAGTCCAGCTTCGGGAGCGAAAAAGCACTTACGATGATGAATTTGTAAGTGCTTTTTTGTGTTTGTGAAACGCTGCTTCGAAACGCAAAAATCGCCTAATTGACAACTCACAATAATCAATTAGACGATTCAACAGCAACACTACTTTATGATTTGATATTGCAGTTCGCAATATACAACAAATTATGATTAAAGTCAAGGAAAATCATGATAAAAATCATAAAATGAGGGACATAACCCACATAAATATGCAATAATACGTATTTATTATTTCTACCGGTAAGGAGATTTTAGATTGCGATTGATTTTTTTAAACGTATTTAACAAATACCTAATTAATCACTAATAATTTAATCATTAATAATTAAAATAGTGTATTTTTGCGCAAATAAGTATATAATCAAAGCATAGAATGACAAAACCCATAAGTACCAAAAAATTATTGACCACAATAATAGAAGGTATCAAAGAGCGAAAAGGCGAAAAAATCATTTCACTTGATTTTAAGAACATTGAGAATGCTATTTGCAAATATTTTGTGATTTGCGAAGGCAATTCTACTACGCATGTTGCCTCCATTGCCGATTCGGTTGCCGAACACGTGCAAAAACACACCGGCGTAAAAGTGTGGCAACGCACCGGCTACGACAATGCCGAATGGATTATTTTGGATTATGTCGAAATTATGGTACACGTGTTTCAACCCTATGTACGAAATTATTATAACATTGAAGAACTGTGGGCGGATTGCCCTGTAAAAATATATTAAAAACTGGATTGCTTCGTTCCTCGCAATGACGGACTTCGACAGGCTCAGCCACCGGAGCGTCATTGCGAGGAACGAGGCAATCCAGAAAAAAACATCAAATTAACATATTCTCTAACATACCAACCATGGCAAACGAAGAACAAAAAAATACCGATAAAGCTGCAGGCAACCAACAGCAACAGCGACCAAATAATCAAAGAAACAACAATAATATGTCGCCATTTTCCAATATGGGCAACGGTGGTAAAAATTCCATGCTGTGGATTTATGGAATTCTTATAGTTGTATTTTTGGTTATCAATTTTATGGATTTTGGCACACCGAAAACGAATAGATTAAGCGATGTGGAATTTTTCACAAAATTAAAAAATCGTGAAATTAGCAGGGTTGTGGTGGTAAACAAAGAATCAGGCGAAGTGTTTCTAAACTCCAATCCCGATGCTCGAAATCCGTCGAGAATGGCGAAACCCGATTATATTATTTCAATCGGTTCGATAGATAGTTTTGAGCGACGCGTTGATGAAATTCAACAGCAATTCAATATGGGCGACCGCGCAAGCATTGATTACGAAACCCGCCACAATTACATAGGCGATATTATTGGCTGGCTTTTGCCTTTGGTACTGCTCATAGGCGTGTGGATGTTTATCATGCGCCGCATGACCGGTGGCGGCGGACCGGGTGGAATTTTCAATATCGGAAAATCGCGTGCCCGGTTGTTCGACAATACCGGAAACAAAACCAATATCAATTTTAGCGATGTTGCCGGTTTGGAAGAGGCAAAAATAGAAATCCGTGAAATTGTAGATTTCTTGAAAAATCCGAAAAAATACACCGAATTGGGCGGACGCATACCGAAAGGCGCGTTGCTTGTGGGACCTCCGGGAACGGGTAAAACCTTGCTTGCCAAAGCCGTAGCGGGCGAAGCCGGCGTGCCGTTTTTTTCAATGTCGGGTTCCGATTTTGTGGAAATGTTTGTGGGCGTGGGCGCAGCTCGTGTGCGCGATTTGTTCAAGGAAGCAAAAGCAAAAGCGCCTTGTATTATTTTTATCGACGAAATTGACACCATTGGTCGCGCTCGCGGCAAAAATGTAAATGCCGGAGTAAATGACGAACGGGAAAATACTCTCAATCAGCTACTTACCGAAATGGACGGTTTTGAAACCAACAAAGGTGTAATTATACTCGCCGCAACCAACCGTGCCGATATTTTGGACAAAGCCTTAATGCGCGCCGGACGTTTCGACCGGCAAATTCACGTGGAATTACCCGATATTACCGAGCGTGAGGCAATTTTCAAAGTGCATTTAAAACCTATAAAAGTTGCTCCCGATATTCAAGTTGACTTTTTGGCAAAACAAACACCCGGTTTTTCGGGAGCCGACATAGCCAACGTATGCAACGAAGCCGCTTTGATAGCCGCTCGCAACAACAAAAAGGAAGTAGGACGGCAAGATTTCTTAGATGCTGTTGATAGAATTATTGGCGGTTTGGAAAAACGCAACAAAATAATTTCCATCGAAGAAAAGAGAACAATTGCTTATCACGAAGCCGGTCATGCCACGCTGAGTTGGCTTTTGGAATATGCGCACCCGCTTGTAAAAGTTACCATTATTCCTCGCGGCAAGGCGCTCGGTGCAGCATGGTACCTGCCCGAAGAACGCCAAATTACTACCAAAGAACAAATTATAGACGAAATGTGCGCCACACTTGGCGGACGAATTGCCGAACAAATTACCTTTGGCAAAATTTCGACCGGCGCGCTCAACGACCTCGAAAAAGTTACCAAACAGGCATACGCCATGGTTACGTATTTTGGTATGAGCGAAAAAATCGGCAACATTAGTTTTTACGATTCCACCGGACAATCGGAATATTCGTTTACCAAACCATACAGCGGCGAAACGGCGCAAATGATTGACGACGAAGTGCGGGCAATTGTTGACGAAGTGTATAAAAAATCATTCGCCATTCTATGGGAACATCGCGCAGGACTCACAAAACTTGCCGAACTATTGCTCGAAAGAGAAGTGATTTTTAGCGACGATTTGGAAAAAATATTTGGCAAACGTACATTTCCGGCGGCGGGGGAACATAAGATTACGGAAAGCGTGGAGTAAATAATGTGCCAATAAGTCAATATGCCAATGTGATAATTAATCAAAATAAATATTACGGTGCTCTGCACCTCAAATTAGGATTTTTAAACTTTTAATCTACAATTATTTTGGTGCTCTGCACCATTTTAAAACACGAGGTGCGGAGCACCGGAAATATTTGTAGTAAAAAGATTGTATGACATAAAAAGGTGCGTAGCACCGCAATATTAAAATTTACGTTCTATGGTAAATTCACAAACAAACCGCACACAAATTCTGCAAGATTTGCAAACCAAAGCCCAATTTGGCGCAGCAGCATACATACCGGTAACTTCAACCGAAGAATTTTTTGTACAACCGCAAGCTCCATTAGCCGAAGCATTTAAAAAAACACTTGAAGCCATAAGCGGACATTGCACAATTGTGCCAACAATTAACGATGCGTTGAACGAAATAGCGCAAATGTGCACCAACCAAACCGTATTTTGCAACAATCCCGAAATAGAAATTTTGCTTGCTGCAAATACTATTTTTTACAATAGCGACCCTGAATTTGCACGCACGGCAAAAATTTCAATCACCACCTGCGAAGCACTTTCGGCACGCACGGCAAGCGTAGCTGTTTCGGCAGCGCAAGGCATTGGGCGGCGGGCATTTGCCGCTCCCGAAACGCATATTGTAATTGCATACGCCAACCAATTATGCGCCGATTTACCCGAAGTATTTGCCCATCTTGAAAAAAAATACGGCACCGATTACCCTTCGCAAATTACCATTATTACCGGACCAAGCCGCACTGCCGATATTGAAAAAACGCTTGTGCTTGGTGCTCATGGTCCGAAAAAATTGATGGTGTTTATTATTAGTTATTAGTGGTTAGTTTTTTAGAAAAAAGTAGTTGTAAATCCGCTTTCTTGTACATTGCGAATATCTAATTGATGTTTGACTTCCAACATTTTTTCTCGTGTCCAACCAATTTTATCTTTTTCGCTTAGTTGGATTATAAATTTATTGTTTTTTAACAATTCCAATGACCAATAATATCCAAATCCACAATAGTCAGGTTTATTATAATACCTTTGTTTTAAATCGGACAATTGTATTGTCAGACATTTCTTGCGAAAATATCTATAATAGTAGTGTATTTCAATCTCATTGTTTGTGAAACTTATATTATAAACAAGATAACTGCTCTTTCTGACATATCTATAAATCACTATGAGTATAATTGTAGCTTCTAATAAAAGGAATGCAGATAAATGTACTCCATATAATATGGAACCAACAAATAATACACATAAAATAATCAATTGATAATGAATAAAACTTTCAATAGACAACCAAATTCTTTTAGTAAGTGAAATATCTTTTACATTGATTATCAAATCCATAAAAAACTAACCACTAATAACTAATCACTAACAACTATTTCCTCTTATCAACCTTCGTTTTCTTAACCTGCCCATTTTTGTAAATCACATGATATTGCAAATCGCCGCGTACACCGTAATATTTGTAATTACCGGTACGCATACCGTTTTTGTAGGTCATTTCTTCTTTTAGCGGACCTTCTTTGTAGCGCACAGTCCATTTGCCGCTTGGAATACCGTCTTTGTACGAAATTTCACGTTCCATTGTGCCCGATTCGTTGTAGTATTGCCACGTGCCGGTCATTCTGCCTTTGCTGTATTCGCCGAAAATATTGGGTTTGCCGTTCATAAAATAGGTTTTCGATGAACCGTGAAAATCGCCATTTTGGTAATGTTTTTCCGATTGTACTAAGCCGTTCAGGTTCCATATAGTGGCTACGCCGTGGTTTACGCCGTTTTTATATTCGGTGCGGTACATTTGTTGCGAAGGTTTTTCTTCGTACCAACCCTCCCATGTGCCGGTCATTAAACCCATATCGAAGTAACCGATTGTTTGTAGTTTGCCGTTATCGAACCATTGTTCAAATTTTCCGTGTTCTTTGTCTTTTACAAAATTCCCCTGATGTTCTTTCTGCCCGTTTTCGTAATAAAATACCCATAAACCGGTTTTTAAATCTTTATCGTAATCGCCTTCTTTCCACAGGTTTTTTTCGTCGTAATACCATTTCCAGCGACCGGTTTTCAAACCCTTGTCAAAATTACCGGTATTGCCCACGCCTTTGCCGTCGGCACGCCAATAAATCCATGTGCCGTGTTGCAAGTCGTCGGCAAAATAACCTTCCATGTCAATGGCTTGTCGCGAATTATTTTCGTGATACCACACGGCTTTTCCGTGTTTTTTGTCGGCTCGGTATTCTATTGTCGATGACGGTTTTCCGTTGGCAAACCAATTTTCTTGCAAGCCTTCTAACTTTCCGTTTTTATAGCGTGCACGGGTAATCATGGCGCCTTGTTCGTTCCAATACGTCCACACGGAATCTTTTATTTCGTTTTTCATAAAACCTTTCACGTAGGGTTTTCCGGTGGCAAACCACACTTCGTAAACGCCGGTTTGCGTGTTGCGGTGCTCTTTCATTTTTCCGTTTTCGTAGTATTCTACCCAATCGCCCACTTTTTCGCCACGCACATATTCGCCTTTCGATTGCAATTTGCCGCTTTCAAAATATGTTTCCCACAATCCTGTTTTGTAACCGCCTAAATACGCACCTTTTTCTTTTACATTATTTGTTCCTTGCCACATTTCGTTCCATTCGCCCGTGCCGTCTTTTATTACACAATAGCCCTTTTGATAGCATTGATTCCATAGTAGCACCGTATCGCCCTTGTACATATATTCTATGCGCACGGCGTTTCCTTCGGGGTAAAAATATTTCCACGAACTATCGCGGGCATTGTCTTTAAAATAGCCTTCTATGGTTTTGAAACCACGTTCGTTATATTCGGTATATACGCCGTGTAAGCGGTTGAGTTTGTAGGTTGCTACTTGTTTGGGTGTGCCGTTGGGGTAAAATTCGGTATTTTTTCCATGAAGCCGTCCGCGCAAATATTCGGTTTCTTGGGTCTTTCGTCCCAGCGAATCCCAATATTGCCACTTGCCGTGTTCGTTGCCGTCGCGCAAATAACCTTTGCTTGCTATTTTGCCGTTTTTATAACGAGTGGTTACGGTATCTGTTTGTTGAGCGAAAAGTGTTGAAAATGAGAAAAGTGCGAGAGTTGTGCAAAGGAAAAGATATTTGTTCATAGGAATTAGGTTTTTAGTTGACGAGTAAACAAGTTAACGAGAAATTGAATATGTATATTGTTAAAAACGAATTGTACAAAAATACACAAAAGGCATGAATTAACAACTCATGCCTTTTAAATATTTTGATAAATTGCCTGCGACTTTTTGTCTTCCGTCTAAAAGTCTAACTAAGTATTTTATCAACACAATTCAGCGAAATTTCGGTTTCGTAGCCACGGCTTTGCCCGAAAAGTATCAATTTTGACTTTCGCAGGTATTCATCGTCAATCGAAAGCGATTTATTTTTGCGTTCCAATTGTTCGTAAATCATGGCTTCGTAATCCACGGTTGCAAAAAATGCGTCCATAGCAGAGTTGATTTCTTCGTCGGAAAATCCTTTTAATTTCAGATTGAAACGGATTTTTACCCGTCCCCATTTGTTGTAATAATACTTGCCGCGAATAAAGGCGTGTATGTAGCGCGAACCGTCGATAAAAGAATTCTTTTTGAGTTGTTCAATTATTTCGTTTGTTTTTTTTGTGTCAATACCCCAATTGAAGAGTTTTTGACGCACATCGGCTTCGCTGCGTTCCATTTTACTGCAATACGACATTAATTTTTCGAGCGCTTTTTGCGGAGGTAATATTCGTTTGTTCATATAGTTTGATTTTAATTGTGTTGCAAAATACAAATTTAATTGTAAATTGAAAATCATGAATCATAAAAATATTTTGAATAAAACGGAAAAAATTCATTTTTATTGAAATAATTTTGCTAAAAAATCTAAAAATAGAGTATTACCGCTTATAGATTACGATTAATTTATATCTTTGTAAATTCACAACACACAACCATGTTATTGACAACTACTGTTATAAAACCCACATCGAGTTTGTTAGAGCTCAATTTAAAAGAATTGTGGGCATACCGTGATTTAACGCTCATGTACGTAAAACGTGATATTGTAACGTTTTACAAGCAAACTATTTTAGGACCGCTGTGGTTTATTATTCAGCCGGTGCTCACAACTATTATGTTTATGTTTGTGTTTGGCAATTTAGCAGGAATTTCTACCGATAATATTCCCCAACCCCTGTTTTACTTTGCCGGCATTACGTTGTGGAATTATTTTTCGGATTGTTTGACACGCAATTCCAAAACGTTTATTGAAAATCAAGCCGTTTTTGGCAAAGTGTATTTCCCTCGATTGGTAGTTCCGCTTTCTATTACTATTTCAAATTTAGTGCGATTTGGTATTCAATTTGGCATTTTCTTACTCATATTTTTGTTTTATTTGTTCCAACCGGAATATAACATTCAGCCTAACTGGGGAATTGCCTTACTTCCGCTGTTGATACTCATGACCGCCGGTTTAAGTTTGGGCTTTGGCATTATATTTTCGTCGATGACCACCAAATACAAAGACCTCACGTTTTTGCTGCAATTCGGTGTGCAATTATGGATGTACGCAACTCCGGTAATTTACCCCTTAAATGAATTCTCTGCCGACAAACAATGGCTCCTTGCCTTAAATCCAATGACTTCGATTATAGAAACGTTCAAATATGCGTTCGTGGGACAAGGTGTTTTTTCGTGGGTATATTTGGCGTATAGTTTTCTATTTATGATAGTTTTGTTGTTTGTGGGAATTGTGGTTTTTAATAAAGTTGAGAAAGGGTTTATGGATACGGTTTAAGCAAGTTGACAAGTAACAAGTAACCAAGTTGACGAGGCTACCTAAATAATGGAATAACGGGAAAAAATAAAAAAATGAAGATTTTAACACAACATAATTTCAATGAATTGGTAAATCAAATTTACCAAACTCACGAAGCAATGAAAGGCTATGCCTTGAAAGCTGTTAATGTGAGTTTAACGTTGCGGAATTGGTTGTTTGGTTTTTATATTGTGGAATATGAGCAAAATGGGGCAGACAGGGCTAAGTATGGGGAAAATTTGATAGATGAATTATATAAATCTCTTGCAGAAAAGGGGTTAAAAGGTGTTGTTCCTACTTCGTTGCGATTGTGTCGAAGTTTTTATGTAGCATATCCTCAAATTCAACCGACGGTGTCAGTTGAATTGCAAGCTCGGGGCATGAAACAAATTCAACAGACACTGTCTGTTGAATTGCAAAGTTTTGATAATGAAAATAATATAATTCAACAGACACTGTCTGTTGAATTGCAACAAAAGTTTGGGACAGTGTCCCAAGAATTGCAAAACACAGAAAATCAATCGTTTGTTAACCCCATAAAATTACTTACAAATCTTTCTTTTTCACATTTTTCGGAGTTGCTTAAAATTGATGAACCTTTGAAACGTGCTTTTTATGAAATTGAGTGTATAAAGGGTACGTGGAGTGTGCGGGAATTGCGACGACAAATAAATTCGCTATTTTATGAGCGCACTGGCATAAGCAAAAAACCGGAAAAACTCATAGAAAGGGTGCAAAATTCGGCAGAAAAACAAAATTTTGAAGACGTTGTAAAATCGCCTTTTGTTTTTGAACTTTTGGGGTTGAAAGCACGAGATGTGGTTTTAGAATCCGATTTGGAGCAAGCTATAATGGACAATTTGCAAAATTTTCTACTTGAATTTGGCACAGGATTTTGTTTTGAAGCACGGCAAAAACGAATTTTGATAGAAGACGAATATTTTCCTATTGATTTGGTGTTTTACCACCGGATTTTGCATTGTCACGTTTTGATAGAAATCAAAATAGATGAATTTAAACACAAATATATAGGGCAATTAAATGCATATTTGGAACATTACAAGCGACACGAAATGCACGAAGGCGATAATCCACCTGTTGGAATATTGCTCGTAACCAATAAAAACAGTACTTTGATAGAATATGCCAAAGGCTCAATGGATAATCAACTTTTTGTATCGAAATATCTTTTGGAACTGCCCAACAAGGAAGATTTGTTTAAAATTATAGAAAAAGAATATCGAAATATTTAAAAACTATTATGAACACCACCACCGCAATAAAAATAGAAAACCTAAGCAAACAATACCGCCTCGGTTTAATAGGCACCGGCACACTAAGCCACGACCTCAACCGCTGGTGGACAATGAACGTGCTGCGCCGCGAAGACCCCTTTTTGAAAATTGGTGAAACCAACGACCGCTCAAAAAAAGGCATGAGCGATTACGTGTGGGCACTCAAAGATATTAATTTAGAAATTGAACAGGGCGATGTTGTTGGCATAATCGGTAAAAACGGAGCAGGAAAATCAACCTTACTAAAAATACTCTCACGAGTAACCAAACCAAGCACCGGAATTATTTCATATAAAGGGCGCATAGCCTCATTATTAGAAGTTGGTACCGGCTTCCACCCCGAAATGACGGGACGTGAAAATATTTATATGAACGGCGCAATTATGGGAATGACCCGTGCCGAAATTACTCGAAAATTGGACGAAATTGTAGATTTTGCCGGCATAGAACGCTACCTTGACACACCCACAAAACGCTATTCCTCGGGAATGACCGTGCGCCTTGGCTTTGCCATTGCCGCACACTTGGAACCCGAAATTTTGGTGGTTGATGAGGTTTTAGCCGTGGGCGATGCGGAATTTCAGAAAAAGGCTATTGGGAAGATGCAGGATGTTAGTAAGGGTGAGGGGCGGACTGTGCTTTTTGTTAGTCATAATATGGCGGCGGTGCGCAATTTGTGTAAAACGGGAGTTTTGTTGAAAGATGGAATGTTGAATTTTGTTGGCAGTATTGATGATACAATTGATAGATATTTACATTTTCAAGAAGAAAGAGCACGAATTGATATAAATGATATTCAAAAAAGAAATGGTAATGGCATAATTCGATTTACCAACATTCAACTTAAAGACGACTACGGCAATAGTAGAAACAATTTTGAAACAGGAGAAAATATAAACATCATAATAAATTATAATGTGAGTGAAGAATTTTCTAAAACTAAAAATTCACGCATTGATATTGGTATAAATACTATTTTTGGACATAGAATTGCGTGGTTAAGTTCTAAAATGTTTACCGACACAATTCTCGACAATGGGGAAATCAGTTTCAATATAGAAAGAAATTGTTTGAATGAAGGACAATATAATGTAAATTTATACTGCGATACCGATTTTGGTTTAGCCGACCATTTGGTTGAGGTTAGCAAAATAAATATTCAATTCAATGATTTTTATAAAACAGGCAGAAATATTCCGAATAACCAAGGGTATATAGTTTTAGATTATAAAATACACAACTAATACAATGAAAAAGCTTATAAATAAAATACCAAGCGTAAAAAATCTCAAAGAGATGTTATTGACCATAACAAGTCAAAATGAAAAAACAATATCTCTGCAAAATGAACAACTGAAAGCGGATATTTTTCTCAACTCGATAGCGAATTGTGAATGGGTTTCCGATAAGAAATTTTACCCTGGACGTTGGGCGGTAGATTTTAGTTTTTTATACACGTTATTCCGAATATTGGATGAAATAAAACCGCAAAAAATTTTAGAATTTGGTTTGGGGCAATCGTCAAAGTTAGTACAACAATTTGGTAATTTCCACAAAGAAAATTATGTAATTACGTGTGAACACGATGCTGCGTGGATAGATTTTTTCAAAAAAGGTTTTTCGCAAAAAGCAAACATAAAACAATTGGAATTAGAAACTATTAATTATAAAGGTTTTAAAACATTGACCTATAAAAACATTAAACAAGAATTTGAAAACCAAAAATTTAATTTAATATTGATAGATGCACCTTTTGGTTCAGAACATTATTCCCGTTCTCAAATTTTGGAACTTATTCCTAATATTCTAGAACAAAGTTTTTGCATACTGCTTGACGATTACAATAGAATAGGCGAACAAGAAACTGCCCAAGAAATGCAACGTATTTTAACTGAAAATAACATAAAATATTTTCACGCGATATATCACGGAGATAAAAAACACTTTCTCCTCTGCTCCGAAGATTTAAAATTTTTGAGTTCGATGTAATGGATTGGAAAAGAAAACTTGAAATATAACCCCTATGATTAACTATTCAATAATAATACCCCACAAAAACATACAATGGTAACAGATCCTTTAATTTCAATAATAATACCCGTTTACAATCGCCAAGAGTTAGTAAAAGAAGCATTGGGAAGTTGTTTGTGGCAAACATACCAAAATTGGGAATGTATTGTTGTTGATGATGGTTCTACCGATAATACTTGGCAAAGTTTAGAAGAATATGCAGCAAAAGATAAGCGAATAAAAATATTTAAACGACTCCGTGAACCGAAAGGAGCTAGCTATTGTCGAAACATAGGAGTTGAAAAGTCAAAAGGGGATTTTTTAATGTTTTTAGATTCAGATGATATACTTTCTCAAGACTGTTTAAATTACAGAGTTAACAAAACTTTTGAGTATAAAAATTATGACGCTTTAATTTTTCCTACAGCTATTTTTTCTGATTCAATAAAAAACCCCAAATATCAATGGAATAAGTTGATTAAAGAAGAAGACGATTTGATAAGATTTTTTAATATGGATATGCCATGGCATACTTCCGGTCCATTATGGAACATGAAAAATTTGAATCGTAATGATTGGTTTAATGAGAAAGCCCAAAGTTTTCAAGATTGGGAAATGCATGTCAATAAATTGGTACAAGGAATAAAATACGCCAAAATTGACGAAGGACAAATAAGCAAAAATACTTTTTACAGATGTTCACCAAGTCATATTTCTATTGGAACTGATTATTATTCAGAAACCAAACTAAAAAACAGAACTCCTGTTTTAATTGAAACAATATTGAATGTTAGAAATTCTGTTCAAATTCATAAAAATCTAAATGTTGCCATTAATAGATTCATAGTTAGGACATGTATTTTGTTGATAAAAACAAATTTAAAAGAAGAGGCAAAATCTATATATTCTTTATCAAATTTAAAATACAAAAAATTATTCTGGCTTTACTTAAAAACAAAAAAACAAAACACATTGTTTAATAGGTCTATAGAATTTTGTTTATACAGAATTTTTAAATTAGGCTACCTTTTTGACCCACCTAAAACAACCCTTGTAAAAACTAAAATATAAATAATAAAATGAAAGCAAGAATTTATTCTTTAATTATTAAAACTTGGCAACACATTCCATTTAAGAAACAGATTATATTTTTATTAAAACAAATGAATCTTAGTTTTGAAAAATATATAAAAGACCTTTGGTTTAATGGAAAATTTAAGGTTAACATTTTAGACACGTCATTTTACTTGTACTCTAATCGAATAGACAAAGGTATGTTCGAAATCTATTATGAAGGTATTGATAAATGTTGGGATGCAAATTCGATAATTATTTGGGGAAAATTGTGCAAAAAAAGTCAAAATATATTTGACATTGGTGCAAATTTTGGTTTATATTCTATGGTTGCTAAAGCTGTTAATCCAGAAGCAAATGTTTATTCTTTCGAGCCTTCAAAATTTGCGTTCGATTTAATTAATAAAAACTTGAAGATAAATAATTTTAACATTAATGTTTTTGATTTTGCGATTTCGAACACTAATGGGTCAAAGACTTTTTTCGAATCAGAAAAATCGTCTGCAGCATCTTCATTTGTTGTACAAGAAACACAACAAAATAGTTTTTCAACTCGAGAAGTAATTACTCATACTTTTAAAAATTTTATTGACCAACACGATATAAAAACAATTGATTTAATATCTATAGATGTTGAATCTTATGAATCAGAAGTTTTAGAAGGAATGGAAAATATTATTTCCGAATTTTTGCCAAATTTCATAATTGAAGTATTAAACAATGAATTAGGTAAAAAAATCGAAAAATACTTTGCCAATAAAAATTACTTATATTATGAAATAAATGAAAAAGATATGACAGTTATGCTTAGGGATAATCTTTATCGAGTTGATGAAAACAGATATCATTCATATAATTTTTTAATTTGCACTTTAGAGACAGCGTCATATTTGAAACTAGAAACCCCGAACTAAAAAAACATTTAAAATTTTAAAAAATAAATGCAGTCAATAACAATACTAATACCCTACTTTGGCAAATTCCCCGAATGGTCTGATTTATATTTTGAAACCGTTCGCAGAAATTCCACGATAAATTTTATTTTTTATACCGACTGCGATTTTGAAAAATATAAAAATATGGAAAATTGTCGTTTCAAAAAAATGACTTTTCAAGAATACATTGATAATGTTCGTAAGGTTTTAAAATTAAACTTTTCACCTGCTAATGCCTACAAACTTTGCGATTTGCGTCCGCTTTATCCAATTGTACATTACGAAGACATTAAAAATTCCGATTTCTATGGCTGGACAGATATGGATTTACTTTTTGGTGATATTCGCAGTTTCTATACCGACGAAATTTTATCAAGATATGAAGTCCTTTCAACCCATAATGTGCGAATTTCCGGGCATTTAGCAATTTTTAAGAATACAAAAAAAAATCGTAACATATATAAAAACATTTATGATTGGAAAAACAAATTATTACACCCCTATTTTGTTGGAATTGATGAACACGGAATTACCAATGCTTTTACAATGACTTTTTTTGATAAATTGAACGAAAAATTTCATGTCAAAATCAATAAATTTTTTACTATTTTTGTAAAAAGACTTAAAACTCGAAAACTGTATATGGTTGAACAATACACAACTCCTTTTACAACAATACCATGGATAGACGGAACTATAAACAGTCAACAACCCGATACGTGGTTTTATAAAGATGGAGTTGTAACAAATTCGAGAGACTGCAATAGAAATTTTATGTACATTCATTTTATGAATTTCAAAAATTCTCAATACCGGCATGATGGCACAAAAGCACCATGGGAAAATAAAGATATAGTTTGTTTTGCCTCTGTAAATGATATGAAAAAAGGAATAACAATAAATAACGATGGGATATTCCCGTTAAAATAATAATTATGGAAGAAAGAAAAAAACTAAAAATATTATTTCTAATAACTGCTCTCAATAAAGGAGGAGCCGAGCGTTTTTTAGTAGATTTTTGCAACGAACTGCAAAACTATCCCCAAATTGATTTTATAATAGGAACGTTGTATGATAATAACGAATATCAAAACCTCACAAAAAATTTCAAAATCATAAATTTGGATTATAAGCTTTTTTCATTGTTTCATAAAACCGAAATTTCTAAATATAAAGAAATTTTAGAAACATATAAACCTGATATTGTGCACACTAATTTGTTTTTTGCAGAATTTTTAAGTTCGTATTATGTTGACAATAAAATAAAATATGTTTGTCATGGACATGATAATATGTTTCAATTTAAAAATTTCAATTTAAAAATTTTATTCAATAAATCGTTGTTGGCAAATTTTATTGAAAAGCAAATACTTATTAGAAAAAAATATAAAAAATGTAAAACGTATTTTATTGCAAACTCAAAACACACTGAAAAATTTTATAAAAATGCCCTGCCAAAACGATTTGAAAACAACGTGAAATTAATTTACTATGGATTTAATTTTGATAAATTCTATTATGAACAAAAACGAAGTATAGATAAATCAAAACCACTAAAATTACTAATGGTTGGTAGTTTTCAAGATAAAAAAAATCAAATATTTAGTGTAGAAATAGCTAAAGAATTAAAAAAACGAGGTTTAAATTTTGAAATAAATTTAATAGGACAAGGGGGGAATTTTGAATTGGTAAATGAGAAGATTAAAGAAATCAATCTTGAAAAAGAAGTTGTGTTAAGGGGCTTAATCCATAATGTGGAAGATTGGTACAAGGATTGTGATATTTATTTACATACAGCGTGGTACGAACCGTTTGGGTTAGTTTTTCTCGAAGCAATGGCAGCAGGTTTGCCTATTGTTTGTTTAGATGGAAAAGGTAATAGAGATATTGTTGAACAAGGTAAAAACGGTTTTTTGTTTTACGAACAAAATCCAAAACCTTTTGCAGATGCTATAGAAAATTTGTACAATAATACTGATTTGTATCAACAAATTTCAGAGTATGCAAAACAATACGCAAAACAATTTAACGCAAAAGATAAATTCAAGGAACTTGTTGATTTTTATTATAAAATAATATGAAAACTTTAGTTTTTCTCACAGATAGTTACCCCCTCACAGCAGGCGAATTTTTCATTGACGATGAAATGAAAGTGTTGTCACATCATTTTCAAAAAATCATTGTATTAATCAAAGAACAACCGAAAGCGAACAATTTAAACCGCTACATTCCCGAAAATTTAGAAATCACTACTTATAAAGAAAATATTACATTAAAAACGAAAATAGGGGGATTATGGAATATTTTTCGTCTCTTTTTTATAAAAGAATGGATTTGGACATTACAGAAATATGAATTAAAACAGTGGATTCCTGTTTTCAAGATTATGTATATGGACGTTTTGCGTGCGCAAACATTGCAAAAACAGATAAAAAAATTACCGATTTTAAATAATAAAAATACTATCTATTATTCATATTGGCACGATTACAAAGCTTTGGCATTGGCTTTTTTGAAATCGAAAAATTCACAAATTAATAGCATCGCTCGTGCACACGGTGGGGACGTTTTTGCTAATAGACAGACACCACCTTATTTACCCTTTAAAAATTTTATCTTAAAAAACTTAAATCAAACATTTTCTATTTCCGATATAGGGGAAAAATATTTTTGTGATTATACAAGTAGAAATTATGGTGATAAAATAACGGTATCAAGACTTGGGAAATTTAATAATAGAAAGCCTATTTTATTTAAGACAGATAACCAAATTACAATATGCAGTTGCAGTCATTTCAATCCTATGAAAAGAGTTCACTTAATTGTAGATATTCTTTCTGAGTTAAAAATTAAAAATATAAAATGGGTACATTTTGGCTGGGGGTTTCCCAAAGATGAAAATTTAGTATATGAGAAGATTAAAAATCTAATTCCAGACTTAAATTTTGAATTTAAAGGACAGGTTTCAAATGAAGTTGTTTTTGACTTTTATGCCAATAACTATGTAGATTTATTTA
Organism: Bacteroidota bacterium; assembly: GCA_009786075.1. Taxonomy (GTDB): domain Bacteria; phylum Bacteroidota; class Bacteroidia; order Bacteroidales; family UBA1715; genus WQTX01. Next base: position 29,030 of record WQTX01000001.1, on the reverse strand, counting down.
TAAATGTTAGTGATAGTGAAGGTATTCCTGTCAGCATTATGGAGGCACTTTCTGCGGGTATTCCTATTATTGCAACGGCTGTAGGCGGTACTCCTGAGGCTGTTCCTCCGGAAGTAGGTTTTTTAATAGAAAAAGATTTTAACACTTTTGAAGTAGCCAAGATAGTAAGGAGTTATCTACAATCGTCTGAAAGTGAGCGTGTAAAATATCGTGAAAATGCCCATAATTTTTGGCAGGAAAATTATGATGCCCAAAGAAATTACACTAATTTTACAAAAATTATTTTAAATATATAGTTATATGAATATTATTAAACGAATAAAAAATAAAATTCAATATGAATTTTATAAGAAAATTAAACCTGAAATAATAGGAGGCTGGAAAAACGCAAATGGAGTTTTTTCACAAAATACCGGAATCAGTAATATGTCGCGTCTTTCATCTCAAAAAGATAATTTATTTATAGGAGATAATGTATACATTGGACATTTTAATTATATAGATGCAGTGAACGCAAAGGTTTTTATAGGAAACAATGTCCAAATAACAACCAATGTAACAATACTGACACACTCCGGACATCATCTTATAAGATTGATTAATAACCCCAATAAAGCTGTTAAAAATACAGGAAAATTAAGTTTTAAAAACGAAATTTATATTGGAGAGAATACTTTTATAGGTCCATACTCTATTGTTATGCCCGGCACAAAAATAGGAAAAGGTTGTATTATTTCAGCATATTCTTATGTAAAAGGAGAAATACCCGATTTTTCTGTTGTAAGAGGACAGCCAGCAAAAATAATAGGCAATACTACCGAAATAGATAAAAATTTTTTAGAAAAATATCCGGAATTAATAGAAACGTATTATTTAAATGGAAGCAATTAAATCCCTAACAGATAAATCCCTTAATCAAGAAAATTTCCCAATATTCTTTTGGGACAATTGGCTTAAATTTTCTAATACTGCAACTTCCGAAACGAAATTGTATTATCACAAAGGTATTGTTGTTCCCATTATTATTCATAAACTAAAATTTCTCACAAAAGCCGATTATGTGTACGTGCCATTAAAACACGACGGAACTCGTTTAAATGAACAGGAAGAGTTCCATTTCATAAATAAATTTCACGATTTTTTGAAACAAGAAAAAATATGCGATGTTATTTTTCCACCGTCGCATATTGTTAATTTTAAGGTTATTCCGAAAAATGTTTTGTATTTTCAATTAGGAATTATTATTTGGGATATCAATCAACCGGAGGAGTTAATATTAAAAAAAATGACCAAAAACTATCAAAAAAAAATCAAAAATGCCTTAAATTCCGGAGTAACTACTAATTTTGGTTTCTCTGAATTATTTGATTTTTATACATTGTATAGTGAAACTCTCAGTAGGCAAAAATTACAACATACTCCTTTTATTGAATTTGAAAATTTTATAAAAAAGTGGGCAAATAATACTTTAGTTGGGGTTTCAAGGATGAGTAATATTCCCGAAGCAAGTGTTTTTATTTATTTTGATAATAGTTTTGCATACGCCGATAGTGGTGGTTCTGCTGCTCTAACCCAATTAAATGGTTCTAATAAATTGCTGCTTTATGAAGCTATTCTTGAATTACATAAAAGAAATATAAAAAAAGTAGTCTTGGGCGGTTATCGAAATCCTAATAAAACAGATAAAAAACACAATGGAATTCAAGATTATAAATTAAGATATGGCGCCGAAATCAAAGAAGGCTACCATTTCATAAAAATCATAAATCCCATAAAATATTACCTGTTTGAGTTTGCTTTAAAAATTAAATCTATTCTGACAGGTAAAACATTGTCTTTTATAAACACCTCCGGTTTGGATATTAAAAAATCACGATAATGAAACATATATTACTCACTTTTGATTATGAATTGTTTTTGGGTAAGCAGAGCGGAACGGTTGAAAACTGCTTGTTAAAACCCACAAAACTTTTATTGGAGACATTAAAAAGGCATAAAGCAAAATCTATTTTTTTTATAGATACCACTTACTTAATGCGAATGAACGAATTGAAAAATCAGTATCAAGCTATTTTCGATGATTTGGAAAACATAAAAAAACAATTGATTCAAATAGTTCAAGAAGGGCATTATTTATTTCATCATTTACACCCTCATTGGCTTGATGCCAAATATGACTCCAATATAAATCAATGGGATTTATCCAATACTACACATTTTTATTTTCATACGATTTCAGATATTCAAAAAACACAAATATGGAATTTTTCAGCAAATTTCTTAAATGAGATTTTCACTACTGCAAAAATCGAAACTATTAGTAACGGGTATAGAGCAGGAGGTTTATTTATAGAGCCATTTTTAGAAATTAAACCATATTTTGAACAATATGGCGTAAAATATGATTTTAGTGCTGTTTCGAAAATCAAGAAAAATCAACCTTATTTTTTTGACGATACTACCCAAGAATTAAAAACAAACGGTCAGTTTATAGAATATCCGATTTCGGAAATTTTGATACAAGGTATTACAAAAATTCTCAATGGATTGTATTATAGATTTACAAAAGAAAAAGGATTTCATAAAAAAATGGGAGATGGAACAGCCGTATCGTCAGAAATTAATAATAAAGGGAAGACCATAAAAAACAATTATTTTACGATGAATTTGCCAATAAGTGTAGAATTATTAAACCCAATATTGCTATCGCTTTATAACAAACAAATAACCCGAAATAAATATACTCATTTTTTATCGCACCCTAAATTATTGTCTTATATCAACATAAAATGTTTGGATAAATTACTGAATAGAGTATCTCAAAGGTATGAATTAAATTTTGATTTTGAATTGATGAATTGACAATAACAGGAAAAGTGCATTTTTTATTGGAAAAGTGTAGCTTTGCAATGCAAATAATATAGGAAAAGTGTAGTTTATGCTGGAAAGAAAAATACAATCTTTTATAAAAGAGCATCTTAGGTCGAATACGAATAAGGTTTTGGTAATTGACGGAGCGCGACAAATCGGGAAAAGTTATATTATCCGCTTTGTTTGTGGCGAATTGTTCAGAAATTACATTGAAATAAACCTTCTGGAAGACTTTTTGGGGGAGAGACTTTTTGAACATACAACGAGCGTAGAAGATTTTTATTTGCAAATCAGTATGCTTGCAGGCAACAAAATGGGAGTAAAGGAAGATACGGTTATTTTTTTGGACGAAATACAAACATACCCGCATTTGCTCACGCTGCTCAAATTCCTGCAACACGATTCGCGCTTTACCTACATTGCAAGCGGTTCGCTGCTGGGCGTTACGCTGGCTCAAACTGTTTCCATACCCATTGGCAGTATTGAAGTAAAGCGCATGTATCCGCTTGACTTTGAGGAGTTTTTGTGGGCAAACAACTTTGGCAAAGAAGCAATAAAGAATTTACGGCGAAAATTCCTTGCGAGAGAAAGTTTGCCCGAAAACATTCACAACAAAGTGATGGATTTGTTTAAAAAGTATCTGCTCGCAGGTGGTTTGCCCGATGTTGTGAATACGTATCTCGAAACAAAAAACGTGATGCGTGTGCGCGATTTACAGACTGAAATCGGGCACTATTACGCTATTGACGCTTCCAAATACGATGCTGCTAATCGCCTGAAAATACGGAAAATTTATGAAATGATTCCATCGAGTTTGGAAAACAAAAAGAAACGCATTGTAGTAAAAACAATTGAAAATAAAGCAGGCAAACGATACAGCGATTATGAACAGGAATTTGAGTATTTGATTCATTCGGGCATTGCGTTGGAAGTGAGAGCAATATCAAATCCTGTGTTTCCTCTGATAGAATCGAGCAATAAAAACCTGCTGAAACTGTATTTGAACGATGTGGGAATGTTGACCAATGTGTTGTATAAGAACAATATACGTGCAATTATGGATAATAAAACAAGTATTAATCTGGGGTCGGTTTACGAGTGTGCAATAGCCTGCGAACTCAAAGCGCACGGCAAAATCCTGTTTTATTACGACAACAAAAAACGCGGTGAAGTAAATTTCTTGATTGACGATTACGATACGCTGTCGGTTGTACCCGTTGAGGTAAAATCGGGCAAGGATTATTCGGTTCATCGCGCATTGAACAATTTTATTTCTGTTGAGGATTATGATATACAAACGGCTTATGTTATTTCAAACGAAAGGGAAGTAACGGTTAAAAATAAGATTGTTTATATTCCGGTGTATTATGGTATGTTTTTGTGAATACAATAATCGCGTAAAATTCCGCAAAATGCGTTACGCATTTTGCGGAATGAAAAATATTATTTTATAATTTGTATATTTCTAAAAATAAACTACCTTTGCATATCACTATTCGGTAACATACCACTTGGTAACATACCACTTAGTAATATTTATAATTCAGTGAATATGAATAAAATAAACGAAGAAGAATCGCCTTTTTTATTTGGAAAAATAGCAGAAAAAAATCTGTTTGTAAACCGAAAAAACGACATTGACCATTTGTGGCTGAATTTGAATAGCGGCATAAATACCGTTTTGCTCTCGCCGCGCAGGTGGGGAAAATCGTCATTGGTGGAGCACGTGGCATGGCTCAAGCGAGAAAATACCAACGCGCGTTGGTGCTTTATTGATATGTTTGCCGTGCGCAACGAAGCACATTTTTACGAAAAATTAAGTTCCGAACTTATTAAGGTTACATCAAATAAATGGCAAAATCGTTTAAAAAATGTAAAGACATTCTTTAAACAAATTGTTCCTCAAATCAGTCTTGGATTAGACCCCACAAGCGACATTTCGCTCAGTTTCAAGTGGGAAGAATTAGAAAAACATAAGGAAGAAATTCTGAATTTACCCGAAAAAATTGCACAGAAATTAAATGTAAAATTAATTGTGTGCATCGACGAATTTCAAAATATCCATAATTTTGAAAATGCTGAGAATTTTGAAAAACTTCTGCGTTCGCAATGGCAGCTCCACCGAAATGTGAGCTATTGCCTGTACGGAAGTAAACGGAATTTGATGGCAGATATTTTTAATAAGAAAAACAGGGCATTTTACCGTTTCGGCGACATTATGATGCTGCCCAAAATTACTGCCGAGCATTGGATTCCTTTTATTATTGAACGATTTAGTACCACCGGAAAATCTATTTCCGCCGAATGTGCAGGGGAAATTGCCGGGCTTATGAAAAACCACCCATATTATGTGCAACAGTTGTCGCACTATGTGTGGGAATACACCAAAATCGAAGCCGATAACACAATGCTAATCAGTGGTTTAACTCGCATGTTGGAAGTTAACACTGCGCTCTATCAATTGGAAGTTGAAAACTTGAGCAATACGCAAGTTGAGCTCCTAAAAGCAATTATCAACAAAGAAGAACAATTTACTTCTACCAAAACTATGAATACTTATAGAATAGGAACTTCAAGTAATGTTCTTAAGAATTTAAAAATACTGGAACGTAATGATTTTATAGAAAAATTCAATAAAAAAGTTGAGTTATTAGACCCTGCTTTTGAATTGTGGTTCAAGCGATGTTTTATGAATATGAGAATTGAAAATATTGTTTAAATACTTTGCATTATCGGAACGCCCATTACGGTAATGTGTATTTCGATAATAGAATATTCGCATTAAAACCATAATAAAACTTGTTTAACCGATGAAAAAACTCCTCATTTTAGCCTACGATTTCCCGCCTTATGTTTCGGTTGGTGGACTGCGTCCTGCAAGTTGGGCAAAATATCTGCACGAATTTGATGTTTTTCCCATAGTCGTTACCCGACAATGGTCAAATAACTACGGCAGTGCCTTAGATTACATTGCACCAAGCGAAAGTAAAAAAGTTGTTATTGAAAATATCGATACTGCAACGATTATTCGTACTCCATACAAACCGAATTTAGCAAATAAAATTTCGTTGAAATATGGCAACACAAAATATACATTTCTACGAAAATTCATAACCGCTTTTTACGAAATTTTTCAATGGATTTTTATTATTGGACCAAAATCGCAATTATATTTTACTGCAAAAGAATACTTGAAAAATAATAAAGTTGATTACATTATTGCCACCGGAGACCCATTTATATTGTTTCGTTATGCTTCAAAATTAAGCAAAAAATTCAATACTCCTTGGATTGCCGATTATAGAGACCCATGGGTGGAGTCGGGGGGAATACAACAAAAATTCAATCGTTCTCTTGAACGAAAATACTTAAAAAATGTATATAAAATTACAACGGTTTCAGAATTTTTAGTTCAAAAAATTAAGCAAAATCTTCCAAGTAAGTCTTTTGAAATATTGATAAATGGTTACGATTTGCCGGAAACAAAACAACTTTCAGCAATAACCCAAAATTCAAAATCTATTTCTTTTGCTTACACTGGCACCATCTATAAATGGCATCCATTGGAAAGTGTTTTGTCTGTTTTTGAACAATTTATAAAAAATAATCCTGCTGCAAAAATAACTTTAAATTTTTATGGTATAAATGAAATTGATAAAGTTACCAATGTAATAACTCAAAATTATCCTGTCTTACAATCTTGTTCTTTTATTTACAAACGTATGCCCAACATTGAGTTATTAGAAAAATTAGCTCAAAATAATATAATGCTTTTATTTAATTATTACTCTTATTCGGGCACTAAAATTTATGATTATTTAGCGATTAAACGAAAAATCATATTATGTTATTCCGATGACAAAGAGGCGTTGGAATTAAAACGTAAGTATTATAATATTGAAGAAATAGAGGGAATATCGAAACAACTTCAAACTGATATTCTTGATGATACAAATGCAGGAATAGTTGTAAAAAACAGAGAACACTTATACTCTGTTTTAACAGATTTATATAAAGAATTTGAGCAGAATAAATGTATAGCTTGTAATTCCGCAAACACAGAAAAATATTCCCGTCGTTTGCAAACAGAAAAATTGGCGAAAATAATAACCAAACAAAATAATCAAAAATGAAACCAACCTACCAAATCTGCAACCGCTGTGTAATGGACACATCAGACATTGATATACAATTCGACGAAAAAGGTAATTGTAACCACTGCAATAATTTTTTCAAAAAAATATCGGCTCAACTGTATAATGAAAGCAAGGCAGAAGAAAACCGTAAAACTCTTGAAAATCAGATAAATATTATTAAGGGAAACGGTAAAAACAATAAATTTGATTGTGTAATTGGCGTTAGCGGCGGCGTTGATAGTAGCTACGTGGCATATCTTGCAAAAAAATACGGTCTAAAACCTCTGTTAGTTCATTTAGATAATGGTTGGAATTCAACTATTTCTACGGAAAATATACAATTTTTGGCAGATAAATTAGAATTTGAATACATAAGCTACACGCTTGATAGGGAAGAATTTAAAGATTTACAATTATCGTTTTTAAAAGCATCTGTTCCCGAAATGGAAACACCGACAGATATTGCAATTCCTGCTGTTTTACACAAAATAGCTGCACAATATAATATAAAGTACATTATCAGCGGAGGAAATTTTGCCACTGAAGGTATTTTGCCCAAAACATGGCATTACGATGCAAAAGATTTAAAATATCTTAAAAGTATTCATAAAAAATACGGAACAAAAAAACTAAAAAAGTTCCCGAAATTTGGTTGGAAAGAAGAATTGTACTACAAAATTGCGAAAAAAATAAAAATGTTTTACATTCTCAATTTAGTGCCATTCGACAAAGAAGAAGCGATGAAAATTCTTGAAACGGAACTTGGGTGGAAATATTACGGCGGGAAACACTATGAATCAATTTATACCGGTTTTGTACAATCATACATTATGCCCGAAAAGTTCAATATGGATTATCGCCGTGCAACACTTTCAACGCAAATTTGTCATGGGCAAACAACACGAGAAGTTGCTCTCAAAGAATTACAATCGAAACCATATAACGATGAAACTATTGAAAGACAGAAAGTTGCTGTTTGTGAAAAATTAAATATTTCTATTGCAGATTTTGAAAAATTTATGCGAGAACCTCCAAAAATTTACAGAGACTATCCAAATAACGAGAAATTTTTACAATTCATTTATAAAGGCTATTTGAAACTTACTGGTAAAACTAATTATAAGGAAGATTTGTAAAGCTAAACCATTTTCCTCCACACCTCATCTCTCACCCCATAAATCCTTTCAATAATATCCACAACCTTCAAACCTTCGAGAACATTTGTTGTAATTGTACCTTTATCCATTAATTTTTCAACAACATTCTCAATTACATAATGGTGATTTTGTGCCGAACCTTTGTACAATCCGTAATCGTTTGGCGGATTTGACGGTGCAAGCTCCGGCATTTCATAATCTTTTATATGGCAATATGTTACCTCGTTCATATATTGTCCGGCAACTTTTACTGTTCCTTTTGAACCTATAATTGTAATTGCGCTTTCTAAATTGCTATCCCATACCGAAGTTGAATAATTGAGGCAACCCATTCCGCCATTTACAAAATCAAAAGTTACCACGCCACTGTCTTCAAAATCGGTCAAAGTTTTGTGGTTGAAATCGGCAAAATTTCCTTTAATATTGGTAATATCGCCAAAAAGCCAATACATAATATCAATAAAGTGCGAAAATTGCGTAAAGAGTGTGCCGCCGTCTAATTGTGCATCGCCGTGCCAGTTTCCTTTTTTGTAATAACGGTCGTCTCTATTCCAATAGCAATCGAGTTTTACCATAAAAATATCGCCGAGCGTTTTGTTGTCGCACAACTCTTTCAACCAAACAGATGGCGGCGAATAACGGTTTTGCATCACACAAAATACGTGGCGAGAAACTTCCAACGATTTGAACAAAATAAACTCAGCATCTTTTTTTGTCAGTGCGATTGGTTTTTCAATCACAACGTGTTTTTTTGCGTTCAGTGCTTTGATTGACTGCTCGAAATGGCAACCATTCGGCGTACAAATATTTATCACATCAATATCAAGACCTGCGTTCAACAAATCGTCGATATTGCTAAAAAACGGTTCTTTGATGTCCGTCAAACCAAGTTCTTCTTTCGGTAAAATATCGCACACGGCAACCAATTCCGAATTACTGTCTCTTTTAATCATTTCGGCGTGGCGTTTTCCTATGTGCCCTTGCCCTATTACTGCGAATTTTATCATAATGTTTGGTTATTTGTTGAGCTGGTTATTTGTTTATTTGTTTTTTGCAAAGTTAATGAAATTTTGATTGATACTATCCAAAAACAAATAACCAAATCAACAAATAACCAAATCACCAAAACAAACGTATTTCTCATTAGTTTCCGGGCAAATTGCAACACCTTTTTCATCAAATTGCAGTTTATGCCCATTTTTGCTTACCCAACCAATTTGCCGTGCCGGATTTCCAACAACTAATGCGTAAGGTTTTACCGGTTTGGTAATTACCGCACCGGCGCCAATCATGGCATATTCGCCAATTTCGTTTCCGCACACAATAGTGGCGTTTGCACCAATACTTGCGCCTTTTCGCACCAAAGTTTGTTTGTATTCATCTTTCCGAACAACGTGGCTACGAGGATTTATAACATTTGTAAACACCATCGACGGACCAAGAAAAACATCATCTTCGCAAATCACGCCGGTGTAAACCGACACGTTATTTTGAATTTTTACATTTTTACCTAAAACGACATCGGACGAAATAACTACGTTTTGTCCGATATTACAATTTTCGCCAATGGTGCAATTGGGCATAATGTGCGAAAAATGCCAAATTTTGGTACCGTTGCCTATTTGGCAACCTGCATCTATAGCTGCGGTTTCGTGTGCTTGGTAGTTCATGCTATTGGTTATTTGTTGATTTGATTATTTGTTTGTTCGTGCAAGCGTTTTTGTTGGCTGTTTTTTAGGGCATTAAGCTTATTTGTTATTTCTTTCAATAATATATTTGCTTCTTGAAATTCTATTTCTGATAAAAACAGTAAGGCTAATGAAATTTTTAATTGACAATATGTTTCCAAAGCTGAACCATAAGCAATTTCGGTAAAACGAATTTGGTCTTTTAATGAATGTCGAGAACTGCCTTCTGCAATATTTGAACTGATAGATACAGATGCTTTTCTCATTTGAGAAACAAGTCCATATTTTTCTTCATTAGGGAATTTCGATGTAATATTATAAATCAATACAACAAATTTTTGTGCATTTTGCCACACCTCTAATTTTTCAAACGAATACTGATAGTTCATACTTTTTTCTTTAAACAAATCAACAAATAACCAAATCAACATTATCAACAATAAACCGCAACTGCTCTTCACTCAATTCCGTGTGCATTGGCAGCGAAAGCACGCAATCACAGAGTTTTTCCGCTATGGGAAAATCGCCTTCTTTGTATCTTTCGTTCTTATATGCTTTTTGCAAATGCAACGGTACGGGGTAATAAATCATTGCCGGAATACCTTTTTCTTCCAATGCTTTTTGCAAGAGCGGTCGCTGAGCGGAGTCGAAGCGTAACGTATATTGATGAAAAACATGTGTAGAATGTGCATTCCGCACCGGAATTTCAATTTTCGGATTATTCGCAAATGCTTTGTCATAAAAATCGGCTGCCGTTTGCCGAGCCAAAATGTATTCGTCCAAATGTTTGAGTTTCACATCTAAAACTGCCGCTTGCATGCTGTCTAAGCGAGAATTTACACCAACCACATCGTGATAATAGCGTGTTTCCATTCCGTGATTGGCAATTATGCGCATTTTTTTTGCAAGCTCGTCGTTGTTTGTAAAAATTGCACCGCCATCGCCATAGCAACCTAAATTTTTTGACGGGAAAAATGACGTGCACCCAATATCACCCATACAACCCGATTGCATTTTTTTACCGTTCTCAAACGTATAAACCGAACCGATTGATTGGCACGCATCTTCCACAACGTATAAATTATGTTCTTTTGCAAGTTTCAAAATAGCTTCCATATCAGCATTTTGCCCAAAAAGATGAACAGGAACAATCGCTTTTGTGCGTGGTGTAATTGCTTTTTTTACTGCTTCAACAGAAATATTGAATGTATCGTAATTCACATCAACCAGCACGGGCGTAAGTCCCAAAAGGGCAACAACTTCGGCGGTGGCAATAAAGGTAAACGTTGGTGTAATCACTTCGTCGCCGGGCTGTAAACCAAGAGCCATAAGCGCAATTTGCAACGCATCGGTGCCGTTTCCAACCGGAATAACGTGTTTTACACCAAGATATGTTTCCAAATTCTTTTGAAATTCTACAACTTTTCCGCCTTTTATAAACGTGGCGCTATCTATCACTTCTTGAATACCGGCGTTTACCTCATCGCGTATTTTTTCGTATTGACTTTGTAAGTCAACCATTTGTATTTTTTTCATGCAAAAAACTATTTCCGCAAAACTACGAAATTATTTAGAAGCTGTTTAAATTTTGTTTGATTTTTATTCCGACAAAAAAGTGTTCGATTTCGGACACTTCGAACAAAAAGTGTCCGAAATCGAACACTTTTTAATATTAAAGTATTTGTTTAAATTTCAATATTTTACATCTAATAATTTGAAAACGTAACAACAACAATAGTGAATTTGACCGTGAACTTTATACATTTAAAACCTTAAATCTGCAGCCTTAAAATACATTCTAAGTTGTTTAAAATCAAAATTTTGTATGTATAATACGCAGTATTTTTTTCATCGCTCAATCAAAGTGTCCGAAATCGAACACTTTTGTTTGGTTTGCAAAATATACAAATTGCTTAAAATCACTAATTTGCATTTGTGGCATGTTTATTGATGGGGGGGCAACTATTAATTAACTTTATTTATCTTAATTATGAAAAGAAAAATAACAAAAGCCGCAGTAATATGCGCAAGTTCGCTTTTAGCGATAAATTTTTATTCGTGTAACAAAAACGAAACGAATAACAGTCAAGTAACCCAAGTAAACGAAGATGGTATAGAAACCGTAAAATTCTTCGAAGTAGAAAAAGGCGATAGTATTGCCAAAGGAATTTTTAGGGAAAAACCTGATTTTGATGATGATGTGGTAGTTATAGCTACAAGTGAGGATTTATTAAAAGGAGAGGCTATTTCGGGTGGTTCGGGGTATATATATTGGCTTAAAACATCGGTAAGAACGAAAAATGATGCCCCTGCAACAATGACAGAGGGTGGAAGAACCTATTACAAATTAGGAGTAGATTTGAACGAAGGAGCTGGAGGAAAATGGATATTTCTTTATTATGCAAAAACCAATACTATTTCGGAAGCTCTCTGTGATATAGCGTGTCTTTCAAGTATTTTTCCCATAGTGGGGGTAGACTACTATTGGTCTAAGTTGGGAACCTCGTTTGGCTGTAGTGTCGGTGATTGTTGGACAGATTTGAATGAAGGTGCTGGTGGACATTATGTTAAGTTGGTGGGAGTCTCACAATATTTTAATGGCAAATATATTGGAGGCACTCCTATTCGTGATGTTGCAATAATTTCATCAAGTAGCTCAATGAGTTCTTGGAGAGCAAACGAAGGATGGGTAATTGAATCCACACGTACGGATTTAAATAAAGGAGCAGGTGGAAAGTACATTTATTTAGCTTTTAGAAAATAAGAATAATTCAATTGGGAATAAGTTTCAGCAATGGCTGAAACTTATTCCCTTAATCAATTAAAAATTACAAACATGAAAAAATTAATAATAATAGCAACAACGCTTATAATAAGTGTTTCAGCCTTTGGACAAGTGAAATTTGGAATCAAAGCAGGAATTAATGCTTCTTATTTTTCACAAACTACATTGAGTAACAATGTTAGCCCTTCTATTATGACAGGATTTAGTAGCGGATTGCACGCAGGTGGGTATGTTAATTATTCTTTCAATGATTTATTGGCTGCTCAGGCAGAAGTTTTATTTTCTATGCAAGTAGGGCAAATATTAGAAAGTCAAAAAATACAAAATTTTGATACGTGGATGGGAGGAGGACACACTATCACGAGTTTCAATTACATCAATGTGCCTTTGCTTTTGAATATTAAACCGTTTAAATTTCCGTTGAGTTTTCTGGTGGGTCCACAATTTGGTTATTGTGTGAGTCGTTGGGACGTTGATAAACTTCCGGTAGATGAATCGAAGTATAGGAATTTTGATTTTGCGGCTGCGTGTGGTGTGCAATACACCTTTTTTAATCATCTTGCTGTTGGTTTGCGTTACAATATTGGTTTATTACCAAGTTATCAAATTAATTATGAGTATAAGATTGAAACTCCTGATGAAGATATATTACGAATAGGAGCTGTAAAAGGAGACCGCACCAACGTATTGCAACTAAGCATAGGTTGGACTTTTTAAAAAATAACATGAAAAAAATAATAATTATAGCTTCCGCTTGTATGATAAGCGTAGCAACTTTTGGACAAGTAAAATTTGGAGTGAAAACAGGTGCTAATTTTTCTTTTCTCTCCGAAAGAACGATGCAAACAGAAACGGTAACAGTAACAAGTAAAAAAAACAGCGATATGATTGTCGGATTTTTAATTGGTGCTTATGCGAATTACTCATTTAATGATTTGTTTGGAATGCAAGCTGAAGCATTATTTTCTATGCAAGGTGGCAAGTGGGAAGTAGGTAAAGTAATCCAAAATTACATTAATGTACCTTTGTTGGTAGATATAAAACCAATAACAAATAATTCTTTCAGTATTTTAGCAGGACCTCAATTCGGCATTGGTATTGGCAGGAAAAACCCCGGCAGCAATGGATTTGCAGTACCTTATGAACGGTTCGATTTTGCTGCTGTTTTTGGAGCGCAATATACTTTTGTAGAACATTTATCTGTTGGACTTCGTTATAATTTTGGATTAACACCAAGTATAGATGCAAAACTTTCTAATAATGATAAAATAAAAGGAGAACGCAACAATGTATTGCAACTAAGCATAGGTTGGACTTTTTAAAAAATAAACAATGAAAAAAATAATAATGATAGCTGCTACATGTATTATAAGTGTTTCAGCATTTGGGCAAGTAAAATTTGGTGTTAAGGCAGGTTTCAATTCTTCTCGAACGTCAGGTTTGGTTTTTTATGAAAGATTTAATGATAGGCTATTGCCATCTGGGGCAACGCTTAAATTTTCACAGGGTTTTCACATAGGAGCTTATGCCAATTATTCTTTTTCCAGTGCATTGGGTGCACAAGCAGAAGTAATGTTTTCTACACAAGGCGGAATAAAAGTGTTTGGATTTGAAGGTAGCGGCACTTTTGACAGACGATTACAGCATTTAAGTTTTATCAACATTCCGCTGCTGTTAGATTTTAAACCTTTTGAACGTCCGTTTAGCTTGCTTGTTGGTCCGCAATTTGGCTTTTGTGTAAATAGAGAGTCGCTAAATAAAGAATTGTATGGCAACGATGTAAACTATACAAATTTCGATGCTGCTATTGTACTTGGTGCGCAATATACTTTTTTTAATCATTTAGCTGTTGGGTTGCGCTATAATGTAGGATTAATTCCAAGCGAACAATTTGATTATGAGTATTTTTACAAGCCTGCTAATGAAGAAAACTTCCAAAAAGTTGCTTCACTGCGAAGAACTAACAATATGTTGCAATTAAGCGTAGGTTGGACTTTTTAGAGTTTTTGACAAGAGCCGAAGTGTAAAACATACTTCAAGACAAAAACCGGTCTCGGCATATTTCTTATGAAAAGAAGTATGCCGAGACTTTTTTTCGACACACACTTTATTGCGAGAACAAAAAAACATATATATTTGCACGTTTTACCTAATTACTATACAATTACAATAAGAACTACCTAATTTATGGAAAAAAAATATTCGTTATACAACACCCTTTTGGGTTGGATTGTTTTTGCCGGAGCATCAATAGTTTATATGCTTACCAAAGAACCTTCAATGAGTTTGTGGGACTGCGGGGAATTTTTGGCAACATCAGCTTCGTTGCAAGTGGGACACCCCCCCGGCGCACCGCTTTACCTTATGTTGGGACGAATAGCTGCGCTTTTTGCAAGTACGCCCGAAACTATTGCCTACTGTATTAATTCGCTTTCAGCACTTGCAAGTGGGGCTACCATTATGTTTTTGTTTTGGTCAATTACCCATTTTGCAAAAAAACTGTGCGCCGCAAAAGAATTATCGACAAACTCAACTATTGTCATTTTATTAGCCGGACTTATAGGTAGCACAGCCTACGCCTTTACCGATACATTCTGGTTTTCGGCTGTTGAGGCTGAGGTATATGCACTTTCGTCGCTATTCACGGCAGTGGTGTTTTGGGCTATTTTAAAATGGGAAGCCGTAGCAGATAAACCCCGTAGCAACAAGTGGATTTTGCTGATTGCCTATATTATGGGACTTTCCGTAGGCGTCCATTTGCTCAACATACTTACCATTTGCGCCATAGTTTTTGTTATTTATTTCAAAAAATACACATTCACTCCAAAAAGTTTTATACTTGCCGGTGTGGCGTCGCTCCTTATTATTGTGGGCACGTTGTGGGGAATTATTCCGGGTACGGTTACAATTGCTTCGAAATTCGAATTATTTTTTATAAACGTGCTCGGTATGCCTTACGATACCGGTTTCGCGCTCTATTTAATACTGCTTGCAGCGGCAATTGTTACCGGAATTATTATTACCCGTAGAAATTTCAGTACCATAGTTCAAGTGGTAGTAACTTCTGTTGTGGCAATTTTGGCAGGCATGCCTTTTGTTTCTTCTTCGGTGTTTATTGTAATTCTTTTTATGGCAATAATGATTGCCGTGTTTTATTATGTGGCAAAACGCAACAAAACTATTCTTAATACTATTATAAATTGTATTGCTCTTCTTATCATTGGTTATTCTTCGTATGCTATGATTTACCTCCGCTCCAATGCCGAGCCGCCATTAAATGAAAATGCGCCGAACGACCCGTTTGCATTTCTTTCGTACCTCAACCGCGACCAATACGGCTCAACACCACTGTTGTACGGCGAATACTACAACGCTGTGCCTCAATGGGGGAAAGACGGCAGAGCAATAGTAAATGAAAAATTTACCTACACACCACGGGTAGTAGATGGTAAAGATAGATATGTAAGAGTAAGTGCCGGTGTAGAATATAAATTTCAAAGCGACTTTTGCACAATTTTCCCTCGTATGCACAGCCGCGACCAATCGCACATACGTGAATATAAAACGTGGGCAGGTATAAAAGACGGTATAAATACTCGTGCGGTATATGCGCGAGATGCTAACGGTAGGCAATATGGCGAAAAACAAGAAGTGCCCACCTTTGGGCAAAATCTTCGTTTCTTTTTCAGTTATCAAATCGGGCACATGTATGTGCGCTATTTTATGTGGAATTTTGCCGGACGGCAGAATGATGTACAAAGTCATGGCGGTATAATCAATGGAAACTGGATTACCGGTATTCCGTTTATCGACAATGCTTTGGTGGGCGACCAAACCTACATTTCGGAAAAAGCGAAAAACGACACAACACGCTGTACCTATTTCTTGATGCCGTTTGCCTTGGGCTTGATAGGATTTTTCTATCAATTTGCAAAAAACAAAAAAGATACTTTTGTAGTTATGCTGCTCTTTTTGCTTACCGGTTTGGCAATTGTGGTGTACTTAAATCAAACGCCATTGCAGCCTCGTGAGCGGGATTATGCCTACGCCGGCTCGTTCTACGCCTTTGCAATTTGGATAGGGCTTGCCGTGGTGGCTTTGTACGATTGGTTAAAACGCTATGTGAAAATTCCGGCAGCGGCTATTGCCATGGCATTGCTGCTCACAGTGCCTACGCCAATAGTGCTTGCGGTGCAAAATTGGGCAGCTCACGACCGTTCGGGGCGCTACACAGCTCGTGATTTTGCATACAATTACTTAGCAACCTGTTCGCCGCATTCTATGATAGTTTCCGCAGGCGATAACGATACTTTCCCCATGTGGTATATGCAAGAAGTAGAAGGCGGTCGCAACGATGTGCGGGTGCTTTGTTCTCCGCTGCTTGCCACCGATTGGTATTCGCAGCAAATTATGCGCCGTGCATGGAATTCGGCTCCGCTGCCTACCACACTTACCCACGACCAAGTTGCCAAAGGCATACGTGATGCGGTGCGAGTAATAACACCTCCTTATTACGTTGAAGACCGCGAAGGCAGAGCTCGACCTATGATATTTAAAAATATGTCGGCAGACAGATTAGTTGAAATTATGAGACCTTACGTCAAAGGTCAATTTATAGACCTCCACGCAGCAATGGAAGTAATGCGTGCCGACAATATAAAAGTTGAACTCTATGGTGAAGAATACAATTTTATCCCTGCCCGCAAATTGTTCTTTACGGTAGATAAAGAAGCTGTGTTGGCAAATAATATAGTGGCGGCAGGCGATTCGGCAAAAATAGTTTCGGAAATCCGCTTTGAAATAAAAGAGGACATGATTTACAAAAACAAACTGATGATTTACGACATTCTCGATGGCTATAAATGGGACAGACCTTTGTATTTCTCAAATATAATGTCGGCTGCCGAACTTGGTTTGGAAAAATACCTGCGTTACGATGGTTTTGCCTATAAATTTGTGCCTATTGAAAGTGACCCGCGCGTATCGTATGCCGACACCGATGTGTTGTACAACAACATTATGAACGTATATCAATGGCGAGGACTTGGCGAAGAAGGTATTCACATAGACCATTTCCACAACCGCACGTTGCGAGTGGTGGGCGTGCGTGAAATGTTTAACCAATTGGCTGTGAGGCTTGCACAAGAAGGCAAAAAAGATAAAGCCGTTGAGGTATTAGATAAATTGCGCACTCTACTGCCCGATTGGCAAGTGCCGTATTTCGATGAAAATATTATTATGACCGCACGCGCTTATTATATGTGTGGTGAACCTGAAAAAGCAAATGATGAATTATACACCTATTTCGTGAATTTATGCGATGAGGTTGTGTGGTTTAATTCTTTGAGCGATTCGTTCAGAAAATCGGTAGATTCGGAGAAACAAAATTACCTGTCGCTCATGGTTTACATAGCCGAAACAGCACAAATGAATCGTCAAACCGAATTTATGAAAAAATTGGAGCATACATGGTTGCGCACCGGCTATCCGTATAGTTTGGCGCAGACGCTTGAGAGGGAAGCCCCCTAAATCCCCCTCATACTTCGGCTACGCTCAGCAACCGAGGGGGACTTGCTGAAGCTCGGAAACAATAAACAAAATAACAGATATAAATAAAAGTAAAAATTAACCCTTAAAACACGGCTCTAAAGTCCCCCTGAGGGGGATTAGGGGGCTCTTTTAAACTTATGAAAAAACTAATCCTTTGCACATTCTGCGGCATACTGCTTGCAAGTTCCGCCTCAGCTCAAAAACAATTACCGGCGGTAAAACGCGCCGAAGCCTCTCGTGATTCGTTGGCAACACTGCTTGGCAGTTGCAACAAAACAAAAACATCGTTGGAAGCGCGAAACAAAAAGCTCGAAGACGAACTTGTGGGATTGCGTGCCGACACAAGTGCAAAAAACACTCGCATTGCAAATCTTGAAACACAAAATGCGCAGTATAAAACGCTGAACGATAATTTGAGCGCGCAGCAAACAAAAGTAGCACAACATGGAGCTGCCGAAACAAAAGCTATGCTCGAAGATTTGCAGCGTATTCGTGAATCGCTGTTTGCACGCCAAGATTCGCTCGAATTGTTGCAACGCAGTTTTATCGAAAAAACCGAAATACTCAACAATTTGATGCGTGAAATGGGATTTAAAGATAGCGAACTTTCGCAAAAAAATCGCAAAATAGCCGATATGGAAGCGCTTATTGCCCGCAAAGATTCGGCAAACAATGCCTTACGGGCAAAAATTCAACGCGCTTTGACGAGTTTTGAAGGAAAAGGTTTGACCATAGAACAACGAGGCGGCAAAATCTATGTAGTACTCGAAGAATCGCTGCTTTTCAAAGTTGGGCAAAGCGAAGTTGCTGCCAACGGACAAAATGCGCTAAAACAACTTGCTACCGTACTCGACCAAAACCCCGAAATTCATATAACAATAGAAGGACATACCGACAACACCGGCAGTAGCCAACGCAATTGGGAATTAAGCACTCAGCGTGCGCTTGCTATTTCGGGTATATTGTTGAACAATTCCAAAATCAACGGCAAACGAATCATAGTGTCGGGCAAAGGGCAGTATTCGCCAATTGCTACAAACGATACTCCCGAAGGACGTGCCAAAAATCGCCGTTCCGAAATTATTTTAACGCCTGATTTGCAGGAAATTTTTGAGATAATTAAGAATTAGAAGCCCCCTAAATCCCCCTCAAGGGGGACTTGGAGAGAGAAAAAAATAGAAGAACAGAAGAAAATATAAACCACAGTTCCAAAAGTCCCCCTTTAGGGGGATTTAGGGGGTAAAAAATACGATACATGAAAAAAACGTTTATTACATCTTTCATACTGCTCATGAGTACGTTGGCTGGTTTTGCGCAAGACGATTTTATTTCGGTATTGCAAACACAATCAAATTCTTACGAAGGGAAAATTGAAGTGCAACAAGATGCGCAATTGACACAATTGCTGCAAAATCACATTGCGCTCAATCAATTCAATGAAAGTAAAACTGAGGGTTGGCGTGTGCAAATTCACAGTTCTTCAAACCGAGCCGAAGCCGAAGCTGCACGGGTAAAATTCATGCAAAGTTTCCCAAATTACCCCACCTATTTTATTTATCAGCCACCAATGTTTAAAATCCGTGTCGGCGATTTTCGCACTCGTGAAGATGCCTTTATGCTTTATAAACAAACGGTAAAATTGTTCAACGTATCGTACGTTATTAACGACCAAATTCTGTTTCCGAAATTGTAGCGGTTATTTTTTCTATTTTACGGCATTTTTTTAAAGAAAAAATTATACATTTGGCTTTTCTTTGTCTGAATATGCCGAAAAAAGACATAAAACAAGAAGTAGGCAAACATTAAAACTATATAAATTATGAAAAAATTTTTGAAATTTGGCGTATTGACAAGTATGTTAATCGCTTTGTGTGTTGGTCTTTCATCGTGTAAAAAAGATGGTAATGACAATGATAAAGACAAAAACAAAAACACTTCAATTGTTGGAGTATGGACGTATGTGAACATAACATTAGAGGTCGAACACCCTGAGCAATCTATGGTAGATTTTGTGCGTTCTATGGTGGCTGTTACGGACTTATTTATGAAAGGCACAAAGTATGAATTTAAAACCGATGGAAAATGTTATGTTACTGCATTCGGACAAACCGAAGAATTAGGAACGTACACGTGGAATGGTACAGATGGCATTCTCACAAGCAAAGATGAAGATGGCGAAATAACAATCGAAAAACTCAAAATCAACAATGGAATACTATCGGTAATTTCTGATGAACTTGATGAAGACGCAATTGCACAGGGATTTACCAAGAGTTTGATAAGTATGAATTTCAAAAAATAATTAGAAAATTTTTACTCTTTTCCAATCTACGCACAATGCAATGCCGGTTATCAAAAACGGCAACATGGGCATACGATAGCGCACAATACCGCCAACGGTTGGGCTTGTAATGCCGGTAAACCACAAAAGAGCAAGACTAAATGTAATTGAAAAGAATAACAAATTGCGTTGTGCGGCAGTAATTTTTTGTGGAAAAATGCACGCAAGTACAATCAAAACAATTGTTAGAAAACTTTCGCCTGCCGGCAAAACGTCCATTACCGAACGAATATTCCATATATATGGCAGTGCAAACGCTCGCCACAGCGCCGCCGGAGTTTCTTTTATAAATGCCCACACATTGTTATCAATATTTCCAATAGCAATGTAACTACCGGCTTGTTGTTCAATAGCTTGTGCGATAAATAATGTCCGTTTATTGACAAGTGCTTCGAGTACGGGAATTCCCGACACCGCAACAAATACAATTGCTCCCCCAAAAATTGCCGCATACATTTCCCATATTTTAATTTTACGAGGAAATTTTGAGGCAAACGCAAATGCTATACTTGCCGGCAGCAGAGCTGCAAGAATATACACTTTTATGTTCAGCAAAATTAAAAATCCGCACAAAAACAGTAATGCCGAACGCCAATGCTGACGCTGTGAAAACAAGTGTAAACCATATAAAAATAACCCCAAACCAAGCATCACAATACATTCTTTGAGCATAGCCGAAGCCCAAAAAAGCGACGACGGCACAAGAAAAATACCGAGAACAATAATTATTTTTTGCTGAGGAAAATACGAAATAAAAACTTTGTAGAGCAAGCAAAACGCCACAAGTGAAATAAACGCCGCAAGTACGTGATGCACAAAAATATTGCCCCACGAAAACAACATCATCAACATATTAATGCGAATAATTGTTTGATTATCATTGAATAAACCCATTTCCACCGGACGACTCCAATGCCACGTATTTTCAAAATACGGCTGCAAATGAGGAAGATTTCCGGCGTTGTTGTCAAACAATATTTGCAAAAAATGCAGAGGATTTTCGAGCAAAGATGCAAAAAGAGCCTGCGCATCGTCGAAATATTTAAACACATCGGCATCGGCGCGCACCGGATAATAATAGGTGTAAATGGCGTGCAGGGCAAGCGCGGCAGTAATTTTTAAAGCAAACACACCCAACAATGTCCACTTGGAAAGTTGCATAGAACGAAAAAACGGCAATCGCACTATGCAAAAAGCACAAAGCAGTGTGTACAAAATGGGGAGTAGTGCGTTCATTACCGTAGAAATGTGCTACTCATCAAACTTCGGCATAAAAATCCACTCGTGCATAGACTGTGCAGCCTTGCGTCCATCGCCCATGGCAAGGATTACCGTTGCTCCACCTCGCACAATATCGCCGCCGGCAAAAATCATTGGAATATCGGTTTGCATAGTTTCTTCGTGTACTTCGATTGTGCCCCATTTGCTTACAGTCAATCCTTTTACCGACTGTGGAACCAGCGGATTGGGCGATACGCCAACGCTTACAATTACCTCATCAACATCGATTAATTTTGTTTCGCCTTTTACTTCCACCGGCGAGCGTCGTCCCGATTCGTCGGGGTCGCCAAGTTTCATTACTTGCAGGAGCATTTGGGTAACGTGTCCTTGTTCGTTGCCGTAATATTCAATCGGATTGTGCAAAGTTAAAAATTCTATGCCTTCTTCTTTGGCGTGTTTTACTTCTTCTATACGAGCCGGCATTTCCTCTTCGGAACGGCGATACACTATCATTGCCCGCTCGGCGCCAAGTCGTTTTGCAGTACGCACCGAATCCATTGCAGTATTGCCACCGCCAATTACGGCTACATTTTTTCCTTTAAACACAGGCGTATCAGCATCTTCATTGGCTGCGTCCATTAAATTTACACGAGTTAAATATTCGTTACTCGACATAATGCCAACCAAATTTTCGCCTTTGATATTCATAAATCGTGGTAAACCGGCTCCACTACCCACAAAAATCCCCGAAAAACCTTCGTTTTGCAAATCTTCTACACTTATGGTTTTTCCAATAATAGTATTGTTTACAAATTCCACGCCCATTGCTCGCAAATTGTCAATTTCCACATCAACAATTTTGTTAGGCAAACGAAATTCGGGAATACCGTATTTCAACACACCGCCAATTTCGTGCAGAGCCTCAAAAACAGTTACATCGTAGCCGAATTTTGCCATATCGCCGGCAAACGACAATCCGGCAGGACCGCTACCCACAACAGCAACTTTAAATCCGTTAGCAGGCGCTACTTCGGGAACCGAAACAGTGCCGCTTTCACGTTCATAGTCGGCAGCAAAACGCTCCAAATGACCAATAGCAACCGATTCTTTGCCCATGCGCACATGAATACACTCAGCCTCGCATTGTTTTTCTTGCGGACACACACGTCCACACACCGCAGGCAATGCCGATGTTTGTTTCAAAACTTTAGCAGCTTCAAGTATTTCGCCTCGTTCTATATTCTTTACAAACGCCGGTATATCAATATTTACCGGACAACCATTCATACAGGTTGGTTTTACGCAATCCAAGCAGCGTTGTGCCTCTCGTTGCGCCATTTCCAAAGTCAAACCAAGGTTAACTTCTTCGTTGTTTTTGTTGCGCACGTCAGCCTCTAATTCAGGCATGTGTACTCGTGGTATATCGGTTCTATCTTTTGCTTTCATTGCGTTGCGCAATTCTACTCGCCATGTATTGTTTCTCATAAGGGTTTTATTTTTACTGATTTATCAAAAGTTTTTTTGAACGCGGATAACGCAGATGACGCGGATTAGCACGGATTTATATTAAAAAATCTGCGAAAATCCGCGTTATCCGTGTCATCTGCGTTCAATTAAGTTTAAAAATCACAACTCGAACATTTTTTAATTTTTCGCATAGCTTCTTGTTCCTGTTCTTTGTAACCGTCAAGGCGCATCATCATTTCGTCGAAATCTACTTCGTGAGCGTTAAATTCGGGACCATCGACGCATACAAATTTGGTTTTTCCACCTACGCTTACACGGCAGGCTCCGCACATTCCGGTGCCATCCACCATAATAGTATTGAGCGATGCAAGGGTTGGAAGGTCGTATTTTTTCGTGAGCAGACTCACAAATTTCATCATCACAGCCGGACCAATAGTAACACACATATCAACTTTTTCACGCTGAATAACCATTTCTACGCCGTTGGTAACCAAGCCTTTGTTACCGTATGAACCGTCGTCGGTCATTATCACAATTTCGTCGGCATAGCGGCGCATTTGTTCTTCAAGAATAATCAAATCTTTTGTTCGTGCAGCCAGCACCACAATTACTTTATTACCGTGTTCTTTCAATGATTTTACAATAGGCAACATTGGCGCAGTGCCCACGCCACCGCAGGCACACACCACCGTTCCAAAATTTTCAATATGCGTAGCTTTTCCCAGTGGACCAACTACATCGGTAATAGTATCGCCAACGTTTAGGTTACACAATTTGAGCGACGACACGCCCACTTGCTGCACCACAAGCGTAATTGTGCCTTTTTCCGTATCGCTATCGGCAATGGTTAAGGGAATGCGTTCGCCTTTTTCGCCTACACGCACTATCACAAAATGACCGGCTTTGCGAGCTTTGGCTATCAATGGGGCTTCTACTTCGAGTTTTACAACATTTTCGGAAAAATATTCTTTATCGACAATTGTATTCATAGTATAAATTTTTGAAACACAAAAATATTAAATTAATTACGAATAGCGTGTAGAATACAAAAAAACATTTCCAAAGTTTTGAACACTTATGATTCTAAACTTTAGAAATGTTATGGAAAATTCTTTGTAAAAGTTTAACGGTATTTATCTTTGCATAAAGATGCTAAATATCAGCGAATTACACAAAATGTTCTTGATTTATTTTAATAGCCGTTTAGTTGTGCAACAGGTGCCAAAAGAGCCTAAACCGAACGAGAAATTCAGACATTGACGCAAACTTTATAAAGCAAAATTAAACCCAATACTAAATGCAACCGGCGGCAAATCACTAACTTTCATATTTGGGTCGTTTTTTGCAGCATCATAATTGTCTTGGAATTTTCCGGAACGGAACGGAAGAAATAATCCGCAACTCAATTTATGCCCTTTGTTTCCAAGTTTAATATCGAGATTTACTCCGGTTGTTAGTCCGTAAGAAGTCATATTGTATTTTTCGGAATATTTATCGGTACCTTTAAAAACGCCATTATAACCATACATAAGCATTAAATTGGGCGACACTTTGCTGTCGGGAAGGATTTTGAAAGTACCTCCAAGATTCCAGCCAAGCGACAATAGATTATAACCTAAGCCACCGAATACTCCAACGTGTTTTATCGGTAAAATTTCAACTTTTAAGCCAAAACCGCCATAATCAAATCCGGTTCCTACGCCCAAATATGCTTTTTGGTGAGTATTCTCTTGGGCATACAATGAATTTGCAGCAATACATGCTAATAATGCGCTAAAAATGAGGTGTTTAATTGTTTTCATATTTTATTTATTTAAAGGTTATTTTTTCTTTGTTCTGTATCGACACAAGTTATGCTATCGCTAAACTTGCGCCAAACAGGGGTAACTTAAAATAGAATCGTTACCTTATTATTATCCTATCATCTGTTTTTGTTTGTTTCTGACCATTAAATTTATACTCAAAATTTATTATTTTTTCTTTACAACTACAACCTTTCTTTCTTTCAAACATTATATCTGAAATCGTGTCAATATACGATGTGTTTTCTACAAAAATGATATAATTTGGAGAGTTGATATTAAATTCAATAAATGCTGAAAAATTATTGTATAAGTGTAAATCCCCTAAATTTATTGTATCAACAATAATAGATAGATTGCTCCTATTAGTTCGGATTGCTTTAAGAGTTTCTGAATCTGAAAGGTCTGGATAAGACACCATTACTCCGGCAATAGGATAGGGACTTTTGCAACAAGATGAAAAAAACATTAAACTCATTGCTAATATTATTACGAAAATGTTTTTCATTTTCATTGTATGATTATTTTTTGAGTGAATACTTTATTGTTTTACAAATTTCTCTGTAAATACCTGCTTATCGGTTTTTAATGTACAAATATATATACCTGCTGGCAAATTAGCACTTTGCAAAGCAATAGTATAAATTCCTGCTTCATGAGGAGCATTATTGTTAAGTTTATACACAAGTTTACCGTTGCTATCGTGCAAGGTAATTTCTACTATTTCGGTAACGTTGATTAATTTGTATTCAATATTTACGTCGTTTATTACAGGATTTGGGAAGAGTTTGAGGTATGGTTTTTCCGTTTCTATTATTTCATTTTCCAACAAGGTAGTTTTTTCTACCGTAAAATTGGAAATAAAAGGTAAAGAATCAGAATCAGGTATTACCGGTGCCGATTTTAAAGAAAAAGTACATGTAAAAAACGGTGCAATATATGCCCTAAATGTTGAGCCGGATTCGGCTTTAAATCCATCGGAAAGAATTATACTATTTCCTGCACGAAATGTAACATTAGCTCCACTTTTTACGGTATAATTTCCTGTCGGTACGGAAGAAGTTACATTTTTACCTGCCGAAATATTGTTTATTGCATGATACGATGTTGAAGTAGTTTCGTTCCTATTTTGAAGTTTAAATTCTGTACCAACATTAGGATAAATCGTAACTGCAAAACGCACATTTGCTGGCGAAACAGGTACCCATGTATTTACTATCTGCCCATTTACATTATATTTAGCCTCATACACAAATGTTCGTAAAGTTGCCGAAGTTTCGGTAGTATCCATTATTTGCACAAAATTTCCTCCATAATTTGGATTTGCTCCCGACAGTCCATTGGAGGTTGCAGATATTGTAGGCGATATTGTATAAGGATAGTTTACCGTTGCTCGTACTTCATGTCTTTTTGTGCTTAAATAAATTCCAGGGACAAAACCCGAACATCCACTTACACTTAAATCCCAGTTTAAAGTAATATTACCTTGGTCGGTTCCGCTAATATTTGAAATAGTTGTAGGTTGTATATTATACGTTTTTAAAATGGCTTTATGTGCGTTTACTAATCCATAACCAACTTGATTATTCCATGAACCATAAGGGCGACCTGCAGTGGTTGCATAACAATATCGAGCAGACGATACCTTATCGCAACTCGAAGATATAATTTCTCGCACCTCCTCCCATGTTAAACAAGGATTTACCGATAATATCAAAGCTGCGACACCTGCTACAAACGGGCAGGCAGCAGAAGTTCCTCCAAAATCATTATAATAATTTCCTGCAGTTCCGTTTGTAGTATTATAACCAGCAGAACCTTGTCTATCAGTTGTATAAACACTAGAACCCGGTGCAACAACATCTAAATCAGAACCATAAGTACTACCCGGCTGACATGTTGAACACCATGGGTCACATGAACCTGTAATGTCTTTTTTCCCTGCTCTAATACCACATCTATCAATAGCTCCAACGGCTATAACATTTGGCAAACTTGCAGGATAGCTAACAGTTGATGCATTAT
The DNA here is from genome assembly GCA_009786075.1 of Bacteroidota bacterium. Classification (GTDB taxonomy): domain Bacteria; phylum Bacteroidota; class Bacteroidia; order Bacteroidales; family UBA1715; genus WQTX01. The sequence continues at coordinate 1,987 of WQTX01000001.1, read as the reverse complement.
CATTACCCGAAGCAAAAATAACAACACAACCTCTTCCATTTCTACCTTGTGTTATTGCATTTTCAATTGCGTCATCTATTACTTGATGTTGAACAGAAGCCCCCCATGAATTACTGATAACATCAGCTCCATTCTGCCATGCCCAATTAATCCCATCTGCTCTTTGCATTCGGTCAGTTGGTGTCCCCGAAAGAGAAGAGCTAATAGACATTAACTCGCAATTAGGAGCCACACCAGCAATCCCATCTGTATTATTTCTTACTGCACCAATGATTCCTGCACATGCAGTACCATGATTTCCTCTAACAACCTGAGGTGATGTTCCGTTGTCACAATCGAAACTTAATGGATGTATATTATCAATTAAATCAGGATGTGTTAAATCAATTCCATGGTCAAGAACAGCAACAATAACATTGGAACCTGTTGATATTTGCCACGCTTCACACACTTTTATATCAATTCCACTTGTTCCTCCACTTTGTCCTGTATTTTGCAATCCCCATTGTTGCGAAAAAAACGTATCGTTTACACAATTGACATTATCATCAACCATTAAATCAGGTTCGGCATATTGAAACAAATTGGATTCATAGAAACGATTCGCTATTTCCATTGCATTATTTTTCGATTTTTCTGTAACACTCATGACAAACCATAAAGGCATAAAGTGATTTTGATAAACAATAAATGCTTGTTCTTTTTCGGCTTTTTGCCTGAGTAAAATAGTGTCATTTAATGATTTTAATTTTACATAAAAGAAATTTGACAAACCAATTCCATCTTGATATTGGTTTTTAAAATAAGGAGCAACAATAATATCGTTTCTTTTGTTTTTGATTTCCGACAGTTTTACTAAATATGCTTCATTCGATAAACTATCTTCAATACTTAATTTCGTCCAAAATCGTCTATAATTAGTTCTTGATTGTATTTTTTCTGAGACATCACTACGCAGTGGCTGCTGTCGCAAACTATTTGAAGTAAATATATTTTCTGGTGTTTCTTTTGCAATCGAAACAAAAATGTGCTTTGTATCCAATTCTAAATATTGTTTTTCTCCTTTATAATAATAGAAATATAGTGTTTGGGCATTTAGCCCCCCAAACGATAGTAAAAGCAATAACGTAATTAAATATTTTTTCTTTTTCATGGCCTTATAATTGTTGTATTTAATTTTATTTTACTTGTATTGCTTAATTTATTTGTTATAAGTGCAATCGTCCATTTTTCAACAGCAGCAGCATCATTTAAAGTTATTTCAACATTCAATTTATATTTTTTTGCTGAGAGTTGTTGTAATTCTTTTGCTGAAATACAATGAATGCCAGAACTGGTACAACCACTTGCCAGCAATAACGTATGTTTTGAAAAATCAATTTCGGGATATTCGCCATACGTACAATCAGTATATTTTTCTAATTCTGTGGTGCTGTTAATAATAATAACTTCATCTTGTTTTGTGTTTTTCCAATTACAACCAAATTCAAATAGTTGAAATTCGGTAAATTCAATAAATTCTTCTTTTTTGCAACCGCTTAAAAGAGTTGCAAAAATTAGTAGAAGTGTTGCGATTTTTAAAATATTTGTTTTCATATCAATTCTGTATTTTAGTTTTCAATATTTGTATTTCATTGTTTTGTTTTTGCAATTCTTCGTTTTGTTGAATAATATACAAAGTCAATTCCTCAATTTTTTTCAACAACAACGCATTCATTTCGCTCAGATTTATGCCTTCGCTTTCCATTACTGCCGCTGGAGCTACTTCGGGCANGTGTTTNTTGGTTTTTACNAATGTGCTTAATTCNCTCAAAGGCATGAGTTTGTAATCTTTTTCAAATACGTAATCGCAGCCTTGGGTAAGGCATANTTTTACTTCGTGGGCNCGAACAATGCCGTTTACATCAAGTTTTACAGTAGGGTTGGAGTAGCCGATGCCGACGTTGTCGGTAAAATAAGATTTACCTACAACGTGTAATTTTTGGCT